>CAZRNR010000016.1:6475-39024 GCA_964601505.1 uncultured bacterium | reverse complement strand
GCTTTATATATCAAATTTTAGGATATTCAGATTAACATAATAGCTCACAAGCGGAAAACCTTTTAGTTAATTTCTAATTCTTAAAAGTGCTTACTTTACAAAGAAAGGGTTGCCAAAAACTGGTTAAAATGCTGTGTCAAAAAACTTTTATCCTCCACTTGTCAGGGGAAATTGACAATTTTGGGTACATATTTATTTGACAAAGCAGTTAATAAGTAAGATATATGTTTGCAAAACCGATGGGGCAATTCTTCTGATAATTTGTTTAATACTTACATTCTTGATTTGGAGATTATGCGAATGTATCTATTGTTCTTGGAGGGCGTTCTGGAGGCTGTTGTTGGGGTGGAGGAGGAGGGGGTTCCCGAGGGGGAGGTGTTTGCTCCCTCCTTGGGGGAGGTGTTGAGTTTTCCACCCTATTAACAGAATTTACGGCATCAGCCATAGATATATAATAATCATTCCTCCACCTATGAGTTATTTTTCTGTTTAACTATGATACTAGAAATTCCTTTACGATTTTATTAAACTCTTCATATTTTTCAAATATCAAAGCGTGTGATCCATTCCTGATGATTTCCAATCTTGAGAAAGGTATATTTTTAGCTATGAATTCTGATTTTGAGGGAGAAACCATTTTATCTTCATCTCCTGTGATAACAAGTGTTTGTGCTTTTATCTTTTTCAAATCATCTGTAGAATCGTGTTGCAGGACTGCATAAAGTTGTTTCAAAAAGCCTTTGACATTAAATCCATTTTTTATATAGTCGGAGAAAAATTCAAAGATAAATTCAATATTATTTTTTGAAAAATCTTTAGTGAAGAGGTTATCAGATAGGAACCTAAGTATTTTTTCCGGATTTGTATCTAAAAACACATTTAGATATTGTTTCAGTATTTTTTCGTCTATTGTATTTATGTCTATATCTTTTACGAATTTCATCCCTTTTATTATGAGGTCTTTTTCAAAGTCATTGACTTTATGGAGTGTAGAAACAAGAACAAGTTTTTTCACAGCATCTACATATTTTGCCGCAAACTTTTGCATTATCATCCCGCCCATGGATACACCAACAAAGTGAGCTTTTTCAATACCTTCCTTTTTCATAATTTCATATATGTCTTTTGCCATATCCTCTGTGGTGAAAAATCCATCAGGAACTTCTGATTTACCTATGCCGCGGTTATCTATCAGAAAGACCAGAAAATCTTCTGCAAAGTGTGGAACTTGAAAAATCCATCCTCTCTTGTCCATCCCGAGTCCCATTATGAAGAATACAGTTTCTTTGCCTTTGCCTACTATTTCATAGTGTATTTTTAAACCATCAAAAGAATTAATGTAAGGCACGCTTTCTATGTTATACACGAGAAAGCATAAATAGAAAAATACAAGAAAAACATAAATAAAGAGAAATATTTTAAATTAAATAATACGGGGCTCAAAATTCTGCGAGGTTCATATTTTTTATAATTGTATGAATTACCAAGGAGGTAATGGAAGGTGAATATAATATTGAAGGTATGTCAATTGATAGTTTTTATGGCTTTCTTACCAATTCCATTGAGTGCTCAAATAGTTTTGAAATGTGCTACTGTAGCCCCAGAGGGAACAGAGTGGACTAAGCTTGCAAAGGGAGCTGCCGATGAGGTTGAGAAGAAAACAGGAATAAAGCTAACATGGTACTTCTCAGGAACCGTGGGAGATGAGCCGGAGATAGCTAAAAATCTGAAGGAAAAGAAAATCGACTGTGCAGCATTAACAGGGAATGGTCTCACTTACCTTATTCCACCTATGAGAGTTGTTGAACTACCTATGATTTTTAAGGATGCATCAGAAGCTGAAAAGCTAAGAAATGAAATTTCTTCCCTGCTTGCAAAAATAGCAAAGGATTACAAACTAAAGTTTGTTCACCTTGGTGAGTTCGGATCTGTTCATGTCTTCTCTAAGTTTCCTATAAGAACTCCTGATGATATCAGAGGTAGAAGGGTGTGGATATGGAAAGGGGATATTCTGGCTGAACATATGGGGAAAATTCTTCAGGAAGAATATGGTATAAAGCCCGTTCCTGTTCCTTTGATGGATGTTTCAACCTATCTTCAAAATATGGATGTGCTATATAATACATCTTATGGTTTGACATCGCTTGGATGGGACAAGGGTATAAAATATTATGTAGCTCAACCTCTGACTATTTCATTTATAGGTTTTGTTGTGAATCAGGAAATTTTTTCACAGATAGATCAGAGGAAGCAAAAAGATTTTGAAGATACTATAAGAGATTTCATTGAGATGATAACAAGAATGAATAGAAAGAACAATCAGAGTACTTTTGAATTACTTAAATCTAAAGATGTTACTCCAATAAGTTTTCAGGATCAAGATATCAAAAAACTTGAAATCCTATTTCAAGAGAGGGTTTGGAATGAGCTTAAAGAAAAACTTTATCCATCCTGGCTCCTTACAGAAATCCTGACGCGGCTTTCAGAATATAGAGTGAAGGGGAGATGAATCAGAAATTGTTGAATTTTTCTGAAAATTCACTTTTGGAATGTTAAACTAAAGTTTATGATAAATCATGTATTAACTATAGGTATCCTTTCCTTCACAATAAAGTTTGGGGCATTATCTCCTGAGGGAAGTTCATATATGAATATTGCGAATCAGATCAAAAATGAGTTTGAAAAATACACAGGTGGGAAAGTCAAAATTGTTTGGTATCCGGGCGGGGTAATGGGAGATGAACCGGAAATGGTCAGGAAGATAAGAATGGGGCAGCTTCATGGAGGAGGTTTTACAGGTTATGGACTTGGAGCTGTGGATGGTATAGTGAGAATGTTTGAGCTTCCTGGTATTTTTAAAAGTTATGACGAATTTTATTATGCTATCAAATTGTTTGAAAAGGATGTGAAGCAGAAATTTAACGAAAAAGGTTTTGAACTTCTTGCTTATTTTCCCATTGGTTTTGTTTATATTTTCTCACAGAAGGAGATAAAGAGTTTGGATGATTTTAATGGGGTAAAACTTTGGGTTTGGTCGGGCGATCCTGTTGCTGGTGAGTTGGCTCAGGCACTAAAAGGTTATGCTCAACTTATAAACTTGTCAATAGCAGATGTTCTGACAGGTCTTCAAACTGGTATGTTGAATGCTTTCTATAATCTCCCGTATGGAGCAGTAGCCCTGCAGTGGGCAAATCACGTAAAGTATGTACTTGACTATCCTGTAACTCTTGCAACCGGTGGTGTTGTTATAAGTACAAAAGCTTATGAAAAACTTACTGAAGACCAAAGAGCGTATTTAAAGGACCTTATAGAAAAAAGATTTCAGGATGCATCTAAAGCATTGGTTCAGGAGAATGAAAAAGCTTTTGATGAATTCAAAGGAAAAGGTTTGAAATTCACAAAGATAGATGAAAATTCTCCTGAGCTAAAGAAAATTCTCGATGTATTTAAGAAGGTACATGAAAAGTTTAAAGGAGAACTTTATTCACCTCAAGCTTACGATAAACTCATGAAAATTCTGGATGACTATAGAAAGACAAAGAAGTAGATCTTATTTCTGGATTATCTGAAATATAAAGAATCCATTTATTTTTTCTACCTCTTTGAGATAACCTTCTGATTCTGACTTTGGTCTTTTCCTTATGACAAAATCGATTTTGTATTTTCTCATAATGTTCTGCATATAATCTTTATCTGAATATTTTACTTTTATTACGTTCAGGAGATCTGGTATAGCTGATTGTATGTCTTTGTATATTAAGATATCAAAATTTTCTGGAACTCCGAAATAAGCTCTTGAAACCCATAGAGATGGCCATCCACTCCAGACGACATGGTTTATTTTAGAAATATCTTTAATATATTCCTCTAGATCTTCAAGGGTGTATCCAAGAATCATAGCTCGCAGTATAAACCTTTCAAAAACTTCCTTGTCGGATAAATCACTGAAATAGTTTATATTGTTGTGGAAGACATATCTTTTGGATGCAACAGAAACGAGAAGTTCTGATGAAGTTGGGAAGAGATCAAAGAGAGGGAAAAATCCGTAGGTGTCTTCAACGATAATTACTGAATCTTTGTCTGTGTGAGTTCTTAACCATTTTGATATTTCAGCGAAATTTTTGTTTGGAGAAAAATCTTTTAGTGAGTGAAAAAATATTCCCCAGTTTATGGAGAAGATAAGAAACATAATTATTGAGGCAATTCTCTTTAAAACTTTGGAAAATTTCTTATCAATGATAAGTCCTATAGCTATTTTAGAGGAAAGTTTGAACTGAACTGTTATGTGCGTAGTTATCTGCGAATGAATTCCTGTTATAGCTTCTGTGAAGAGTAGTGAGAAGCCAGATATGACTGAAGATATTATGAATAGATACTTAAGGGAAAAATCACCATGGAACAAAAATGAGATGAAAGACAGAAATAAAAGTGTAATGAATTCTTTAGGTATATCAGGGAAAGATCTTTCAAATTTTAATGTCATTGCTCCTCTTTTAAGTCCTTCTCCTAGGAGGTTATATTGAAAGTAGTTGAAAATGATAGCAGGAAGAGATATTATGAAGGCTAGGATGAGTACTTGAAAAATTTCTTTTTGTCTTTCTTTCTTCAGAAAACCGAAGAGGAAAAGTATGAGTGATGAGATCAGGGGATAAATCCACCAGTACACGGTTGAGTAAGCGAGTAATCCGAGCATTATACCAGCGGTGATTCCATTTCTACTGGATGGTTTAAGGTATATATGTTTCTGTTCGCTGAGCGTTTTTATAAAAGATATGCAAAATCCTAAAAAGAACGGTTCGAAAAAAGATGGATTAAATATTCTTATTGAGTTTCCGTAAATGTTTGATATCATACTTGTTTCATCAAGATAAGATGTGAAAAATCTTATGATGGAAAATAGATTTGAAAAATGGAAGAAAAAAATAATAAGAGAAGTTGTTTTGTTTTTGAATATTAGATTAAGCAATTTTAATGTTAAGAGGCAGTTCAAGAATGTGAGGGGAATCCTGATCAGAGAGAAGTAGTATGGATTCATTATTATTTTTATCGGGTAGATTATGCATAGTAGAGGTATAACTAATCCCCAGCTTTGCTCATAGAAAGCGAATCTTCCCCCGCAGAAATCTAATTGCTTTACCCATATGATCTCATCATAGTGGAAGTATAGTGGTTCTCCATGTTTTAAGAAAACATATATAACTGGGATATTCATAATTATAGTGCTTATTAGAGCTATAGCAGAATCTGAGATTGCTTTCCTCATATTTCTTTAAATAATTTTTATGTAATTTTAAAAAGATGTTTTGTATATTTTATCCTCTCATTGTATAAGAGGGGATAAAATTATAAAATATGACGGTTGATTGGAGGAAACTTTTATCTGATGCTTTGATAGTTTCTTTTTGTTGGTTTGGTGCTTATTTTTTAAGAGGGATTCTTGAACCCATATTTGGTTATGAAATAAATCCTTTTATAAATTATGTTTTGGCTTATCCTTTCATCCTAACCGCTTGGGTATTAACAGCTTTTTATTCTGGTGTGTATAGAACGTATGGTGCAAAAAGGATAAGTGATATAATAACAGGTTTTAGGGCTTGGATTATAAGCGTATTAACTTCAATGTCTTTTGCTTATTTATTCAGGGGACTGTATTTAGCAAGGTCAGTTCTTATAATGTTCTCTATAATATGTTTTATTGCTCTGACATTCAAACACTACGCCTTTGTTGAGGAGAAGGCAAGAAACGGTATAATAGTTGGAACTGGTCCCCTTGCTATAAGGATAATGCAGAAAGTGGAAGATTTTCTCAATATAAACATATTGGGAATAGTTTCAATAAAAAAAGAGGATATTGGTAAGAAAGTGGATAAATACGATGTTATAGGGCAACTATCTGATATGAAAAGTATAATAAAAGAGAAAAGGGTAGATACAGTAATATTCGCAGAGGAAATGTTGCCCTTCTCTGCTGTAATGGATATGGTAACATCACTTTCGGAATTAGGAGTTTCTGGTATGGTTGCATCAGATGAATTCAGAGCTGTAAAATATGGTTTTGATGTGGAATTTGTTGGTGGTATCCCAATCGTTGAGCTTGGTAATATTAACACTTATCCACTTTATGAGTTTATGAAAAGAATTATGGACATAGTTATATCATTTATAATACTCATTATTTCTATTCCCATTTTTGTGATAATAGCTATAGCTATAAAGATTGACTCCGAGGGTCCGGTGTTTTTTATACAAAAAAGAGTAGGAAAAGATGGAAAACTCTTTGATTTGATCAAGTTCAGGACTATGTATCATAAAACTCCAAAGTATTCTCTCTCACCGCGAAGTGTAGATGATCCAAGGGTGACAAGGGTTGGGAGATTTTTACGAAGATGGAGTATAGATGAGCTTCCGCAACTTATCAATGTTCTGAAAGGTGAAATGAGTCTGGTAGGACCTAGACCGGAGATGCCTCAAATTGTTCAGGAATATCTCCCATGGCAAAGAGAGAGATTGAAGGTAAAACCGGGTCTTACTGGATTGTGGCAGATCGTAGGTAGAAAAAATCTTCCCCTTGAGCAGAATCTCCAATATGATATACTTTATGTCAGAACAAGGTCCCTACTTCTTGATATAATTATAATCCTTAAAACAATCCCGGTAGTTATAAAAGGTAGAGGAGCCTATTGAGTTTTGTACTCCTTTTGCTACTTTCAATATATCTAAATATAAGCGAAGGAAAGGCGAGAAACTTTTTAGATAGAGTAAATATATCTTTCTAAATCTTGGTAGATTTTAATTAAGAGAAAAATGGTCTTAGTGAGATATCTTTTCAAATTCTTCAGATATTATTTCAGATGTTTTTGGGTTAAGAAAATTTGCTGTTCCTATTTGTACTGCGCAAGCACCTGCATCAAGAAAATCTTTCACATCTGTGATTGTGTATATTCCGCCACATGCGATGATATTGGCTTCTGGAAAAATTTCCTTTATATCAAGTACGCATCTTAGGGCAATGGGTTTAAGAATCGGGCCAGAAAGTCCTCCCTTTAGGAATCCAACTTTGTAATCTCTTATGGCTGCTGGTATTGTGTTTGTTAGTGTGAAAGCATCTGCACCCTCTGATATTGAGATTTTTACTAGCTCTTTAAGTATTTCAGAAAATGGAGAAAACTTGACTATTATTGGAAGCTCTGTCTCTTTCCTTGATAGCCTAATTATTTTTGAAACCATCCTTGGGTTTACACCAAATTCTATCCCTCCCTTTTTTGTGTTGGGGCAAGATAGATTAAGCTCATAAGCATCTGGTCTTTGTGGAGAATTATCTAATATCTTTATAACCTCCGCATATTCTTTTTCAGTCTCTCCAAAAACATTAACAATAACTTTTGTAGGAAGCTTTCTTATCCTCTCAAGGTATTGTGTGAATTCTGTTACACCAGGGTTTTGAAGACCGATGGAGTTAATAAGTCCGACGGCTGTTTCATATATTATTACTTCTCCTATTCTCGGGGTTGGGTTCCCTTCTCTTGGATTTTTGGAAACTCCTTTTGTAACAATTGCCCCTACCTTCCGAAAATCAATAATTTCAGAGAGTTCATATCCGTATCCGGCTGTTCCGGAAGCTAAAAATATTGGAGATGAAAATTCAATATCTCTTATCTTCAGATTATCCACCTTGAAGTTCTTGATCTATTACTTGCTTGAAAACATCAAAAGGTAGAGCTCCTCTTATAGCTTTACCATTAACAAAGAATGTGGGAGTTCCTCTTACACCGAGTCTTTGAGATTCTTCTATATCTTTTGAAACAACACTTGCCATTTCTCCAGTATCAAGGCATTGAGAAAATTTCTTTTCATCTAATCCTACCTGTTTTGCAAATTCTTTTAAGGAGTTTATATCAAGTCTCCCGGTTGGTTGTCCTTCGTAAAACATTTTGTCATGAAGGGCCCAGAATCCTTTAGCTCCTCCAATCTTCCCGGCGCATTCTGCCGCTTCTGCTGCTTTCTGGGCATATTGGTGAAACGGTAAAGGTAAATGCTTAAAAACTATCCTTACCTTATCACCATAAGTTTTTTCTATTTGTGATAGAGTTTCTCTGACGAACCTTGCACAGAATGGGCACTGAAAATCTGAATACTCTATTATTGTAACTTTTGCCTTTGAACTACCTTTAACTCTGTATTGCGGAGCTTCGGATATCTGAGATGGATCTACAACATCTGCTTGCGGAGGTGGAGGTGGTTGGGGCTGCTGTGGTTGCTGAGGTTGTTGTGGTTGTTGCATCTGTGGGGGTCTCATTCCTAATATGTTCCTCCCGAGATTTGAAAAGTAGTCCTGTATGCTTTTTACGCCCCATACTATTGAACCCGCGACTATAATTGAACTCACAAGTATAGATATTGCCAATACATTTGAGCTCGCCTGACCGTGAAGATTTGCTTTTATCTTATTAATCATAACTTTTCCTCCTGTTTTCCTAAATATATAATCATTTGTTTTTTGGGTTTGTTATAATTCTATAAACTTTTTCTTTATTGCAAATTTTCAATGAAGTTGGTTGGTTATTTAGATCCTTTTTATCTTTGTAGAGATTGTGTCAAGTATTGCGTGTATTGTATCACCACAAGATATCCCCAAGATGAATGCTATTATGAACTTTGTCTCAACATCGGTTATCATTCTTATAGTTGTGAAAAAAGATTCCTTGATTATAGATAGAGGGTTTCTTGTCTGTAGATTTATTCCCAGAAAAATGAAAATTAATGTGAATGAGTATATTATCAAGGCTGAAACTATGGTGATAGAGAACGTAAGATATGCTGCTCTTATTAGGGAGGAGATTAAAGGAAAATGAGAGAGGAAGGATCTATGTTTCATAATGCTTATATATGGTATCCATATGAATCGTAGAAAAGACCATCTCCTGTATGTCTTTGATTTAACATCAAGGTCTGGGGAAAGGAAGAGGACTCCAAATATCATAGAGATTAGAAAAATCAGAGATGAGCTTATATCTTTTGAGATTTTGTAATAAAGGAATGTCAGAGGGATTGAAAACAAAGCTCCGAAGAATTCATGCGTGTTATGCTTGGGCATTTCACGCCAGGACTTTTCCTTCGAGCTCTTTGCGAAGCTTCAAAAGTGCCTTTGAATGTATCTGAGAAATCCTAGACTCGCTTACATTGAGCTTTCTTGAAATCTCCTTCATATGGAATCCATCAAGATAGTAAAGTTTTATTATTTCTCTTTCCCTCTCATCAAGTTTTTCAAGTGCTTTCTCTATTATCTTCCTTAAGTTGGAATTTTCCGAAAACTTAAACGGATCTTTAATGCTTTCATCATTTATAAGCTCATATAGTAATTTACCTTCTGATGAATTCTGGTCAAAAACTACCTCATCAAGTGAAACTATAGAAAGATTTGATATTCTTTCAAGTTCAATGTGATAATCTTCAAGAGAAATCCCGAGCTCTTTTGCGACTTCTTCATCTGTTGGTTCTCTTCCGAATTTGTTTTGTAGATCCTTTATTGTGTTTGCAATCTGTTTGACCATCAGTCTAGATGAGCGTGATAGAGCATCTGTTTTTCGTAGATAATCTATTATCGCTCCTTTTATCCTTATTTCAGCCCAATGCTCAAATTTTATACCGCGTGATGGATCATACTTTTGTGCAGCCTCTATGAGACCAAGTACCCCCTCTGAAACCAATTCTTCTCTAGCCATCCCGTCCGGAAGACTAGGGGCTATTTTGCGAACAACTATCTCAACTAAATGGATATTTTTCTCAACAATCTCCCTTATATCTTTATTTATGATCTTTTGCTCTTTGCTCTTTCTTCCCATTGAATAAAATTATAAAATTTTTTGATTATTTATAGATTTTACATCTTCTCCGAAAACTCCGAAAATTTCATATCCGCATCGCAAACATTTATTACCATCAAAATTCTCAAGCCTTGAAGAAAAACCGTATCTTGAAATGAGTATTTCTCCACAGGATGGACAGTATGTGCTTTCTCCTTTATCTCCCCAGATATTTCCAACATATACGAACTTGAGTTTTCTGCGCGCCACCTCATAAGCCTTTCTTATTACTTCAACGGGAGTTGGAGGTTTGTCTGACATCAGAAAATGCGGATAAAACCTTGAGATATGTAAAGGTATCATATCGTCTATGCTCGCAATGAAGTCTGTTATCTTTTGAAAATCTTCTTCTGAGTCATTTATATCGGGGATAACAAGATATGTAAGTTCTATAAAAGGTTTTCCAGTTTTCTTAAACTTTTCAAATGCTCTTTTTATTGATGCGAGAACTGGTTTCAGATGTGCGTCACTTACTTCTTTATATAATTCTTCCTTTGCAAATTTCAGATCAATGTTCATTGCATCAACAAATTCACTGATCTCATCAAACGGTTGAGAATTCATATATCCATTTGTTACAAGAACTATTTTAAGATCTGGAGAAACCTTCTTCAAAATTTTTGCGGTATCTATTATGAATTCAAACCATATCGTAGGTTCGTTATATGTGAATGCTATGCCTATGTTTTTTTGAGGTTTTGCTTCTATCGCGAGAGATACCAGTTTCTCAGGCGAAATATATCTGACTGGAACTACACCTTCAACGAGCTCCCAGTTTTGGCAGAATTTGCATGAAAAATTACAACCAATTCCTCCTATAGAAAGGATTTTGTATGTCGGATAAAAATGAAACAGTGGCTTTTTTTCAATAGGGTCAAGACATATTGATGCAAATTTACCGTATGATGCAGCATAAAGCTTACCTCCTTTGTTTATTCTAACAAGACATTTTCCTGCATCACCATCAGCTATGTCGCAACCCTGTGGGCAAAGTATGCATTTGACTTTTTTATCTTCTCTTTTGAGCCAGTATTTTGCTTCATGCTCTCCTTCCTTTATAGGAAATTTATCCTTGAACAACCCAAGAGACATAAGTAAATTTTACTATCTTTTTGGAAAGTTTTGAGTGTTTTTGGTATGTTTTGGATGACTTAATGCAAGCAAACAAGTTCAATTATTTTTTCTTGAGAATAGAAATTCTTCTATTGATTTGTTGAACTCATCTGGTTTCTCCATGGCCGAAAGATGTCCGGACTCTATTATTTTTAGTTCATTTTTATTGCCCGTCATACTAATCATTACCTCTGGGGGTGAAAGTTTATCTTTTGATCCAGCTATGATTAATTTGTTCTTGAATTTTTTCACTATCTCTGTTGTGTCCTCTCTGAATGCCATGGCGTGTAGTGCTTTTATAACTCCACCTAATCTTGCTTTGTTCGCCATTTTAGATATTTTGTCAATAAGTTTTTCATCATTATTGGAAAGGATTGGAAGATAGAAATCGAGTATTGGTTTTATTGAAACAGACTTTTTTGAGCTTTCTATAAGTTCAATTCTTTTTTTTCGCGCTTCATCAGAATCAGCTTGGCTCCTCGTATTTGCCAGAATAACAGAATCCACATTTATCTTTTTCCTTTTTATTATATATTGAGCTATATATCCACCCATAGATAATCCAACAAGGACGATTTTTTCGCTTTCATCGGATGTTTTCCTTATCTGATCTTCAACAAATTCTGCGAAATCTTCAAGAGATGGATTATTTTCCGGTATAGGACTATCATCTGTTCCACCAAATCCGGGGTAATCTAATGCTACAACTTTTGCCTTGGAACTGAAATACCTAATCTGGTTTTCCCACATTTCAGAGCTTAAAGGGAAAGCATGTAGAAAGTATATTGCATACCTCATACACAAATGTTAAAGTGATTTTATTTTTTTCCGAAAAAAATAAATAAGTATGGTTGAATTCCAGTCAAAAATTTTCGGTAGATTGGAGATAGATGAAAATGAAGTTTTCGATTTTCCTGCTGGGATCCTTGGCTTTCCGGAGAGAAAAAAATTCTTCTTTTTAAAGATAATCAATGATAATTTACCATTTCAGGTTGAGGTTATGCATTCTTTTGATGCAGATAACCTTGCTTTTTTAGTTACCGATCCATCTTATATATTTCCCACATATACTATCTTAGCTTCTCCAAAGGATCTTGAGGAGATAAAAGTAAAAGATATATCTGATGTTGCGTTAAGGGTTATTTTACGAGTAGAGAAGGGTGGAAGGATGACTGCTAACTTTATAGCTCCGATTGTGATAAATACTAGAGATAGGATCGGAAAACATCTTGTTCTTGAAGGCTCTGATGATTTGCTTGATGTTGAGATAGATTTAAGCAAAGGAAGCAAAGAGGCAGTGGGTCAGACATCTTTGGTGCAACCAACGGAAAAGTAAACGGAGGTATAGAAACATGCCAAACACAATATCTGTTTGTATGATAGCAAAGAACGAGGAGGAAAATATAGGAAGAGTTATAAGGTGCGCTAAGGAGTTTGCGGATGAGATAATAGTAGTTGATACTGGGAGTAAAGACAGGACACCAGAGATAGCAAAAGAACTTGGGGCGAAGGTCTATTTTTTTGAGTGGTGTGATGATTTCTCCGCTGCAAGAAATGAAAGTTTAAAATATGCTACAGGAGATTGGATACTTTGGCTTGATGCAGATGATTATATAGACGAATATAATATACAAAAATTTAAAGAGTTGAAGAAAAATCTTCCAGCTAAGAAAAACGAATGCTATTTTTTCCTGATAGAAAGTAAAATTGCTGAGGGAGATGAGGCTAATTGGTATTGGTTTCAACTTAGGATGTTCCCAAACTTTCCGGATATGAGGTTTGAGGGAAGGATTCATGAGCAAATAATATTTGCTGCAGATAGAAGAAACTTGAGACAGATATACACCCAGATAAAGATAACGCATCTTGGTTATACAGATCCTAAAAAGATAGATGAGAAAATGAAGAGAAACTTGAGATTGCTTGAGCAGGAAGAGAAGGAAAAACCAAATGAATTTTATATAAAAAGATATATAGCTTTTGCTCTTGCAAAACTTGGGAAGCTACAGGAAGCTCTTGATAAAGTTAAGCAAGCTATAGATGTTGTTCCGCAGAAGGCCATAAACTGGAGATTTGACCTTTGGGTATTCAAGGCAGAAGTAGAGAAAGCTATGGGGAAGTTAGATGATGCTCTCAAATCTCTTGAAGAAGCAGAGAAGGTAAGACCAGATGAGGGAGTCATAAATCTGATGAAGGCAGAGGTATCTTTCTTGAAAGGCGACCTTGATAAAGTAGTTGATGAACTTGATATCGTCAGAAGGAAGGGATTTCTCATAGGTATAATACCTATAGCCCCAGATTCTATGAAAAGAAGGTACTACACTTTAAGAGCTAAGGTTGCATATATACGGGGAAACTATGAAGAGGCGAAAAAGCATTATATTCAGCTCAAGGAAGTATCACCACAGTATTTCCTCTGGGATCAGAATCTTGACGAATTTGTTGAATCTCTTTTCAAGCTAAGCAACTACAAAGATGTATATGAAATTCTCAAGCAATTTGAAGATAGGATCCCAAAATATCAGCTTTCTAACCTTGCATTTTCTGCGGAAAGATTAGGAAAGACGGAAGAAGCTGAAAAATACTATAGGCTCGCATACGAGGGCAATAAGGAAAATCCAGATGTTATCTTTAACTACGCTAATTTTATGTTCTCCGTAGGTAAGTTAAAAGAATCACTTGATTTGTTTTTGGATTATCTTAAAAAAGTTGATGTAATTCCAGTGAATGAAATTCATATATTATCTGCTCTTACAACCTGTGCGAATATATTTCTTAAGAATAATGATGTCAATTCTTCTGTCAAAATGCTTGAGGTTGCATGCGAGATAAGTGGTGAAGTTATTTTCGCAGAAAGTATATCAGACTTGGCATATGCTTGGATAAAAATATCAGAAAAGTTCTCCGGGAGTGTTATAAAAATTATTGCTCTTGAAAATTCAATCCTTACACTCAAGTTCGCTCCTGCAGAAGAACAGAAAAAGATTGAAGAAATTAGTGCTGAAATACGGAAGAAGTTAGACGATTTTAGTTATCAAAATAATACTATCAACCATAATTATCAGATCGGAGAGTCAACATACCATTGAAATATGAAAACCGGGAAAATATCTTCTGCATATACCCTGAAAGAAGTTTCTGTAAAAACAGAAGAGCTAAAAAGATCTATCCAGAGAATATCTTCTGGTAAAATAAGGAATCCAGACTCTCCAACTGGGTTATATCTTTCTTCACTTATTAAGGATAAGGTAGAGAAATTAGATTTTATATCCCAGCATATTACGAAATCCGTTAATACATTGCAGAATTACGAAGAGGTTTTAAGCAGTGTTATATCTTCTGTGGAAGATATGAAGCTTATAGTTGAGAGAGCTACTCAAGTAAATGATCCTGATGAATTCAGGAAACTTGAAAAAGCATATACGGAAAGATTTTTAGCACTTAAGGAAAACATAAGGAAGACAACATTTTTAGGTAAATCGATAGCTCTTGGAGGATATTCAAATTCTGTTTCAGGTATAAAGCTGATATCCGGGAGTATAGATGTGAATCCACCGGACTTGAATGTTTCTGGTATAAATTTTAGAATATATGGTGTTGAGGAATTCGGTTCATTTCAGATAAGGGTTAAAAAGAACGGAAATACTGTTCAGGCAAATCTTGAGGTGAACGGCTCGACCGTTGCTACACAGACAAAAGATATTCTTATAGATAACTTCCCTAACACAGTAGATTTTGAAGAAATTGGATTCAGCATAAATGTAAGTTCTAAAGAAGATTTTGAGATTTTGGTAGATGTTAAGGCCGAACCTTTATTAGTTATGTTTGGTGAGGGAGAAAATGATTTTGAAAAATTTTTTCTTCCCCCTCTTGATCCTGAATCTCTTGGTCTTAAAATGGACCTTTCTGAAGGTGCTGATGTAAATCTTGGGAGGATAAAAGAGGCGCTTAAATTTTTATCCGAAACAAAAGGTAAAATAGGAGAAAAGATGCAGAACTTCGAGACAAGGAGTGATATGAATTCTGTTATACAAGCTAAACATAAGATACTGGGGAGTTTTCTTTCGGAAACAGATATGCCATCTGAGTCCGTTATTCTATCTTTGAAGCAAAATATACTCCAGGCAGATAGTTTAGTACTCCAGAGAGCTATAGCTATGGTTTTTCAGGCGGTTGAAATGTTAAGAAGATAAATTTTTTCCGCAAAATTTGCTAATTCAGATAGATTTTGATACTTAAAGTGGTAAGACTTGGCTAAATCGGAACGGAAAGTACAGTATTATAATTTTATAGATTTAGCAAGAAGTCTCAATCCTCTACAGGGTGGAGATGAATTGCAAAGACTTGAGTCAGTTTCTGATTACAATTATATGTAACCCTGATAACCAAAGAGTTGTCAATGATGGTAGGGCTGGGACGGCGTATTCAAAACCCTCAAGGAGAACCGTTCTAACAAAGTTCATCAAGGGTGGTATGGTAGGAACTACCCGAACTGTGAGAGGTGAAAAACCTCGTTGAAGCAGGAAGCTCCATCTTTTATAGGGTGGAGTAGTTCACACCATAATCTTTCCCATAAGATGGTGTTTCTTGTATTTGTTAAAGATAACCAAACATTCAAATTTTTTTATGTGAAGTCATTTTGAATTCTTTTTGGACTTTAGAATAACTTTCAGGATACTTTGGAGATTATTTTGTTTGGAGACTAATTTTGGCTGTGGATGAAAAGATTGGTTTTATCATTTTTTTTTGTTTCTTTATCATTTAGTTTTTCGTAAATGTGTTTAAAACGTTCAAGGGATGTATATATCGAACCCAGTAATATTATTATGATAGCTATATACATGGATATTTTTGTTGAGAGGAGGGAATCAATGATTAATGCAGACGTAAGTAAGAATATTCTTTCTTGTCTGCGCATTATTCCTTCTTCGGATTTTATTCCGAGTGATTCACCCCGAGCTCTCACATAACTTACAAGAATTGAGAATCCAAGGGAAAGTATTGTGATGATTGCCGGAATTTTAAGGTCTTTCAAGATGAACGATACTGCTATTGATGAGAATATAGCTATTTCACCTATTCTGTCTAAAACCGAATCTACTAAAGCTCCTGAAGGACTTGCTTTTTTGTTTTTTCTTGCTTGTTTTCCATCGAGAACATCCATAAGTCCGCTGATGAGAAGGAACATTCCTCCTAAGGAGATGTATCCTGGGACTATTGCTAATGCGGATGCTACGCTCATTAACATTCCTATCAGTGATATTCTTGACGGGTTAATTTCGGATGGTATAAATGAGATAATTTTTTCGGCAATCCATATTATCCAACCACCTATGAATCTATAGGCTAACTTTATAAAGTTTGGATAATTGTTTGAATACCTTTCTATTCTTTCGGCATCTCCATTTTCAAATTTAGAAGATATTGAATATGCTACAATTGATATTAATATAAGACCAACTAAGAACAAAGATGCGTAGAAGTTTATTTTATCTATCATGAAGTGTGATAAATATCTAATATTACAAAAAGGATAATTTTTCTGTTTTTATGTATTTTTTATAATTTTTTCCTTATAATCAAAGCCATACTTGGAGGTTATCGGATATGGCAGAACAGCTTAAAACAGAGGAGATTGAAATGTCTGAGAAGGTCAAGGGTATAGTAGAGGCGATAGGTTCTTTGAATGTTATGGAGCTTGTCCAACTTGTCAGGGCGCTTGAGAAGACTTTTGGAATTTCTGGTATACCTGTTGCTGCTGCTCCTGTTGTAGCAGGGCAAGCAACTGCTCAAGCTGCTGAAAAGCAGGAAGAACAAAAGCAAAAAACATTTAATGTTGTTCTCAAAGATGCCGGTCCAAATAAACTTCAGATAATAAAGGAAATAAGAGCTATACTTCCAAATCTGAATATAAAAGAAGCGAAAGATTTTGTTGAATCACTTCCGAAGGTTGTTAAAGAAGGTGTTTCTGAAGCAGAGGCGAAGGAGCTCAAGGAAAGACTTGAAAAAGTTGGAGCTAAAGTTGAGCTTACATAATTTCCTGTTTTTTGTATTTTTGTAAAACATCTTTTTAATTTATAGAAGTTTTTTCAAGATTTATGATAAAAGACACTAACCAGAACTCCCAGAGTTTGGCGGCATACCCATACTATAGCTATGAACTTGGACATAGGTTCTCTCCTTCAGGATATAAGCTTAACATAGATATACCAGACCTTCTCTCGCTACAGAGAGAATCTTATGAAAGATTCCTTGGCGAAATAGGAGATAAAAGAAATTCTGGGATACACGAGGTCCTTTCTACATTGGTTTTTGAGGTTCCAGGACGTAAGCTCGAATATGTGGATTTTCAACTTGATCCGCCAAAGTATACACCAGAGGAATGCAAAATGAGAGAACTGACATACTCATCTATTATGAAGGTTAAATTCCGTCTCACTATATTCAATGATAAAGAAAATAAAGATATAAAGGAGATAAGAGAAGAATGGGTCTATTTTGGTGAGATCCAAAGAATGTCTCCAAGATGCTCATTTGTGATAGCAGGTACGGAGAAGGTCATAGTCAATCAGCTCCACAAATCCCCCGGAGTTTATTTTGAATATGACAAATACAAGATGAAAACAACCCTTAAGTTTGTCCCTGTTGCCAGGATCGTTCCATATAAGGGAATGTGGATTGACTTTGATTTTGACCTCAAAGATGTTTTGCATGTCAGACTCAGAAAGAAAAAGAGAATAAATGCCTGGATATTTCTCAGAGCTATAGGATTGGATTTGGCAGACCTTTTACCCATATATGAGATAGAGGAGATTATGTTGGTTCCAAAAGGTGAAAAACCAGAAATTTTCCTTGAAATTAATCCAGACGTTATAAAATACAAAAGAGTTCCAGATGACTATACCGTTGACAGTATATCTTTGAAAAAGGAAAAGAGTAGATTTACTGACAATTTTATAAGGGCTATAAAGGAGAAAAAACCAAACTTTGTTCTTCAGGAGAAAGATAAATACTTTATCAAGATTCCTCAGGAAGTTTTTGACCCATCAAAGAGGAAAATATATGGAACATATCTTCTTGCCAAAGACATAGGAGATTTTCGTGCGGGAACAGAAATTGATCTTGAGATGATACAGCAGATTTACAATAAAGGTTTTTCGAAAATACCGGTAGTGTGGTATGATGATGTCTTTATCTCTGGTTCAATTGTGAAAACATACCATGAGATGGAGAAGAAATTCAAAATAAAGGGACAAGAAGATGCAGCGGTGGAGTTTTATAGAAGAACTCGTCCTGGAGAGCCAACTGATTCCAAACTTATTTCAGAGTATGTCAGGGGTATGTTCATGAGACCTGATAGGTTCAACCTTTCAAGGGTGGGGAGAATAAGGATAGCAAAAAGATTTGGACTAGATATACCTTTGAGTATAAAGATTGATGCTGATGGGAATATATTTAAGGAATATAACAGGAGATTACTAAGGTACCAGATCGCATCCGCAGATATTCAGATTGGTGATAAGATAATAATTGAAGCTGGAAAAAAGTTTAGCGATGAAGTTCTTGATATGATAGAGAAAGAAAATATTAAGTGGATTCCCATTTCAGAGCAAGAGCTTTTTGAATATTCTCCAGTGTATGATTTATTTGATGATACAAAACTTGTAATTAAGGATGAAAGTTTTCCTCTTTTGAACAAATCTTACAATATAACTAAAGATAGTAAAGAGGAACTCATAAAGTATGCAAAGATAAAGGGCGGAATAACTTTTGCTGCATATTGGTATCCTGAGGGGCTTACTTACCTTGATATCTTTGAGGTTATAAAGTATCTTTTTGATCTCAGGTCCGGTAAGCCGGATAAGAAGATGGATGATGTTGATAACCTTGCGAACAGGCGTGTTAGGTCTGTGGGAGAGCTTTGTAAACTTGAGCTACAAAGAGGTATTGAGAGAATAAGAAAAACAATATATGAAAAACTGCAGAAGTTAGACCTTGAGGGAAAAAGCATTCGCGATATAGTGAATTTCAAGCCAGCAGCTTCTGCTCTGAGAGAGTTCTTTGCGATGGGTCAGCTTGTTCAGTTTCTTGATAACACAAATCCTCTTTCTGAATTAACTCACAAAAGAAGGCTATCTGCCTTGGGAACGGGAGGTCTTAGGAGAGAGACTGCAGGTATAGAAGCACGTGATGTTCATTCATCTCACTATGGAAAGATATGCCCTGTTGAGACTCCGGAGGGACAAAATGTTGGTCTTATCACTTCTATGGCTGTTTTCTCGAAGATTGATGAACTTGGTTTGCTTCAGACACCTTATAGAAAGGTTCAAAATGGATATGTTACAGATAAAATAGAATATCTTACCGCGATTGATGAGGAGAAATTCGCTATAGCTCCCTGGGGGGTTGAAATAGACAGTAGTGGAAAGATTGTTCCGGAATATGTTGCTGCAAGGGTTGGGACAGAGATAAAGCTTTGTAGGAGGGAGGATATTAATTACATAGATGCTGTTCCTTTCCAGATTCTCGGTGTATCAGCCTCGTTGATACCATTTTTTGAACACGATGATTCAAATAGGGCACTGATGGGTGCAAACATGCAAAGGCAGGCTGTTCCGCTCATATCTGCAGAACCACCACTGGTTGGAACTGGGCTTGAAGGAATTGTTGCAAGAAACGCTCTAGCTGTTATTACAGCAAAGCACTCGGGATGGGTAAAATATGTAGATTCTTCAAGAATTGTCATAGAGATTGATGATCCAGATTTTGTGGAACTTAAAGGTCAGGCAGATATATACAATTTAGTCAAATGGTCAAGGACTAATCAATCAACATCTTTGAACCAGAGGCCTATTGTAAGGATTGGCGAGTATGTAAAGAGAGGGACAGTTATAGCAGATGGTTCATCAACGGCTGGTGGGGAGCTTGCTCTTGGTAAGAATGTCCTGATAGCTATAATGAGCTGGAGAGGGTATAACTTTGAGGATTCAATCGTTATATCTGAAAGACTTGCCTACGATGATGTTTTTACATCTGTTCATCTTGAGGAGCTCTCATTTGATGTCAGAGAAACAAAGTACGGTCCAGAGGAGACAACAAGAGATCTTTCAAGCGTTTCACCAGAACTTCTTTCTAATCTTGATGATGATGGAATAGTTAGAGAAGGTGTTTTGGTAAATCCTGGAGATATTTTGGTAGGTAAGCTTACACCTGTTCCAGAAGTTCCACTGACACCAGAAGAAAGGCTTATAAAATCTATATTTGCAAAGAGTCCTGAGAGTGTAAAAGAAACTGTTCTCAGGTGTCCCCCGGATATAAAGGGTATAGTAATAGGAGTTCATATTCATTATAGAAAGAACATAGTAAAGGATCAGAGGATAAAGGAGCAGGAGGAGAATCTCGTTTCAAGAGTCAGAAGAGATATGTTAGATGCGGTTGAGATACTGAGAGGACAGCTCTGGGAGAAGATGAGAGATTATATAATTGGTATAAAGATACTTTCTCCGTTTAAGATAGATAAAGATGAGTTTGCGATAAACGATCAGGTCTTCAGAGAGGCTTTTGTTCTGAAGCTTAGATCGTATAAGGATATATCAAACATGATAAAGTTTGTTGAATCTTTGAGAGGATATATAGATGATGAATCTATTGAAAATATAAAAAGGGTCATTTTAGATTTCAGCGGGAGGGAGGAAGCTCTAAAGAAGATATATGAGGAAAAGATAGCTGAGATAAGAAGAGGAGAGGAACTGCCTCCTGGGGTTTTAAAGAGAATAAGAATACTGATTGCATCAAAGAGAAAGGTTCAGGTTGGAGATAAATTTTCTGGAAGGCATGGGAATAAAGGAGTTGTTTCTGTGATATTACCTGTTGAAGATATGCCATTTTTACCGGATGGGACTCCAATAGATATGATAATGAGTCCTCTTGGTATTCCATCAAGGATGAATGTCGGACAGCTTCTTGAACTTCAGGTTGGATGGATATCAAAGAAGCTTGGGGATAAGATAGGAGAGATAGTTTCGACTCTCCAGGACCAGTATATAAAGGAGAATGCAGATGAAATCAAGAAAAAAATAAAGGATTTTCTCACAAACGGTGTTCAAAATAAGATGTTGGAAAATTTCTTGAGATACGTTGATGAGATGGATGGTGAGGCTCTTTTGAAGTTTGTCCGTGAGGCACAGAAATTTGGAGTGAGATTTTCCGTGCCGCCCTTTATGTCTCCAAGGGAAGATGAAATAGCTGGGTTTGCAAAGATTCTCGGGTTACCTGAGAAATTATCATTTAGACTTCGTGATGGTGTAACGGGCGATTATTTTGGAGATGAAGTCACAGTCGGAATAATGTATATTTTGAAGCTTGTGCATATGGTTGAGGATAAGATACATGCAAGATCAACAGGTCCCTACTCCCTGATTACTCAGCAGCCTCTTGGTGGAAAGTCGAGAGGTGGAGGACAGAGATTCGGTGAGATGGAAGTCTGGGCGCTTGAGTCATACGGAGCATCTTATACTCTTCAGGAAATGCTCTCTGTAAAATCAGATGATATATCCGGGAGGGAGCGTGTTATATACAACATAGTAGAGGGAAAACCTATATATGAGCCTTCTATACCCGAATCTTTTCTTGTTCTCGTTAAAGAGTTGCAGGCTATGGGCTTTGATATAGAACTCCTTTCTAAAAGGGATATAGAAGAAATGTCGTTAGAAGAAGAAGAGAAAGTAGAATCTGTGGAATTAGAAATGAAGAAAGGAAAGAAGCGCAAGAAATAAGGAGGTAAAATTTATGGAAGCAAGGACGAAAAGGAGTATAAACGATATAGAGGCAATAAGGATATCCATAGCTTCTGCTGAAAAGATATCAAAGTTAGCACATGGGGAAGTAAGGAAACCAGATACTATAAACTATAGAACAGGGAAGCCTGAGCGGGACGGACTTTTCTGTGCAAAAATATTTGGTCCGGTTAATGATTTTGAATGCTTATGTGGTAAGTATAAGGGTCAAAGGTATAGAGGACACACATGTGAGCGCTGCGGAGTTGAGGTTACAACAAAAAGAACAAGAAGGGAAAGGATGGGGAAAATAACCTTGGTCTATCCTGTTGTTCATATATGGTTTTTGAAAGTCCCGCCAAACGCTATATCTACACTTCTTGATATATCGGTCAAGGATATAGAGGATATAACTAATTTTAGCGGTTGGGTTGTTTACCGCGTTCCCGACAATATTTACCAGTTTTCTCTTTCGGAAAAGGACAAGGATAAGCTCATAGATGAGATGAGGAGGCAAATCAATGTTCGTGAGGCAGATTTTTATAAGAAGTATTTACATCATATAGATCAGATATCAAAGATAGATGTTCTTTTAAAGCATGTTGCTATAAGGAAGAAGATGATGGATACGCTTTTTGATAAGGAGATTATTCAGAAGAAGGACCTTAACCTGTTATGTAAGAATCTTCTGAATTCTCTTGCAAATTTCAAGGATGTAAAAGAGGTGCAGGATATATCGGACTATCTTACAAAGATTTCTCAACCTAATGTAGGCGAGAGAGTTTTTGAGGAGAAGAGAAAGGAGATGATACTAAATGCTATAAAGTTCCCCGAGTATGTAATAATAGAGAGGGAGATAATGGGATTGCTTTTGAAGTTTTTCCCGGAGATATTTTCACCTTTGTGCTTGGTTGGAGGTCTTGGGGGAGATAGTGTAAGGTCTTTTGATGATAAGAACATACTTGTTCAGAAGGAATCATTTGGGAAGGATCAATTTGCTTTTGTGTATCATAAGAAGGTAGGAGCACCGAAGGTTCTGGAGCCTCAGAATTTCATAGTTGGTTCTGGAGCGGAGATGATAAGGTATATTCTCAGGAACCTGAACCTTCAGACTCTTTTTGAGATTGTTAAGACGGAGCTTTCTGTTCTGCAGGCAAAAGAGGGAACTGAAGATACAAAATCTTCAAGTTTTGTTAAACTTTCAAGGAGGCTGAAGGTCATATCGGGTTTTCTCAAAGGTACTTCAAGACCAGAGGATATGATTTTTGAGGTAATACCTGTTCTACCGCCAGAGTTAAGGCCGATAGTCCAGCTTGAGGGAGGTAGAATAGCTCGGAGTGATCTAAATGAGTTTTATAGGATGATAATCCAGAGGAACACTCGTCTTGGGAAGATAAAAAAGCTACTTGAGATAGGGATTGGAGTTCCTGATTCTGTTATAGAAAATGAGATAAGGCTTTTGCAGAATGCTGTAGATTCTCTTATTGATTCATCTAAAACCAAAAAGCAAGCTACATCAAGGACTGGAATGACTTTAAGGTCCCTTGCAGACATAATAAAGGGAAAATATGGTAGGTTTAGACAGAATCTTCTTGGTAAGAGGACAGATTTTTCAGCAAGGAGTGTTATAGTCGTTGGTCCAGATCTTAGACTTCATCAGATAGGCGTGCCGAAGGAGATAGCGCTTGAGATTTTCAAACCATTTATAATTTGGTGGTTGATTGATAAAAAGATAGTTTCTTCTGTTAAGGAAGCAAGAAAGCTTTTTGATGAAAAGAAGTATATTGCATTAAGTGGGAAGTATGATCCTGAAGCTAAATACCTTTTTCAAGCTCTTGAGGATGTAATAAAGGAGAAACTGATACTTGCAAACAGAGCACCGACGCTTCATAGGATGAATGTTCAAGCGTTTGAGGTTGTTCTTACAGAAGGAAAAGCTATAAGGCTCCATCCTCTTGTCTGTACAGCTTACAATGCTGACTTCGATGGTGATCAGATGGGCCTATTTTTCCCACTTTCAATTCATTCCCAGACGGAAGCAAGAGTTCTCATGCTTTCAACTCACCAGATACTCTCTCCAGCTCATGGTGGGCCAATAGTGTATCCGACGCAAGATCAGGTTATGGGGATATTCTGGATGACGATGGACTTTCCAAACCAGAAAGGAGAAGGGAAGTTTTTCTCCTCAGCTCGTGAGGTTTTTATGGCTTATGAGAATGGAGAGGTAAGTATCCAAGCTAGAATAAAATGTACTATTTCGTGCTTGTGTAAAAAGTGTCAAGGTAAAGAGAAGTTGTATGATACTACCCCCGGGAGAGTGATATTGTATCACGATGTTCTGCCTAAAAAACTTTGCTTTGAGCTAGTAAATAAGCCACTTGGGAAGAAAGAGATAATAGAGCTTATCTCAATATCCCGTATGGAAGCCGGTGAGAAGGATACAGTGATTTTGCTTGATAGAATGAAGGATATGGGATTTGAGATGCTTACAAAATCTGGTTTTACGCTTGGGCTTCATCACTTTGAGATTCCGGCTACGAAGAAAGACCTTATAAAGGAAGCTTCTGATATAGTAAAAAGTATTGAGGATAAATATGCCAGGAGGTTGATAACATGGGGAGAGAGATACAACAGGATAACACAGGTGTGGCTTGAGTATACCGAGAGGATAGGGAAGGCGGTAAGAGAGGAACTATCTTTTGATTATTATGATGTAAATGGGGAGAAAGAAAGATGGTATTCAAGGAATCCAGCCTTTCTTATGGTTTATTCTGGTTCAAGAGGTTCTTATGAGCAGATAAAGCAGATAAGTGGTGTCAGGGGAATAGTTGCAAAACCAACGGGTGAGCTTATAGAGTTTCCAATTCTTTCAAACCTTAGGGAAGGATTAAGTCCTTTGGAATACTTCATATCTACACACGGTGGTAGAAAAGGGCTTGCAGACACGGCTTTAAAAACAGCGAAAGCAGGATATCTTACAAGGAAACTTGTAGATACTTCGCAAGATGTGATTATAAAGCATGAAGATTGTGGAACGAAGAAATACATAACGATGTCAGCTTTAGCTCATGGGGGAGAGATTCTACGCTCACTTTGGCAAAGGATATTTGGAAGAACTTCAGCTGAGGATATAAGATCTCCGGAGACAGGTGAGATAATAGTTAGGAAAGGTGAGATAATAGACAAAGCTAAGGCAAAGCTTATAGAGGAACTTGGTATAGAGACGGTTCGTGTCAGGAGTCCGATGACCTGTGAGCTTGAGGAAGGCATATGTCAGAAGTGCTATGGATGGGATCTTTCTATGTGGAAACCGGTGACAATAGGTGAGGCGGTTGGAATAATAGCAGCTCAGTCAATAGGGGAACCAGGGACTCAGCTTACGATGAGAACATTCCACTACGGAGGAATTGGAGCTATATCCGAGAGAGGGGATATAATAATCAATCATGATGGAATAGTCAAGTATGAAGATGTGAGATTCGTAGAGATAAAGATATCAAAGGATGAGATGGATAAGATAGGTCTTGAGAAATCAGATCTTATAGATGGTTCAAAGATATTGCGCGTTATATCAAGAGCAGGATTTTTGAATATAGTTTCTGATAAGGGAAGGATACTTGAGAGGTATGAGTTGAAATACGGTGCGGCTATTTTGAAGAGGGAAGGAGAGAGGGTAAAGGCAGGTCAAAAAGTAGCGGTTTGGAATCCATATGCGAACTTGATTTTGACACATGCTTCTGGGACAATAAAGTTTCAGGATATAATTCCAGGGGTGACGGTTGTAGAGAAGAGGGATGAGATAACGGGTAAGATAGTCAGGACAATAATAGAGCCGATTTCAGCTTCTCAGAGCCTAAGGCCAGCGATAGTAGTTGAGAAGGAGGATAGAACAAAGGTTGTATATCCATTGCCGGTTAAGGCGACGATATCAGTTGAAGAGGGTGAATATGTGAGAGCGGGAGATGAGATAGCGAGAGTTGAGATAGGATTTGCCAAGACAAAGGATATAACAACAGGATTGCCTAAAGCAGATGAATTTTTTGAGGCAAGGAACCCGAAGGATGCGGCAGTGGTATCTGAGATATCAGGAAGGGTTGTGAAGATAGATTATCTGAAGGGAGGAAAGAAGAAGGTTACTATAAGGGCAGAAGGTAGAGCAAGAGGTGTGGCGGAGAAAGAGTACGTTATTCCGAAGAACAGGCATGTTATAGTGGTGCAGGGAGATTTTGTGAATGCTGGAGAGGCGATAACAGATGGCACACCGAATCCAAAGGTTCTTCTGAGGATAAGGGGTATAGATTATGCATCAATGTTTCTTTTGAATGAGATACAGAAGATATACTCATCGCAGGGCATAGATGTAAATGATAAGCACTTTGAGATTATAATAAGGCAGATGACAAGGAGAGTGAGGATAAAGGATCCCGGGGATACTAGCTTTGTTGCGGGAGAGATTGTAGATAGATTTACTTTAAGTCGTGTGAATGATCAGATGAAGGAACAGGGTAAGAAGCCAGCAACATATGAATATATGATACTTGGTGTGACAAGGGCAGCGTTGTATTCAGATTCATGGATAGCAGCGGCATCTTTTCAAGAGACACCAAAGATTTTGGTCATGTCTGCAATAGAGGGAAAAGTGGACCATTTCAGAGGAATAAAGGAGAACATAATAGTTGGAAAACTGATTCCAGCAGGTACCACATTCCCTGCTTATAGGAATACATCCATAGAGATACAGAGAGCAGAACCTACCGATGAAGTTATAGAGAGGGAGATAAAGAAAGAATATTAGTGTGTGTTTAAAGTTTCTAGAGATGATTTTTTAATATTCTTTAGGCAAGCTATAAAATACGGGATAGTAGGTTTTTCAGGTATTACGACAAACCTTCTGATTTTTTCATTTCTCGTTTATGTTATAGGTGTTTGGTATATATTTGCAGGTTTATTATCTGGTTGGGTTTCTATGACTCAGAATTTTATACTACATAGGAAATTTTCATTCGTTGATCGTGCGAAATTCAATTTAAAGTCTCGTGAAAGTTTGAAGAGATATTTCAGATTTTTTCTTCTTTCTGTTTTCAATGCACCTGCTTTTTCATCTTTGCTTTTCTTTCTTGTCGAATTTGTGGGACTTGAAAAAGTTGTTGCTCAATTTATAACTTCAGTCTCCCTTGGTCTTATTAGTTTTATTATATCAAGAAAGTTTATATTCTACTGAACTTTTGTTTTGTTGTAAGCAATTTTGTTCTTTCCTTTGTTTGTAAAGCTCAAAAATAGAAGGAATGATACCTATTAAACAGCTAGATAGATTTGACATCTGATAGCATTTTGATGCCGGTTAAAGTGGATTGTGCTTATTCCTATTATTTTATTTTGGTCCATTAATCTTCTTTAATCTGTATTCCAAGTTCATCAAGTTGTTTTTTATTTACCTCTGATGGAGCATTTGTAAGAAGGCAAGTTCCGCTCTGTGTTTTGGGGAATGGTATTACCTCCCTTATATTTTCTTCACCCAACATAAGGGCAACAAGTCTATCTAATCCAAGTGCTATTCCACCGTGGGGCGGGGCTCCAAACTTCAGAGCTTCTAGAAACCATCCAAATCTATCTTCAATCTCCTGTTCAGAAAGTTTTAGAATCTTGAATATTTTATTTTGCAGATCAAACCTATGTATTCTTATTGATCCTCCACCTATTTCCTCGCCGTTCAGAACTATATCATATGCTCGTGCCTTAACTTTATCTGGAGCTGTATCAAGAAGTGGAATATCCTCTGTTCTTGGACTTGTAAATGGATGATGTTCTGATACAAATCTTTTTTCTAATTCATCCCATGAGAAAAGCGGGAATTCTACAATCCACACAAATGCGAATTCTTCTTTGTTATATAGATTAAAATCTCTTGCTGTTTGCCTTATAAGTTTTGATATTACATCTCTTGCTTTTTCTTCTTTATCTGCAATCGCAAATACGATGCCATTTTGAATATCCCCAATCATTTTACTTTCCCTTTCTCCAATGTGCTTGATTATTGGGCTTGATATGATTTTTGAATTCCTGACTACAAACCACATCAATCCTTTCGCGCCCATACTTTTTGCTAAAGACTCGAGATTGACAAGCTTTGATTTTGGAATATCTGTTTGGTCTTTTAGGAAAAATCCAAGAACTTTGCCTTTGTTTTCAATAGTCTTTCTTATGAAATCAAGTTTTGATTCAGAAAATGTTTCCGTAAAGTCATTTATCTCAACTTTTATCCTTGTATCTGGCTTATCTGTTCCATACTTTCTGATACATTCATCATATGTCATTTTCGGTATAGGAGTTTTAATATCAACTGAAAGGATTTCTTTGAAGATATGCTTTATGATTCTTTCAACAAGCGAGATTACATCTTCTTCTGAGACAAATGACATTTCAATATCTACTTGAGTGAATTCTGGTTGCCTATCAGCACGCAAGTCTTCATCCCTAAAGCACCGAACTATCTGAAAATATCTTTCAAATCCAGAAATCTGTAGAATTTGTTTGAAGAGTTGCGGTGATTGTGGTAGGGCGTAGAATTTCCCTTTCTGCAACCTTGAAGGAACAAGAAAGTCTCTTGCTCCCTCTGGTGTGCTTTTTGTCAGGTATGGCGTTTCTATCTCTAAAAATCCTTCCTCCCACATTTTTTCTCTTATTGCTTTTGCTACAAGATGTCTTGTTATTATATTCCTTTTCATCTTCTCCCTTCTGAGATCTATGTACCTGTATCTCAACCTTATCTCTTCAGATATCTCTTTTCTATCTTGAGGTAAGAATGGGGGAACTTCTGATGTGGATAATATGTCTATAGACTGCGCTACGACTTCAAATTTCCCTGTTTTTATTTTAGGATTTTCTGTTCCTTCAGGTCTTAATCTTACATATCCTTCAACTTGTATGGTGCACCATTCAGATATTTTGTCATTCTCGTTATTTCCTGATGGTCTGTATACAACCTGAACTTCTCCGGTTATATCAACAAGATCTATAAATTTTACTCCTCCGTGATCTCTTACCGATTCAACCCATCCAGCAAGTTTTATTTCTTTGTTTAAATCTTCATCTGTAATCTGACCACAACCTTTGTGTTTCAAAGATGTTTTTAGTTCTGGAAACATATTTTCAAATTATAGAACTTTCTGTAATAAATTGAAAGCTTCTGATTCTTTCTGATATATTTGCTTTGCAATCTTTGATATCATTTCTTTTTCTTCATTTTCAACCCTCGTTTCCTTAAGTTTTTCGGAGATATCTTTGAATATATAAGCAAGCTCTCTCCACAAGTTTGCAGATTCAAGCATTTTTTCAGATGCGTTATTTAGTATAATTTTTTCCCTACCAGAAAATTTTTGAGCTGAGTCGCGAAGGAAATCCGAAAACATAAACCTGAAAGATCCTCCTCCTGTTCCCCTTTTTTCTATTGTTTGATACGCAAACCTGAAAACCCACCAGGAATCCTTCAGATCAAACCAGTTTATCACATCCTCGCTAAAAGTTTTGAGCCCTCCAAGTCCCATGAATGGAGTATCTAATTGTATCATTCGTGTATAAACTTTACCTATTGCTTTCAGTATATTATCTCTCTCAAATTTCACTTTAAATTCTTCAACAGGCATAATATAGTTTTCAAGTGGGAAAAGAGGCATTGATACTTCTTCTGGATTCATAGCTTGAGAAAGTTCTGATTCTGGTACTACTTGTGGTAGATCAAATGAACTATCTGACACAATGTATTTAGTCTCTTGTTTGTCTTCTTCAATGTAGCCAAAGATCACGATTTCGTGTCCTGGGAAATGTACTCTGCCTTTTCCATAGTAGCTCAGATAATAAAGATCTGTTCTAGCTAAAACTGGTATGTTTTGGTCTATATATTGCTTGATTTTAGCTTTTGGAAATTCTGGGTTTGGATCCCATTTTTTGTTTATTTCAATGTTATCGAAAAAATCCTCTACAAGAGCTGGATTTCTCCCTCCTATGCTTTTTGAAGCTGCTCCAAAGGATCCATAGAAGAAAAGCATTCCAGATGCTAGTCCAAATATATTATGCTCCTGATAATCGTTCCCATAGAAATTAGATACATTCCAGACAGCCGTTGAACCGCAGTTTTTTCCCTTGTTGTGTTTAAAACCTTCTATCTCTTTCTTCATCTTTTATCTTCAAGATTTTTTGAAATTTCTTGAGTTTCTTTTTTTTCATCTTCGTTATCTTTCTTTTCTTCTTTATCCTCATCTATTTTGTTTTTTTGGTCTTCTTCTTTCATAGCTTTTCTGAACTCTTTGAGTGCTTGCCCAATTCCTTTAGCTAACTCTGGTATCTTCTTTGCGCCGAAAAGTAAAGAAACAATTAGTAGGATAATTATGATTTCTTGTAATCCTATTCCTCCAAGCATATTTCTTCCCTCTCTAATTCAGTTTTGTTTTGGGACATTTTTTATTCTCATTTTCAGGAATTAGAACTTTTTTAGAATTCCTGCAAATTTTTCAATATCTTCTTCAGAGTGTGATATTGATATAAACCAAGCTTCAAATGGAGAAGGAGGGATAAGTATTCCATTCTTAATCAAGAAGGAAAAAAGTTTTTTGAACGTTTTTGTGTCAGAGTTTTTAGCCTCCTCAAAGTTTTGCGGAGTTTTTTCTCTGAAGAATAACGAAAGCATACCAGTTTCTGCATTTATGGATAGATTTATACCTTTTTCAATTGCCCAGTTCTTTAGAACATCGAAGAGTTCTTTTGTTCTTTTCCTTAGGATTTCATAAAATTTCCCATATTCAATAATAGTTTTTAGAGTAGATATCCCACCGGCGATTGATACAGGATTGCCAGAAAATGTTCCTGCTTGATATACTGGACCAGATGGTGCAAGCATTTCCATAATTTTTTTCTCACCACGAACAATTCCTACTGGAAAACCCCCCCCAATTACTTTTCCAAAAGTTGTTATGTCTGGTTTTTGTGTTTTTATCTGAAATTCTCTTTCCCCCTCTGAATCAAAGATAATGGGATCTATGGTCTGTTTGGAGCTTATTCCTCCCCACGCAGTCCTGAATCCTGTTATGACTTCATCAAAGATTACAAGTGATTCATTTTTATTACACTCCTCAAAGATTGTTTTTAGAAATTTTTCCTTTGGAATTATTACTCCCATGTTTCCTGGAACAGGTTCAAGAATGACTCCTGCGATTTCATATTTTCTAAAGGCTTCTTTTATTACATCTTCATCTGAGTTGAACTCAAGTGTTATTGTGCATGATGTGAATTCTTCTGGAACCCCGGCACTTGAGGGCAAACTAAATGTTGCCATACCCGAACCAGCTGATGCCAGAAATTGATCGGAATGCCCATGAAAGCAACCAGAAAATTTTATAATATACTTCTTTTTCGTGTATGCTCTTGCTAATCTTACCGCGGTCATTGTAGCCTCGGTCCCGGAGTTCATCATGCGAAAGAGTGAGTCCGGAAATATCTTCTTTAGTATTTCAAAAAATTCTATCTCTCCAAAATGATTAAGCCCGTATGAACTCCCTTTATCTATGACTCTTTTTACATACGATACAACTGTCGGATGCGTATGTCCTAATATTGTCGCTCCCCATGACATAACAAAGTCGATCAGTTCATCCCCATCTACAGTTTTTATCTTTGAGCCTTTTGCTGATTCAATGTATATAGGCTTACTATCAACATATATGAAGGACCTTACTGGGGAATTAACTCCTCCTGGGATAAGTTCTTTTGCTTTTTCAAATAATTTTTCAGAGCTTATCATTGTTTTAATAATCTGGTAATTATCTTAAAAAAATTATTTATTGAGATTATCTTATTTAAAGGTTCAACTTTTCTATTTTTAGATAATTTTAATCTTTGTAAGTATTTTGCACCAAAGCAGCTTTTGGTGTTTAAATTGGTTTTATATATATGCGGAATAGACAGGCTATTTTTTCGTTGTTGCTTTTCTTATCTTTTCTCTCTTTTTTGGTAAGGGGGGATAACCCTCCTTATTATATTGGGCTTGACACTGACTATAATGTTAATTTTTCAGCTGATTTTGATTATGTGAATAAAAGGTGGTTGGTTTTGTATGAAAAAGGATTTGGGATATATGGGCAGTTCGTGAATTTAGATTTTATTCCCGTCGGAGGAGAGTTTGTAGTTCCTGGGCTTGGTTGTTCAGCTACAGACAGATGTTTTGACCCATATGTCAAGTTCGGATGTTATGGAGGAACTTGCAAATTCATAGTATCATATGTTCGGTCAAATACGGTCTATTATAACATATTTGATCAAAATATGAACAAACTTCTTCCTGACCCCATAACTTTAAGTGTTTCTCCCGCTACACAACCTTATATAGACTTTGATTATATAAATGGAAAATTCTTTATTGTTTTTAGTGAGCTATCTCCAAGTTCCGGGTATGATATAAATGGTTTTCTGGTAAATTTTTCTGATGGAATGACAACTGGGGGAAAGATTTTGGTATCTGGAGCGTTTAGAAATCAGATAAAACCTTCGGTTGCTTTTTCTGGGTCTACGACTTACATTGTTGTTTGGCAAGATCACAGAGCAGATAACCTAGGCGATATTTACTACCAGTTTATAGCGACTGGTGGGGCAAGGATTGGTGAAAACACAGGTGTTGGTCTTTTCCCAGGACGCCGTGAGCTTAACCCTTATGCTTTCTGGCTACCATCCATTCAGAAATTTATTGTTTTTTACAAAACAGAATCACGCAAACCAAAACCAGGGGATTCTGTGGTATGTCCAACTATAG
>CAZRNR010000016.1:0-6375 GCA_964601505.1 uncultured bacterium | reverse complement strand
GGGCACTATGTTTATTCTTTGATAGGTCTCAATGGGACTGTTTCGTTTCCCCAAATAATAATCACGTCTGCAAATTTATCTTCTGAGACTGAACATTATGCTCGTATGGGAACTAATTATGTACTATTAGCTGGAGATTCTTATTACTCTTTAGATAAAAGAAGACATATTGTAATAATGAAATTTGATTCGGATAATCCAAAGTTTTTGGTATCAAATCCCACTTTCTGGTTTCCAGACAATTACCAGGTAAAGGTTGGACTCATCCCAACCCCAGAGAAATTTTGCCCACCTGCCAGACCGTCTGATTCTGACTCTATTACTATTGAACCGCCTAACTTTGTTCTTGAGGAAAGAAAAACAAAAACTACTTTTCCCACTCTTTTCCCAAGAGGTCTAGAACCTCAGGATCACTCTGCGAGAACATTCGTATCAGCATCAACATATCCTGGGATAAATACAGCGATTATAATTTACGGTGATTATACCGTAAATAAGTTGCGTGTTGTGATGGGAGACGATGATCCTATTATGTTTGACTATAGTTATTTGGATGAAACTTCTCTTCCTGTTGCTGTTACGAATACTTGCTACATATCTTATGGTCAGCCTCCATGTTCAGGGACTTATCAGCTTAAGGCAACTGGAGGAAAGCCACCGTATAGCTTTCAGGCAGTAGCTGGTCAAATGCCACCCGGGCTTACTGTGAACTCTTCTGGTTCAATAGCTGGCTTTGTTCCGGCTGTACCTATAAGTTCAATATGCGATCCATACCCTTGCCCCTTTACTTTTTCTGTGTTGGTATCGGATTCATCAAATCCAAAGAAGTATTCCTGTATGACATTTGATATTCTGCTTTTTCCATCCCCTGAAGTAAAGTTAGACTATCCATCTGAGATTTCTTTTTGTATAAAATCAGGTGAGACGAAGTCCGCAGATGTGGTTATAAGAAATCTTGGAACACCAATAACTATTCAGATTCTTGAACCCAAGATGATCTCATTTGGTGCTCAAGCTACTTGCTCAACCGCGAAAACTATCTTATTTTTTCCCGTTTCATGCAGTCCTTCAGGTTCATTAATAGATCCATTCTACCTTGAAATATATAATCAACAAACAGCTGTTGGAAATGGATGTCCTGATTTATCTTCTTGTGTTTTAGGGTTGACCTGTGATTGTAGGGATTTCAAGTATGAGCTAAATCCAGGAGAATCTATTTATGGAATGATACATTTTTCTGCTCCTTATGGAGATTATACCACGCGGATAACTTTTCATGTAGTGGATTCTATACGTGGTTATTCTGAAAGTCATACTATAAATATAAGAGGACTTGTTATATCACCAGATATTTTTGTCATATCTGATTCTAATATTTCTCCTTCAGGTTGTGCAAATTATGGAGATAAATGTACTACTTATTTGATATCATTACCTACAATTTATGTTGGGCAAAGCACGAACATATTTATATATTTTGGAAATGCTGCTACATCCTCTTCTGCTTTAGGATGCCCAGATAATGTCTTCCTTGATTTATCAACTATTTATGTTCCACCGAATCCTAATTTTCAGGTCATAAATCCTCCGCTTTCTGATCTTAATACGTTAGGACCTATTTCTATTCCGAATAACTCCACAATTCCTATAGTCCTTCAAGCTTCAGGTTCTTTCCCAGGTCCATCATCTCAATTGATTTTAGTATATTCTGACGATCCAGATGAGAAAAAGGTTTATGTTTATTTAAGCGCATACTTTTTGCCTGTTACATTGAGCTTGCCGAGTATGGTAGATTGTGGATTGAACTTGAATTCTAATCCTCCTGTTTCTTGTTTTGTTGAGATACAGAACCAAACTCCAGTTTCCGCTGTTGTTCAAGGTGTTAATATATCTGGTTCAAATGCTTTTTATGTTGTAGGAAGTACAAATTTTTATGTTCCACCATTTTCAACATATGCTTTAGAGATTGCTTTTGGTTCTCCTGTAACTGGTGTTCATTTTGGGGTTTTAACATTAAATCTAAATTCTCTTTTTGTTGCATCTGGATTAAAGGGGCAAATTGTTAGTCAGGATTCGGTTGTCGTGGTTGAACCTTCATCATTAGATTTCGGCTTAACGCTAACTGGAGCAAGTATCAGATCGAACGTCAAGTTCATAAATATGACTCTTTATGATATATATGTGTCACCTATATATATAGATTCTCCTTTTTCTTTCCCCTATGCAACATCTCAGTTGATTACACCTAATTCATCTCAGAATTTCGCAGTGGATTTCATCCCAACATCAGAAGGAACATTCTCTTCTTCCTCTGTTTTCAGAGTATTTTCTCCTAGGTTTTCATTCTTTATAAATTATCCTGTTTCCGGAACCGCTGTAAAACCAGAGTCTGCTGGAATTTTTGCTTCAGTGAAGATGATACCAGATTTTATAGACTTTGGAAATATAGTCGTATGTTCCCCAAGGAGATGCCCTGTTTCTATAAAGACGTTAAACATAATTAACAACGGGAATGTTCCGGTTGATCTCACATCTTTTTCTTATTCCGTTCAAGATATAGTAAGTAATTACTCTATTGTCACACCATTGAGAATTACTGACTTTTACCAGACAGATTTTGTTGCAAAAGCTCCTTATCTTGGAAGCCTGACTGGTTCAATAAACTTCAGCTTTTCATCTACCGCTGGTTCATTTTCAAAGACTGTAACATTCTACCTCAATGGAGTTTCGCCTCATATTTTGGTTTCACCGGAAAGCATAAGCTTTCATACCGTAAGGGTTGGTGAAGAAAGCATATATATGATTTCTATAACAAACATTGGAAATTGGAAGCTTACAGTAACAGGTATTTCTATATACGAACCATTTTTCTCAGATGTACCAGTACCTTTTGAAGTCCAGGCTGGTGAGTCAAAGAAGCTACCTATTTCCTTCAGGCCTAAAGAAGTTTCGGATTATATAGGCTATATCTCTATTTTTTCTGATTCACCATATCTTGAAGTTATTACTTTGCCTATTAGGGCTTCTGCATCAGAAAATCCACTCCCTGTTGCCGATATTTCTCCTGAATCGATAGACTTTGGAAAAATCAGAATGGGAACGAAAAAAACTGAATACATAAGGATAGCTAATATAGGAACTAGCAGACTTTTTGTCTCAAGTGTTTCATCTCTTTCGCCAGATTTTTACATAAGTTCTGAAAATGTTATACAGTTGAATTCTGGTGAATCATTGACTTTGCCGGTTGTTTTTTCTCCATCTACCGAGGGCGTCATTGAATCTTATATTCTGATAAGGACTAATGATGCTGTTAAGCCTGAGATAAGGGTTCCTGTTAAAGGAGAAGGAGCAAATCCTCATATTAGTGTTCCTTCTAAAGTTGATTTTGGTGGCGTGAGAAGGGGTAAAACCTCTAAAAAAGAGTTCCCAGTGGGAAATACAGGGAATCTCCCACTACAAGCTGAAATATCTGTTGATGGTGATGATGAGTTCATTTTCGTTTCTGAATTTGTCGGAAGAATTAGTGCTCCGTTTCCTATTACTATGAGTGAAAAATCTTCTCATAAGATAGAAGTATTCTTTACCCCATCTGGATTAGAAAAATACAGAGCTACGATAACTATAAAGTCAGATGATCCGGATTATCCTTATCTGGAGATTCCTGTTTTAGGTGAAGGGGGATTCCCCGTTTTGGTTGTTGATACAAAAGAGATTGATTTCGGACAGATCTACGTAGATGAGAGGAAGGAATATGAGATGAACGTAAGCAATATAGGAAATGCTCCGCTTGAGATAACTTTGTATGTTCTTGAAGAAGTATTTTCTGTTTCTGCTACAACATTTGTTGTGCCTCCGCAGGAGACTTATATTGTTAAGATCAGTTTTACGCCAAATGGGAAAGAAGGAAGCTTTTCTTCAGTGATAAAGTTTATCACCGATGATCCTAAGAACCAGGAGTTAGATATTTCGGTTAAGGGAAAAGCCAGAAGATTTTCATTTATACCTGTTGGCAGTGGATGTTCCTGTTCAAGCGTATCCTTTTTCTCTTTTGACCTTATCATTTTTGCTCTTGTTCTCTTGTTCTATATTTCTCGTTTTAAATTCCCATTGATCGCTATCCTGCTATTTTTCTCTAATTTGCTATTTTTCTCTAATTCATACGCTCAGCAAGATGTGAAAGTTAATCTTAACTATTTTTATCCTTACCAAGATATATCTGATTTTTGCTTTGTGAGAGATGCTGAAATAAGGGCAAAGAAAACAATTGGATGGGGAGGATACTTTTCCTTCGCTAAAGACCCTCTTATGTTGAAGGTTCTAAAGAATAATCAGACACTATCAAAGCAGGCTATCGTAAATTACCTTGTTTATTCAGGTGTTATGTTTTCTTATGTGCCTTTTGGAGATTTAGAACTTTCTTCTTTTATTCCAGTAAGCATAGTTGGTGGGATAGAAAGAAAAATTGGATTATCGGATATATTTTTGGAAGCTAAATATAAGATATTTAATCAGAAAGACCTTTTCTCCTTCTCTATAAACCCGCAAGTTGGTATACCCGGCTTTGGAAATGAATTCTCAACTAATCAATCCTTTACTCCAAGGATTGGATTCATTCTTTCAAGAAATTTTAAAATAGGGAAATTTTCTCTGAGGTCTTCTGGTAATTTTGGTTTTGAATATAGACCCGAGAAAGCCGTAGCTGATTTAAAAGTAGGATCACAAACTTTTTTAATTCTTGGTGGTTCTTTAAAGTTCGGCCAGATAAGTTTTTCAATTGAGAATATATCTTTTATATCCCTTGAAGATGTTAGAAAAGAAACTACACCTTCCGAACTTTTATTATCCTTTGGAGGAGAATTTTCTGATTTAAAGGTTAGGATAGGTGGGGGGAGTGGATTAACTCAGGGTATAGGATCACCAAAATATAGACTTTTCGTTATTTTTAACTATGATATACAACCGTCTTCTCCGCCAATAAATTATATAAAGGTTCAAGGAAAAGTTTCGGATGATAAAGGAAACGACGTTGTAAAAGGTTTGGTTTATATTGATGAACTTGGTGTTTCATCAGCAATAAAGGATGGAAAATTTGAGATGGAATTACCTGAAGGAAGATGGACATTTAAAGCTATATCGCCAGGTTATGAGATTAAATCCCAAAGTTTCTTTATACCCGGAGAAAATCCGGATATTGTTTTGAGGAAAATTCCTCCACAGGTTATTATTGTCCCAACTGACAGATTTGGGATACCACAATCTGTTGAGATGAATATAAGAACTTCTGAAGGAGTTTTGAAAACTTATTCAGATGTTGCGGCTTTAAGTTCTCAGGGAAACATAGATGTTCAAGCTCGTGGTTTGAGTAAATCAATTGTTGTATCTGAAGATGAGATACTCTGGTTTAATTTTGTCCTCAAGGAGGAGTTAGCTGTGGAAGAGAAAAAAGTTTCGCAAGAGAAACAGGAGAAAACTCAAAAAGGTTCCAAAAAAACAGAGAAACAGTTAGCTCAAATGCCAAAAGAAATAAAAGAAAAGGTCTTGCCTGATAGAACCGAAGAGAAGATAGAAGAGGTAAAAGAAATTCAAGGATCTCAAAAACCTGATCTTGGAAAGGTTGGTAAAGTGGAGGAAAAAGCGGGATTGGAGGAAAGAAGATTAGAAAAATCTGAGGAAAAAAGGGAAAAGTCTCCAGATTTACAAAAAGACTTTTCTGATAAACCGTCTGAATCAGGTAGTTTTCAGGGAGAGAAACTGCTTGAACAAAGCAGATTTTTGGAGAAATCTTTAGAAGGAAAAAAGAAATTCGAAAGGGAAAAAAGCCAAAGGGGAATGTCATTGGGTAGTTCGGAGGTGGAGCAAAAGTTTGTAGAAGGAGAAAAGCTTTCAGAATCAAGCATACGGAGAGAAGTTGCTATTTTGGAGAAAAGAATAGAAAAAACAAAGGATTTACAAGCTGATAGAGAAATTAGTGCTTATCCTATGATGAAGGAGGAGGAAAAGAGAGAAATAGAGGAAAAATTAAATCTTCTTATATCAAAGATTTTTGACAGCTTTTTGGTGAATAAATGGAGTATTCCAAAATCTGCATATTCGGATCTTGATAAGGTTGCAGATATAATTCTGAAAAATAAAGATAAGATATCTGCAATAAGAATAGAGGGGCACACAGATATAACTGGGCCGGAGGATTGGAATGTTGAACTTTCGTATCTGAGAGCTAATGAAGTGAGAAGATACCTTTATAAAAAAGGTGTGAAGATTCCAATAGAAATAATAGGTTATAATTATCTCAAACCGGTTGCTTCCAATGATACAGAAGAGGGAAGGAAAAGGAACAGGAGGACAGAGGTGAAAGTTTTCTCATTTGGTGAATGA
>CAZRNR010000015.1:31124-40187 GCA_964601505.1 uncultured bacterium | reverse complement strand
ATTATTTGTTCAATATGTTTTTTCCTATATTCATCACTTTTATCAAATTTCAAATCATTTCCATATTGAAAAGGATCATATCACTTATTCATTTGTCTTCAAGAATAGTTTTTTCTATATTTTGAGTTTAGACTTTAATTCTTTCTTTAAGTAGATATGTTACAGTTGTTCCAAAGAGTATTAGTGCAAGTGCTATCTGTGGGATGATGGTTTGCAAAGTTGGGTATATTCCTATTATGTCTATATGTGGTATATCAATCATTGAGATGGGAATCAGGCCAGCTTCCTGAAGTTCAACTATTCCCTTTCCGAGTAATGCTACTGCTGTTATATTTAGTATGATGTTTGTTAAGATAAAGAACTTTCTTATTTCAAGTTTCATTTTGAGTGTGTATATTAATAGAGCAATTATCCCTAAAGATAGAAACCCAAGTATCACACCTTTTTCTATACCAGATCCGAGAGCTCTTAGAAAAAGTACTGTTTCCCCGGCTTCTCTTGATGTGCTCAAAAAGGATAAAAAGAAGAGAAATATATATCTCCTCCCCTTTGCTGCATGCTTTACCTTTTCTGTAAATCTTTTTAGATTTTTCTGGCGAATTTTCTCGAGCACCCATAAGCTTACCCATATTATCAGTGCCGATGCAAGAATAGTAAAGATTCCTTCCATTAATTCTCTGTTTATGGATATTATCTTACCTGTTGCTTCCCACAAAGTTATACCAGCTATAATACCTGTAAGTGCTCCAATATAGACTGGTGATTTCCTTATACCAACAGAAGAGATGATAGCGAGTATTGCCGCTACTATTATTATTGCTTCAAAACCCTCTCTAAGAACTACAGTGAATGCAATGAAATTTTTCCCTATTTTTTCATCTCTCTCAAGAGGAGTAAGATTTTTTAGCATATTATAGAGTTTTTCTTCAGCGCTTATATCGGCTCGCTTCATTGAAGAAACAACATCACGAAATAAAAGTTCTATCTGAACTACATTTGAGGGATTTCTTATTCTGAATTCTGTTTCTGCGTCTTCAAATACCATATATGATTTTGTGATAATGTTGAGTCCTTCCTCAAAATTTCTTTCTTTTACTTTATCTATGGCTTTCAGGATTCCGTATTTAAATACATCAAGATTTTTCAACTCAAAAACTTTTTCTCTTATTATTTTTGCTAATTTTTCAGATTCCAGTTGTTTGTTTGATTTTATTCCGTGTTCAAAAAGAAGTGAGAATGGATCAGGAATTTTGTATTGTATTTCCTCATTTTTGGAGTTTTGATATCTTAGTGAAGCTACATAGAATGCAAGCGACCATCTTTCTTTTTCTCCCAAGGAAAATGCTGGCATAGTTGTCCCTTCTATCCCGAATTTTGTTGTGAGATAAACCTTGGGTGGTGATATGTGCTCGGTTGTTAGGGGAGGTGGTGGGGGAGAATTGTTTGATGTGTTAAATATTATACCTTCTCCATTTCTTCCATGACAACTTGAGCAAAGATCTGAGTATAATTTTTTACCAATCTCAATGTTAGGTATGTGTGTAGGTGAGATTAATCCTTTTTTACTAACCAACTTTATTATATCTGATGATATTTCTTGAATTCTCTGAACTGAGCCTTTTTGTTCTATAGTTTTGCACAATTCTTCTGCTTTCATTTTTATATCTCCTTCTGATATCTCTAATATTTCCATACAAAATTCTTTCATCTCATTGTATTCAAATTCAGATATTACTTTACCATCTTTCACTGCATTTTCGTAGTCGGACATAATGTAGTTAGAAAGAAGGAAAATTTTTTCGTTCATCTGGTCTCCATAAGCTTTGTTAGTAAGCGATATGATAAGAATTATGGTTAATATTTTTGCTTTTCTTGTTAAGATTTTGATAACGATTTTCATTTTCATAGAGAAATATATGACAGTAAATATGCTCTTGTGAGAATTTCGGGAATGTTTTATTTTGTAAATTGGTTTGGTTAGGGATAAAAATTTGAAAAAATTATCTTTGGATTCTATTTTTGCTACATTTGAAATACTTTTATGAAAGTAAGGGCATCAGTTAAGGCAAGATGTTTGAATTGCAGAGTGATAAGAAGAAAGGGGAGGGTTTATATAATTTGCTCAAACCCTAAGCATAGGCAGAAGCAAGGATAAAGGAGGAAGAAGATGAGAGTTGCAGGAAAAGATTTGTCCGACAGCAAGAAAATAATTCCTGGTCTTTCTGATTTGTTTGGAGTAGGTCCGGAAACTGCTTTTAGAATAGCTTCTCTGGTCGGCATTGATTACACAAAGAGAATTGGTGATCTTACTGAAGATGATGTTGCAAGAATAAACTCTGCAATAGAAAAGTTAGGATTGAAGATTGAGGGAGATTTGAGGAGAGAGATATCTGAAGATATACAGAGGTTGAAGGATATAAAGTGCTACAGGGGACTTAGGCATATAGCTGGTCTTCCTGTAAGAGGGCAGAGATCACACTCTAACGCAAGAACAAGAAAAGGTCCGAAGAAGCATAAAATTTTGGCAAGAAAGAAGAAGAAAAAGGAGTAAAAAATTATGGCAGAAGAGAAGAAAACAAGAAAGAAGAAGCTTAAGAAAGTTCCATATGCTATTGCACATATAAAGGCTACATTTAATAACACTATAGTATCTTTTTCTGACCTTGAAGGTAATGTTTTGACCTGGTCTTCTTCCGGGGCTGTTGGTTATAAGGGAACAAAAAAGGGTACTCCTTTTGCTGCTCAGCGTGCAGCTTTTGCTGCTGCTAAAAAGGCAAAAGATCTTTATGGTGTAGAAAAATGTGCGGTTTTTGTCAAAGGTGCTGGTCCTGGTAGAGAAACTGCTATAAGGGCTGTAGAAAGTGCAGGAATAAAGATCGTCCTCCTGAAGGATACAACACCTATACCTCATAACGGTTGTAGGGCTCCAGGAAGAAGGAGAGTTTAAGGAGGATATATTGTAATGGGTAGCAGAACAACAGTTTGTAGAAAGTGCAGAAGATATGGGATGAAGCTTTTTCTCAAGGGGCAAAAATGTTTTACTGAGAAATGTCCATTTGAGAAAAGACCTTTCCCGCCAGGATTTCATGGGAAAACCAGAAGATTTGCAAAAATGTCTGACTATGCTATCAGATTCTTTGAAAAACAGAGACTGAAAAACTATTACTTTATGAGCGAGGAACAGTTTAGAAGATTTTTTGATATGGCACAAAAAGTTAAGGGAAACACAGGAATAAAATTTATAGAGCTACTTGAAAGAAGGTTAGATAATGTTTTATTCAGAGCTGGTTTTGCTCTTTCTCGTAGGCATGCTAGAAACATAGTTTCTCATGGTTTTGTCAAAGTCAATGGATTAAGAACCGATATACCTTCATACATCGTTGATTTGGGTGATGAGATAGAAGTTGAAAAGAGTGTTATTCCGCAGAGCACTATAGCTAAAACGCCAGGGTGGATCGAGAAAATAGATGAAGGTAAAATCAAGGTATCAAGATTACCAGAAAGGCAAGATTTTGACCTTAAGATAAATGAAAATTATATAATTGAGTTCTACTCAAGGTAGGAGGTTTTCTTTTATGCCAAAGAGGGAGTTCGTTGGAATTGTTCTATCTGCTGGTAAGGCAGATAAGACGATAAAGGTTAAAGTGGAAACGCTTGCTATGCATCCAAAATATAAGAAGTATATTAAAAGATCAAAGAATTATCTTGTCCATGATCCGGAGAACAGAGCTAAAATTGGAGATAAAGTTCTTATAAGGGAAGGAAGACCTTATTCTAAGCTTAAAAGATTTTATCTGGTTGATGTATTAAGTAAGAAAGGAGGAGATTTTTATGATTCAGCGGGAGACAAAGGTTGAGATTGCGGATAACTCTGGTGCAAAGTGGGGGAAATGCATAGGAATAATTCATGGAAATTCAAGAAGATATGCTTATATAGGTGATGTCATAGTAGTTGCTGTTAAAGATGCTATTCCGAATTCAAAGATCTCAAAAGGAGATATTAAAAGAGCCCTAGTTATAAGAACTGCAAAGGAATACCGTAGAAAGGACGGGACTTATGTTAGGTTTGATAGGAATTCTGTTGTCATAATAAATGATAGAGGTGAGCCTGAGGGAACACGCGTTTTCGGTCCTGTCCCGCGAGAGATAAGGGAAAAGGGTTTTTCGAAAATTGCTTCATTAGCTCCAGAAATCGTTTGAGGTGATATTTATGATGAGAATAAGAACAGGCGATGAAGTTTTTGTTATATCTGGGAAAGATAAGGGAAAAAAAGGAAGAGTTTTGAGAGTTTTTCCAAGAGAGATGAAGGCAGTTGTTGAGGGTGTAAATAAGGTTAAAAAGCATGTCAGACCAACTCCGGCTAACCCTCAAGCAGGGATCATTGAGATTTTCGGAAAGATAAACCTTTCAAAAATTATGCTTTTGTGTCCAAAGTGCGGGAAGCCATCTCGTGTTGGCTTTAGAATTTTGGAAGATGGAAGAAAAATTAGATATTGTAAAAGATGTAGAAACTTGTTAGATTAAAAGGAGGTCTATAGTTATGGTATCTGCTCAACAAAATATAAAAACTGATTATGTCCCGAGACTCCAGAAACATTATTTTGATTTTGTTATCCCGAAGATGATGGAGATTTTTAAGTATAAGAATCCTCTGGAGGTTCCGAGGTTATACAAGATAGTAGTGAATATGGGTATAGGGAAGATGAAGGATGATCAGAAGTATATAGAGGAAGCCATTCAAGATCTTATGCTTATAACAGGTCAAAAACCGGCCTTCAGAAGAGCAAGGAAATCTATTGCTGCTTTTCATTTGAGGAAAGGAGATAAAATAGGGCTTTGCGTTACCTTGAGAAAAAAAATGATGTATGACTTTTTTGATAGGCTCATAAATATAGCCATGCCCAGAGCAAAAGATTTCAAGGGATTTTATTCAAAAGGTTTTGATGGTATGGGAAATTATTCAATAGGTATAAGAGAGCATACTATATTCCCTGAGGTTCCTTACACGAAGATAAAATATGTCAAGGGTATGACTGTTACTATTGTCACAACAGCTAAAACAGACAAGGAAGCAAAGGAGCTTCTGAAGCTTATGGGGATGCCTTTCAGAGACTGATATGGCAAAATTTTCTGGAATATCTTGTGGCATAAAGAAGGGGAAGAAAGATTTGGGATTGATATTTGTTGAAGATGGATCTTCTGTTTTCGGTTTTTTTACATCGAACAAGATAAAAAGCGAAGCGATAGAAAGAAGTGAAAAAATTATAGGTAGAAAGGCTAACAGAAATATAAGAGCTATATATGTTATATCTGGAAATGCACTCTGTAGATATTTTGGAGTTGAAAAAGACATACAAACAATTGTGAAAAAGTTCTCGGAAGACATCCATAGGTTTTCTGGGAAGAAAGTCAATCCAAATCAAATAATACTTTTATCCACTGGTAAAATTGGTGTAAAGATTCAAGTTGAGGATGTTTTGAAGAATTCTTACAGCGTCCTTGAAAATTTGAGCGATGATGTTTCAGATTTCTCAGAAGCCATTTTGACAACGGATACAAAGCCTAAGATTTCAAGATTTGAAAAGAATGGAATATCTATAGTTGGAATTGCTAAGGGGGCAGGTATGATCTTTCCTGACTTTTCTTCTGCTACAACTTTATCTTTTATTATTACAAATTCATGTCTCCCACAAGGTTTTGAAAAAGTTGCTTTTGATATTCTTCAGGGGACGATAGGAACTTTGAATATAGATTCATCTCAAAGCACGAACGATTCTTGTATCTTTGTTTTTGAAAACAAGGTCGAGTCGAACAAGAAAGTTTTAAAAGAGGGAATAGAAAAAGTTCTCTCTGAACTTGCTTTTTATATCGCGGAAGATGGAGAAGGTGTGAAGCATGTTGTTAAACTTTTTGTTCATGGAGCTAAAAATGATTCCGCTGCAAGAAGCATTTGTAGAAACATATCTTTTTCATTTCTTTTCCGTTCCTCTATAGCTGGCTGTTCGCCTGATTTTGGAAGAGTTCTTTCTGCAGTAGGCTCTTCTGGAGAGCAAATAGGAAAGGTCAAGATTACTGTATTATCTCAAAATGGTGATAAGGTTATTGTCGCAAAAAATTCTAAACTGATTATAGAGAGTTTGGAGAAGGCGAGAAACATAATGAAAGAACCAAAGTATGAAATTGATGTGGATGTAGGACTTGGGAAAAAGGGGAAGTATTCTATGCTTATAACAGATATAACAGAAGACTATATCTCTATAAACAAAACAATGTGATAATTAAATACAAATTATTGAAATACTCAATTATTTTGCCAACTTAAATTAAGGTTTTAGAAGCATAAAAACAAGTTTGAATGCTGATATAAATCTCACTTTAAAAAGTATTTTGATTTTTGTTCCATGAGACAAACCTATGGTCATTTTTGGAATCCCTTGAAGAATTGATAATAAAGGAAACAAATCAGGCTCATCTATGATACTTGTAGGAATTTCTATATGTGCGGAATCATATCTTATCGTCTTACCGAGGTTCTGAATGATTCTAAAAATCTTTTTGAATTCAGATCCTTTTATTTGTTTTTTTCCCCACTCTTTTTTATCCTTTATCTCTTTTTCCTTTACTTCTGACTTTTTTCCCTTTGAGAAGATCAGTTCATATATGCTTTCTGTGTAGAGAAAGAGAATATGTTTTCCAAAAAAATTTATGCCGATTTTTATTTTTTGGTCATCTATTTCAAAAGCTAATTTGAACATTTTCGAGCATAAATAATGGGATTATGAATTCAGAAATTTTGCCTCCGATAATTTCTTCAAGGATTCTTAACTTTCTCTTTTGTGGCCATATTATTCTTGGTTCGCCTTCTATTCCGGAAAGATTTTTTGCTATTGTTATTGCATCCGAGAATGTTCCAACGAAATCTATAAGACCAAGTCTTTGTGCTTCTTTTCCTGAAAAGACTCTACCATCTGCTATCTCATTTATTTTATCAGCAAGTTGTGGTTTTTTTCTCACTACATCTTGCTTAAACTGTTCAAATAGCTCATTTACAACTCCCTGCAGATATTTTATGTCTTCATCTGTTGGTTTCCTCAATGGAGTTCCAGTATCTTTGAATTTTCCAGATTTTACTACAAATGGCTTTAGTTTTATCTTTTCAAATAGCTCCTCAGCGGTAAAGAATACGGATATAACTCCTATTGAGCCTACTATTGACCCAGGCAAAGCTATGGTTTTATCACAAGATAGTGATACATAGTAGGCACCAGACGCTCCTACGTTTTCTATTGAACATATTATTTTTTTCCCTGTTTTCTCTTTGAACCTCTCAATTTCTTGATATATTTCTTGAGATGCTCCTATGGCTCCCCCTGGAGAATTTATTCGGATGATGACTGATTTTATATCTTCTCTTTTTTCTATACTTCTCAGCTCCTTTATGAAGCTTTCAGAAAAAATTATCGTATCCTTCAGGTTCATAATGTATATTGAATCTCTTTTCTCACCTTCTCCTATTATGCTTGAAAGACCTCTCAGAGCAAGAAGAAAGATTATCAGGAAAATAACCCATTTTAAAACCCTTTTCATATCAAAATATGTAGGTCAGAATAATTTATGTTTCACAAATCTAAAAAATGTTTTTATTATATTTTCTCTGTAAAGATGTATCGGCTGTTTTCTCTTTTGCCTTGATAAGAATCTTGGTTATCAAATCCTCTAATTGTATCTGATAAAGATGATTTTATACTAAAGCTCCTTGAAAGAATAAAGTTTTCTCAACTCTTATACGAGAGAATAAAATCATAAATGTATCTCCTAAAGTTTTCAATAGATCTCTCTATTTTGAATAGTTCGGATTTCTTTTCTAGAAAACCTCTTCTTCTTTCTTCAATGAGATTTTGGATTATTTCTATTATTATTTTTTTGTTTTTTTCCGTGCAAAGGACTCCGAGTTTATGCTTGTGTATTTGGTGGGAGAACCAATACTGTTCAATGTGCCCTGGGATCATTATAGATGGAACTCCCTTACTTAGGAATGAATAAACAGTTCCATTTCCGCCGTGACATATGACAACATCAATAAATTCTGCTATTTGGCTTATGTTCGCAAATTTTACTCTTTGAGCTCCATCTATTTTTAGAGGAAAAGATGATTCACCAAGTAGTATTACGTTATAAAATTTGCTTAAGTTCAGTTTTTCAATAAATAGGAATTTTCTTATATCTCCACTGCTTCCTAAAGTTATCAAGATGTTGGGTTTATCTTTTGAGAACTTTATACTCTCATATTTTTTCTCCTCGCTATAGTAGTAGGTAGGACCGACAACTCTTATTTCTGGATTAATCTCCACTGGAAATATATCAATCGGATCTAATAAGAATGTCATATCTCCTTCAAATTCCTCAAAAAGATGTTGTTTCCTTTTCAATTTATATTTTTCCCTGACTTGTCTAAATGTGGAATGGAATTTCCTGAGAAACATATCTTCTCCCTTTCTCATAATTTCTATACCTTTTTCTCTTGAAACTAATCTGAGTACAAGATTTAGAAAAAGTCTAACCGGAATTTTTAAATATGTTAGATCAGTATACCTATCTTTGAAGAATCTTGTCATATACGTATTCATAAGCGATATGTGCGGAATCTTAAGATATTCACATGCTAAAGAAGCAAATATGTTGGAGTCTGAGATTACTATGTTTGGTTTGATATCTTGGATCTTTGACACAAGATATTGAAAATTTTTGATTATCTCTACCTTTTTCATCCAAGAAAAACCGATAGATTTTGCTTTATTCAATATGGAGAGATCTTCTAATTCGTTAGTTTCAAATTTGAATCCATGAGCTGATACGAAGTTTATATATTCCTTTGAAATAAGAAAGTATATCTGGAAATTTTCTCTAGGTGCTAGTGTTATACACCTTCCTATATGCGAGATCAAATTGAATGGTATGAATAGTATTTTAACCATCATTTTTTCAATAGATTTTTTATTTGTAGAATTTTGATATTCAGCTTTTATTCTTAATTGGAGTAAGGATTCTTATATGACAACTTT
>CAZRNR010000015.1:0-31024 GCA_964601505.1 uncultured bacterium | reverse complement strand
CTTTTATTCTTAATTGGAGTAAGGATTCTTATATGACAACTTTCCATTGTATAGATTCTTGAGAAAAAATCTCTTCTGGAGGTAAGTGAATTTGGAAGAATTATTCTACTTGAAGGTATTATAAATACTTTCTTGAGTAATTGTGTGAATTGATATATATCAAAATTGTAAGGTTTAGATACAAAATTTTCAATCAAGGTATTACTTTATGTATTAATAGTGTAAGAGAATATTATAAGGTTTATTTTTGAGAAAAGTTGAAAAAAATCACAAAAATTTTTTATTGTGATTATTTTTTGTATAAGTAAATAACTGATGGGGTAGTTTTGTCATGAATGGAGGAAAAGAGGTCAGTATTAAATTACTTCAGACTTGGGCGGGGGGGGAAAAGGTTGTAATAGAAAAGGTAGCAAGCGGTTTAGCTGTTATTATTTGGGATCCGCTGAAGAAGCGTTGTGCTTGTACACACTTTTTTGCAAGAGATGAGAAAAAGATTGAGGAAAAACTAAAGGAGCTTATATCACTTTTAGGTGTTGAGAACAGCCAGATTTCAAGATTAAGGGCTAAGATTGCGGGAGGTTCAGATGTTGCAGGTCTTCAAATTGGTAAAAAACTTACCTTTATTCTATTTGATGTCATAAAGAAGTTAGGATTACCAGTTGGAGGATATGACATAGGCGGAAATATTACAAGAAATATAATCTTTGACCCTATAACAGGTAAGTGTGTGGTTAATTATCTTATAGGAAGCTCAAAGGAGATATGATAGGCAGTAATATGACATCTTCAGGGAATATAAAGGCTATAATATCTAAGGTTGCAAAGGATGTTATTCCGCTTCCTGAGAATCTCGCGAATCTTATTCAGATGTTGAAGAATGATATTGTTACTGTTCCAGAAATATCAAGGCAGCTTGCTAAAGATCCAGTTCTTACCGCGGACACTTTGAGGGTTGTGAATTCTGCATATTATGCTTTGACACAGGAGATAAAGTCTCTGGAACAGGCAGTTGTTGTGATGGGCACAAGGACACTTCTGAGACTTGTCCTTGCTGCTTGGGCGAAAAAGGTAGCTTCAAAGGAAGTAAAATCTTTCAAGATAAGACCTGGTGAGCTTGCTGTTTTCTCATTAGTTGGAGCTTATGCTGCCACTCATTTTGCTAATAGGGGGAATGTGAAGTTTGCAAGCGATATGGCTTTTACCGGAGGAGTTCTCAGGACACTTGGCAGAGTTGTTATAGACTACATGGGTGCAGGTGTTGTCTCATCAATTATGAATGAAGTTTTTGAGAAGAAGGTCTCTTTTTACACAGCAACTGAAAGGGTCTTGGGACTCTCTCATAGCGATATAACAGCTGAACTTCTCAAAGAGTGGAACATACCAGATGACCTTGTTACAGTGGTTCGTTTTTATCCATATCCTTCAAGATTTAACGGGGATAAAACTTTGGCAAAGGTTATAAGCGCTGTACATCTTGGAGATATTGTTGCTATGCAAATAGGTGAGGGGGCACCTATGGATAGTATGCTCTATGTTGTGGATCAGAAGGCTTTTGAGATACTTGAACTTGATTCTAAGACTGACCATATAGCAGAGGTTTGTGAGACTATAGTTCCGGAGATCCAAAAGCTCAAGGATACTTTTCAGCTTGGTGAGGTATGACCAGGGATCATCAGTAGACTGAAACCCAATGATTCAAGCTCGTCTTTTAGCTTCTTTGTGATTTTTACCTTTTTCTTGAATTGATAACTTTTCCCGTTAATCTCAACAATAACTTTTGTCTTTCCCTCTTCTTGCTCTGTCATGAACTTAACAAGTTTCCTGATATTTTCTTCTTCTACCATGTTTGTTTTTGCTAAAAGTATATTGTTGTCATTCTGAAATTTGAATCCTATTTTGGATACCATGAAATTTCCGGTTATTTTCCCTATAAATGTATAGATTTCTCCTTCTTCTATTTTGAGATTTTTATTGCATAGCAAGACACTATAGTTTTTCTTTTCTGAAACTTGTAGATTTATTATCATACCAGATTTTGTTGGGATTATCTTTTTTACAATTCCATATATTTCGATCAATTCTCTTTTGCCAAGAGGGAATATATCTTGTTCTTTTTGAAGTTTTTCAGTGAGTTTGTTTTTTGATAGGAGTATGCCTATGTTTTCTATTTCATATTCTTCAATTTTTTTTTCGCTGATTGTTTCGTTTTTCGGAAATAATGATATTCCACCACCTTTTAGGAAGATTTCTATTCTTTCAAGGCATTTTTTCCTATCGATGAGTTCATCAAAAGCTCCAGATTTGGCGAGCACCTCTATAATTTTTTTGTTTATGCCGAATTTTTGCGCTTGGTTTATAAAACCTTCAAAAGATGTGATGTTTATCTTTTTTCTTATTTCTTCAATGAGTTTAGCAGTTGCTTCACCGAAACCCTTTATGCCACCAAGACCAAATCTTATTGCATCCCCTTCAACGGTGAATTCAAATTTGCTTTTCAGAATTGATGGAGGAAGGATCTTAAAACCGAGTGAAAGAACATTTTCAAGATATTTTACAAGTTTTTCATGGTTTCCTATCTCTGATGAAAGTAGAACAGAGATGTATTCCAGAGGATAATTGGCTTTAAGATATGCTGTTATGTAAGAGATGAATGCATAGCAAGCGGAGTGAGATTTGTTGAATGCGTATCCTGAAAATTTTTCCATTATGTCGAATATTTCTTCTGCTAAGGATTTATCTATGTTGTTTGATATGCATCCTGATACAAATCTTTGGCGCATAGAGGACATAAGCTCTGCTTTCTTTTTCCCCATGGCTTCTCTGAGGATATCAGCTTCGCTCATGGAGAACCCGGCAAGTATGTTTGCTGTGAACATGATCTGTTCTTGATAAAGGAAGTTTCCATATGTTTCTTTTAGGATGGGCTCAAGGAGTTTGTGAGGATATTCAACTTTTTTTAAACCTTTTTTTCTTTCAATGTAGTCATTGACCATACCAGATTGAATTGGCCCTGGTCTATAGAGCGCAACTGCAGCGATAAGGTCGTTGAACTCTGACGGCTCAAGTTTCATAAGCATATCTCTCATTCCGGCGCTTTCAAACTGGAATACTCCAAAAGTGTCTCCTCTTTTTATAAGGGCATATGTTTTGGGATCATCAAGCGGTATGTTGCTATATGAAAGTTCAATGTTATATCTTTCTTTTATGAGATCAAATGTTTTTTGTATAACAGTTAATGTTTCAAGTCCAAGAAAATCAAACTTAACAAGACCAATTTTTTCAAGGTATTCCATTTCAAAGTGCGTGGTGAGACCATCCTTGGACCTATAAACTGATGTATATTCTGTTATTGGTTTATCTGATATCAAGAATCCAGATGCATGAGAGCCGACATGCCTTATAAGCCCTTCAAGTAGTTTAGCTCTTTCAAATATTTTTTTGAATCTTGGATTTGAATCAACCGCGTTTTTGAATTCTGGTATTTCTTCATAGGCTTCGCTGAGTGTCCATTTTCTTGATGGCTCCTGTGGAACAAGTTCTGCCAGATACGATACATCCTCTATTGGTTCATCTAATATTCTCCCCACATCTCTTATTGCAGCTCTCGCTCCAAAAGTTCCGAAAGTTATTATGTGGCATACGCAATCTTTACCATATTTATTGGAGACGTATTCAATGATTTCATCTCTTCTCTGTTTGCAAAAATCAACATCTATATCTGGAATTTTTTCCCTTTCTGGGTTAAGAAATCTCTCAAAGATAAGTCCATATTCTATTGGGTCAAGTTCTGTTATTCCAAGAGCCCATGATACAATTGAACCTGCTGCCGAACCTCTCCCCGGACCTACGGGTATTTTTCTATTTTTCGCTTCTTTGATAAAGTCCTCAACAATGAGAAAATAGGAAGAAAAATTTTTCTTCGATATGACTGAAAGTTCTTTTTCGATTCTCTCTTGGTATTCTTCCTCATTAAATTTTATTCGTTTCTGCTTTTTTTCTTCGAGCCTTCTTTTCAATCCTTCATATGCTTTTTTCCGTAGCAACTCATCTGGATTTTCATTATAGGGGTTTGGCAATCTTAGACCTTGAGATTTTTTGAATTCAAATTTGCATTTTTTGATTATCTCTTCATGATTCTCCAAAGCTTCGGGAACTTCACCAAAAATTTTTATCATTTCATCTTTTGACTTTACATAAAGTCCTTTTACTCTGTACCTGAATCTTCTTTCTTGGTTTAGCTTTTCATTGTGTCCTATCGCTACGAGCATATCTTGGAGTTCATAGTGATCTGGGTCTGCATAATGGCAGTCTCCCGTTGCTACAGGTTTTATCCCTAGCTTCTTTGAGAATTCCAAAATATATTGGTTTACTTTTTTCTGCTTCGCTACAGTTTCTATATCTTCTTCTCTGTTTGGATCTGCTGGTTCACTAAGCATTATTTCAAGATAGAAATCATCTCCGAAAATCTCTTTGAACTCTATAGCTTTTTGAAAAGCTAAATCTATTTTCCCATGAGTTATATATCTTGGTATTATGCCGTTAAGACAACCAGATAGCATTATGAGTCCTTCCCTATACTCGTAAAGGGTCTTGAAATCTATTCTGGGTTTTCTGTAGAATCCCTCGGTGTTTGCAATCTTCAGAAGCAGGCAGAGGTTTTTGTATCCAATTTCATTCTTTACGAGAATTGTGGCGTGATAATTGCTTTCTTCTGTATCGTTTTTTTTGACTTCAAGGTTTCCGGGAGCAATATATATCTCACAGCCTATTATTGGTTTTAAGCCTTTTTCTTTTGCTTTGAGGAAAAATTCAACAGCTGAAAATATATTTCCATGTTCTGTTAGCGCAACAGCATCTATTTTTCTACTCAGAGCCCTTTCTACAAGATCATCTACTGTCATTGCTCCATCAAGTATGCTGTAGTGAGTATGTGTATGAAAATGTCCTATCATCTTTAGTATAATTTTTGCTTGACTTTGATTAATTCTTTAAATTTAGAATTTTTCTCAAATTTGATTTGATCCTTTTCCTGATATATTTTGCTGTTTTCTTTAGAAAGAGATGAATTTGCCTATCTTTAAGGTAAATTTCAAGTTCATCTGGAATTATATATTCCTCCCACTTTTTAAGGAATATTTCTTTTGATTTTTTTAGATTTTCTTTTATGAATTTTGGTTTTGAGGAGGAGCTTTCTATATGTATAGCTTTGCTGTTTGGTGTATATATTACTTTTAGTCCCTTCGAACGCAAGCTAAAACAAAGGTCTGTATCCTCATAATAAAGAAAGTATTCACTTGAAAACTTGAATATCTCGAAAACCTCCCTTCTTATTCCCAGTAAAGCGCCTGTTAATGTTTGGAATTCTCTTTCTTTTTCTGATGGAGGGAAATTTTCTGGATAATTTTTATAAATGTGTATGGGATCAAGAAGTGGTGAGAAAGCGACGCCACAATGTTGTATCTTTCTGTTTGGGTAGATAAGCTTTGCTCCGACAGCTCCAATAGTTTTAGTTTTAATTATTTCTAATATCGGGTCGTCCCAATTTTCTTCAACCATTAAATCTTGATTGAGAAATATTATGATTTCACCCTTTGAATGTTCAAAAGCTCTGTTGCAGTTTCCACCAAAACCAACTCTCTCTCCAAATAATAGTTTGAAGTGATACTTATTCTTTAGATCTTGAAGAAATTCCTTGTCGTCATATCCATCGGATGAGATTATAATCTCAAAATCATTCTTTGTATTCTGGTATAATTTTTCTAGACAATTCTGAATAAATTTTTTCCCATTGTAATATGGAATTATTATACTTATCATTTTATATTTAATACTTCTTTGTATATTTTTAGGATTTCTTCAGCGGATTTTTTCCAGGAGAAAATCTTTGCTCTTTCAATTCCTTTTTCTGATAGTTCTTTTTGTTTTTGCGGGGAATTGAGAATTTTTTCTATTCCATCTATCATTTCATAAATTGAATTCGGATTACATTTTATAGCTGCATCTCCTGATATTTCATCTTGTGCTGTTCCACGAGATGTTATGACAGGCAAGCCACAAGCCATAGCCTCAACAATAGGAAGCCCAAATCCTCCATAAGTTGCAGGGAAAAATAAAACTTCTGATATGTTATAAAGATCACTTAAAATCTCCTTTGAAACATAACCTATGTTTATCATTTTCCTCCCTTCCTTGATATATTCAGATACATCTTTCCCAACAAACAAAGCTGCAACATCTTTATGTTTTCCCATTACGTGTTTCATTACATAAACAATGTTCTTAATGTTTTTGTAAGTATCATCTGTTATCATGCATAGGATAAATCTCCGAACACCAGTTATTTCTTCAAATTCTCTTTTTTTCATTCCAACATATTTTTTGTCCTTTATTGAAAATACAGGAGATACTCCGTTATAGACAACTCTTATTTTATCTTCAGGTATTTTTAACTCTTCTGATATTTTCTTTTTGGAGAAATTAGAAATTGTTATAACAATGTCAGCAAGATTACAAAATCTTTTGAGCTTTTCTTTTTTCCCATGTGTATCATGTAATGTTAGTATATATTTTTTAGCGAATATTCCAAAACAAAGGCGATTTGAGAGTCCATGATATATATCAAATTTTTTTGGGAGAAAAGCTAAAGGTATGTTTGCTATTTCAAGTGAAAAGATTTTCTCTATTTTGGCATTCAAATCAATTTTCTGGATGTTTTTCCAGCGAGATGTTCTTACTCCAATAAAGTAATCGTTTTGCTTGTCTATTTCAGTGATATTTCTTATTATTTCAAAAGAGTATGTGCTCAGTCCCATTTTGTATTTTTCAAATATAGATGTTCCATCAAAAAGTATCCTCATTTGGTGGTCTCCTTGAATAATATGTATCTTATCATGCCAGAAAGAATTCCAAGGTCATATATGATTTTGAAGATGATAAAGAAAGGTTCTTTATGTTTGACCGAGAACCTTATACCGTTTGGAATACTCATAAAACTGTGTTTGAAAAGCCTTGAGATAATTTTCTTTATTTTTCTCGGAGTTGATATCTTTGGAAATGTCGGAATTATACCTTTACCTATCCACATCGCAGATTGAAATACTTCTTTTAGGGTAGATGGATTGTAGTGGTAGCATAGGCAATCTTCTACGAATTTTGATTTTACATTTTTTTCTGCAAGATTATCATCACAGTATCCTTTTTTTTCATCAAAGCCACCAACTTTTATGAAGGCATCTTTCCTTATAGCTCTGAATACATTACTCCAACCATTTCTGGGATTTGGAACTCTTCTTCCCGGGGGAACTCTAAATTCAATACTCCAGCATTTTGCCCAGATGTTTTCAGGATTTGCTACAAGCTCGTCTCCATGATCTGTCCCTATGACTTCTCCTTTTATTATAGGAGATACTAATTTTTCTATGTATTCTGGAGGTGCGACCATGTCTGCATCAAAAAATACAATGATATCGCCTGTTGATTTTGAGACACCAAAATTTCTTGATGCTCCAGCTCCCGAATGCTCCTTTGAGAAAACTCTTACAGGATCACCATAAGAACTACATATTTCTTTCGTTCTATCAGATGACCCATCATCAACTATAATTATTTCATCTGGCCTGATGGTTTGATTCAATAAACTATCTATAGAGTATTTTATATACTTTTCTTCATTATATGCTGGAATTATGACGCTGATGCGCATTTGTCTTGAATTATTGATTTTCTCTAATTTTTAAACAATTTTCAATTTTTTTGTCCATCATAAGTTCATTCAAGATATATCAAAGAATTCTGAAAAAATTAAACTATAATTGTTATCCGAAATGAATTCGCGCAATTTGAAGAATTATTTTTGGCTCTATGGTAACAGTTCGTATCTTTGCAACAGATCATTATTTTGATATTTGTGTACGGTCGTAAGATGTACATTCCGATTTTCAAACTTGAGGATTTTTGGCAAAGATTATTCAACTTGATTTCATTGCTATTTTAGGTTTTCTTGGTTGTTATTTTCATTTCTGATTTAACTGCTGTGTCAAAAAATTTTTATCCTCTACTTACAATGCCAGAGGAAATTGATAATTTTTGGTGCATATTTATTTGACAAAGCATTTAACTTTAAGTTATCAGCTATAGTTTAACATGAAAGTGTAAAATCTGATGATGGAATTAAACTTTTGCAAGGTGTTACAAGATCTATCTTTCAAGGATCTTCAAAAGAAGAGGTTATAGCTCTGCAAGTTTTAGTGAGAGTTTATGATTTCTGCTATCTTTTATTTTTACAATGATTATATTTTATTTATTGGTATTTATGAGAAAGCTTTTTTCATATCTTTTCATTTCAATTGTTATTTTTTCTCCATTTGTTCCATTAGCTTTGCTAAATTTAATAAGTGCAGAAGCAGATGTCTCTGAAGAAGTTCATCTTCAGGAATCTTTTAGAAGCGTTCAAGCAAAGTTTTATGAACTTGTGAAAGCTAAAGGTATAAAAAACATAACAGCTCAGGATATAATACAGAACTTAGACCAGCGTACTTTGAACATACTTCAGAAATATTATTTTGATAATGGCTGTCCAGTTAGGGCAGACTCCTTTGAAAAATGTGTTGAAAGAATAGTTGAAGATCTTAAGTTAGCTCTTTTAGCATTTGGATTGAGTGATAAATTGCTCTCATCTATAGATGAAGGTAATAAGAAACCTGTGAGTTTCATCTGTCCTATAAATATGAATATAAAAGATCAGGAGGAATGCTACAGGGAGGCTGCAAAGCAGTATATGATGCTCCCAATTTTGGCCCTGATGAAAGACAAAGATCTTAAAGAGAAAAACTGGCTTTATGCTCCACGCATTTTTGCAAAAGAATTACCTCCAACCCAAAAGCTCGCAGTAGAAGGAATAGGTTGTGCCCTGACGAACGGAAACCTCATGACAGTATCTAATTTTAATCAGCATTTTTTGAATGTTGCCTTTGGAAAGGGAGCTCCTTACGATATTCAATCTTGGTTTGGACTTGATATGGTTGATACTGGTGCTCCTGGATGTAACGCAAGCGAAAGAGACTGTGGTTTTGAACAAAACATAAACCCAACTTCAGGAGAATTCTATGGTTTGTTCCAATGGTTAGCTGATCAGATAGAAGAGAACCTTGCGAGTTCAAATCTGATTCAGTTTGTTCAAGGACTGCTTATTGGGCAGGGAACATGTTCAAGTATGGCAGGTGTTACAATGTGTCTTGTAGTTAGGGATCACACAAGTACTGCGGGTAATCAATGTTATGAAGATGTTTGTGGGACATGCAATACCGTTAATGATGGATATGTTATGTATTACAACAGATCTTTTGTTGAGGTTTTCCCAGATCCAACTGCTGGGTATCTTACAGCTATAATAGCTCTTTGGGCTGAGAACGATTCTGCAAATATTGATCCTTTCCCATCTCCTATGATTCCCGGACATAACACAATTGATTCTGGTAATTCAAGACCATCTTCAGAGGTTTGTTTTGATGCCAGATCTTGTGCTGATGGTTGGACATTCGGACACGGTGATACACAGTTCAGAGCTTATGTGGAGGGTGTGTTGCTTCGGGTGAGGCTTCAGGTATTAGTTCAAGGTTCTCTGGTTGATGTTTGCGCCGCCGGCGCTGACCTTGATATACTTGGTTCAGATGTTGATCATCCTGTTTTAGGCTGTCTTACAGACTGCGTTGGAGCTGAACCACTTTTGGAGGGGCTTGGACCTACCATTGAAGGTGCTATAGATGGATTTTTACACGGAAACTGCCCTATACCTGGAGCTGGACCTGGTATAACAGATAGAAATCTGAGCTTGTGCCCAAAAAAACCTTCGGCGATGCCAGGTTCAGGGCCAGGTGGGGGTAATTGCTCGGCACTTTTACCCCCTTGTCCTAATATGTCAGCCACGTGGCAATGCTGCTGGAATTATTCAACAGGGAGTATGGAGTGTAATACTGGGGGGAGCGGAGGGTGTAAACACGGACTTTTACCGATAGACCTGAATGAATTTTTGGTCACAGGTAGGGCATTTTCTGTATCACAATTCTGTGGTAGACCTACCTCTGCTCAAGACCCACCTTCTGGACACGCTCATGAAGATCCTTCAGAATGTTATCCGGGTCCTGTAAATGTTGGACTATTGAGTGTTCCAAAAAGACCTTACTATGGTGTTCTTGGTTGTTTTTCTGGAGAATATGACATAGGTTGTTATACTTATCCTCATAGGGTCCTTGTAACGGGGACTGGCTGTTCTATATCTTTTGATGCTGGTATAAGGGCAAAGGATCTATCAAAGACTTGCTATCCGGGATTTATGACTCGTGGTATTGCTTTAGGTACAAACACGTCTGGTTTTTTCCCTCGCCCTGCTTTTTCTATAGATAACTATTCTCCTTTTCCTTTTCCTGATAATGCTTTGCTAACTTCAAGAATAAACTCCTGGACACTTTCTAATCTTACACCTACAAATTGGGATAATGGATATGCTCAAACTGGTATAGGTTTTAACTTCTTGTTTTATAATAACTCTTATATAGATGCATGTATTTCAACTAACGGTTATATAACTTTGCCGCAGGGGAATACGGGGGAGTGCACAGATCCTAATCCAGATCCTATACCTTCCACGACCACCCCGGATCCATACATAGCTCCCCTTTGGGCCGATCTCTCTGGGGATGGGAATGAGTTTTTGTACTATATGGTCAGTCTACCTCCACTTTTTATCCCAAGAACACAGCAATCAAGGCAGCCGGGAGCGTCGTGGACAGGGAACAATTACCCGCAGGTTGCAATAGGCTGGAGCGGAGAGGCAAATTATTATCATCTCCCTTCAGGAAACACAGAGGGAAACATATGTGAAAACGGAATTGATTTTAATAACTATGTCTATGCCTATCCTTTACCCTTTAATTTTCCTTTCTACGATCAGCTGAATAACAACTATCTTTGTATAGATTCAAACGGTTGGGTAGCACCGAGAGTTGGTGGCTGTGGTGGTGTTGTTTCTGATCCAACGGGGGATCCAATACCTAATGGAGCAGCTCCAAACGGTATAATCGCTGCTCTTTGGAAAGACCTTGATCCCGCTCACAGACAGCTCCGTGGTGGAGGAGATTGTGATGGAAGATGTCCAGAATGTGAAGATGGTTGCCAAGGGGCAAGCTGTGTTACAGGAGATGGTGTCTCCTGGTTCTGCCATTCTGGCCAATCTGTAAACTGCGGTTGGACATATTGTTCCGGGGGATGCACGGGCTGCGGATCACATAGATGGTGTAAAAATTATGATACATCCAATAGTGATATTTGCTGTGGTGCCGGAGGAGATTGTTCTGGGACATGTAACGCAAATGGTACGTGTAGTGGGACTTGCTACACTGTTCCCGGATGTGTTCCGGATTCAGGTGGGAATTACGATGTTAACTGCCGTATAGGTCCCTGTGACGGTGATGAATGCGGCTGTAATCAGAGAAATGAACACTGCCATGGGACATGTGTTTTGGTCTGCACTAGCTGCGACCTCCGCTGTCATTCTACAGGTGGAGCAGGTGGATGTTACTCGCAGAACCAATGTTGTTTTTGGAGAGGTGGAGGGTGGGAATGTGCTTGCGCATCTAACCAGAACTGCCAAGGGGGCTGTGAAGCTGATAATAGTCTATTTGATCCAGAGCCACAGCAGCGTCTATTCCGAGTCCTTGGTGCTGGATATGTTCTTTTGGGATCTATAGATAAAGATAATAATGGTTCAGCCGATCCTGTTGATTGCCCAAGTGCGGATATCGCTGACGGAGTTTTTGATGATGATAATGATGGGAACTACTATGATGATGACTCTGCTGCTGCAAACTGCCAAGCCATAGTTATAACCTGGTATAAGATCCCAGATTTTGATGCGATAAACGACAACGGTTGCGGGAATGATGATAATAATGATTGTATTGATACAGATGAAGATTGTTGTTCTGCTGATCAGTGTTCTGGTGGGGCGTGCCAGAACTGCGGTCCGTGTGATTCAGATAACAGAGCTTTGTGCCGATTAAGAGCTGCAGGAATTTTAAATCCAGAACCATCATATGGTGGATCAGGTCCTTGCACAAACAAAAACACATTCCAGGTTGTTCTTTTTTCAGATGGGACGATCGATATAAATCTTGAAAACTGGACAAATACTAATATACTGATTGATCCTGATGGACCTGGTGGGAGTGGATGTAATCTTTGCGGTTTGTGTATTTCTGGTTGTGACTGTGCCCCAAAGACAAATCCTCGGCCGCACTATGTTGGTATAGAGAACTATACGGGAACGCAGGGTATAGGCATTCCGAACCCGCGTCCAAATACAACATATAGGTTTATAAGGGTGGGGTATGCTTCTGCAGTTTGTGGTGCGGCTGCATTGCAGACAGGGCAATTTACAAACTGTCCTGATACATTGCAACCTGGGGTTGCACCTGACAGAAGTTGTAGAGTTATCAGGTGGCATCATTTCCATGTGAAGGGTCAAGCGATATGTGTTGATATGTATGCTCTGCTATATAATGCCTGGACTGGTTCATCAAATCAGAACTACGACATAGTCTTTTACATGAGAGATTTCAAAGCTCCAATTCCGGGGGTTTCAGATCCAGCTCAGCAGTCGCAGATAGCAAGGCAGACTATGTTTTTAAGAACTGTTGGAGTTGAGAATGCGGCAGGGACAATGGGGCAATATGGTTTTATTCCCCCGGATGGAACAGGTATAGTAATGAGATTTTCGCCTGCGTTTTTATACTTTGTTGGTATGGGAGTTTCCCAAGATCTACTTTCAGATGCGGCACAGATGATCTACTCATCTGGCCTTATGTGCTTGGCTGTGAATCCAGGTGGAGTTTTGACATCAGGAGCTGATAAATACAACGACATAAGTGCATTTTTACCATTTAATTTGTCTGCTGTTGAGAATCTGGCATATTTTTTCAATTCTGTAAGATACATGTGTGATCCAGATTCTGAAGCGGAGATAAGGTTCTATCCAACAGGGTTATCTCCGGCAAGTGCAAGAACAGGAACCGCCTGGCCGTCACTTTTAACTCCGCCTGCCCCAGGTAGTGGAACACCTTTACCTTCTTTCCCATCGCAATTTGCAGTTCAACCTTTTTCTGATTTCACTTTTGTCCTTCCAAATTATGCTGCGGGATTCTGGTGTATGCAGAATAACCTTGGAGTTGGGAATCCAGCACTTTTCCGTAAAGATGGTATCCCCGGAACAACACCAGTTCAGCTTTTTGAGGGAATTGGTGATTGGTTCCTGGCAGCAGATATTGAATACTTCAGACAAGATCCATCAGTAGGTTGGCTTTCTAATCCTCCATCCAGGGTAACCCAGGTCATTGACTTTTTCATAGATGTTAAACCTTATGTGTGGCAGATAAACTGGAATGCATCAGTTCCTATGTCCGGAAGAATAGGAGGAATTTCTGATATTTTAGGAGATGTGCTTTCAGGATATCTTCAGGCTATGCTCAGAACCCGAGTTTCATTTCCTTTAGATATAACAAACGTTCTCCACCCGGTTATAAAGTATATAAGACCTGAGGGACCTGATGTGACCATAGATGAGTTTCCAAACACCACAAGCTGGCAGTTGATAGAAACAAAATACCCCTGGGTTACAACTATGCCGGACTATTTAGCTATTTATGTAGGATGTATTGACTTTAACCAGAATGGAGTTATAGATCCGATAGTTGAATGTAGAGACTATTCAATTTTGGGGTCATTGGATTTATTGTCAATTTTAAATGCTTTTGGTGGAGGATTTTTATCACCTGTTTTGAGGGATGGTGTTGCTAAACCATCAAGTGGCTTCCCACCTTTTGAGGTTTTGGTTGGAGATAAGAGATGTAAGGCGGGGGAGGAATGCTATATAGGTTATGATGAAGCAAAGAGATTTTTTGGAGATAGTGTGCAGAACTATGTTCAGGTTGTTTATGGTGGTATAAGGAAGGTATCTTTCAGGAGGGGGAAGACGCTCTGGAGAGTTCCAACTCCTATACAGTCTTATTCTGGGGATATAAGAATAAATACAGGTGTTTGGTTAGATGGTAGGAATGAACTTTCTTTCTTTGTGATAGATGAGGAAGATAGAGGTTGGGAGGATATAGTGAAGATAAAGTTTGATTTAGATAGATTGGAACCTGGGGTTTGGATAGCAGGAGGAAATGGATACTATGATAGTAAGCTTGGGATGAGAGTGTTTCATTCAGATAAAAAGCAGGTATTGGTTTTGAGGAGATATGACAATATGACACCGCCGGAAAGGGTAAAGGTTTCATATTTTGTTGGGTTTAGCGATTTGTCGGGAGATGAAGGTAAGACATTTGACAAATGGGAGGAGACAGACCGTTTGGAGTTCTCATTACCAAAGGGTATATACAGGCTCACAATAAAGGCTAAGGATTTAGCCGGGAATGAATCAGAGTTCAGTGAGATTGTTTATGTTAAGGGAGACGAGGTTATAGGGTGCCCAATTATAGGTTCTATAACGCAAGATAATATAAAAGTTGTGTTTGGAATTCTGAACTCTTTAATTCCGGTAAGTGTTATTTTGTTTGCACTTTATATTATGAAAGCGGTAAAGAATGGGAAAAACGGGAATGGTGGTGTGAGAAAGGAATAGATTATTTAGATTTATTATAGTGCATTTGAAAAAACTTGAATCTCTTCATATTTTGTAAAAGTTCGGAAAAGCTAATCATATCAGTTCTTTGTATGTTTCTAATATTTTTTTTACGATTTTTGTCCAGTCAAACTCCCGAGCATATTTTTCCCCTTTTTCAGCAAGTTCCTTTCTCAGATCTTCCTTAAAATATAGTTCAACTATAGCTCTTGCCAGGGAGTCTTCATCTTGAGGATTTACAATTATTCCGTATTTACCGTTCTGTAAAGTTTCAACATAACCTTCAGCATTACCAGCTATCACAGGTTTTCCAGCAGCCATAGCTTCAATCAAAACTATTCCAAAGCTTTCTCCCCTTGTAGATGGAAAGACGCATATATCTGCTGACTTGTAAATTCGTGGAAGCTCATAGTATCCAACTTCCCCCAGGAACAAAACGTCTTTTTCTATTTCATCTGTAAGGAATGAGATATAGTAAGTTTTTAGGCCTTTCCCGACTATTATCAGTTTTGATTTTGGTATTATTTTTTTTACAGTTCTGAAGGCTCTTATGAGGTGTTTTACACCTTTACGAGGTTCCAGCCTTCCCACAAAAAGTATTTTGAATTCATCTTTGCCAAATATCTCAAGGGGTTTCGCTTTGTTGAAAAAATCATAATCTATACCGTTTGGTATGATTCTTATTTTTTCTTCAGGTATTCCAATACTTTTTTGTATCACAGAAGCTGCAGCTTTTGAAACTGCGATGAACACTTTTATTCTGTTCTTCAGAGATTTCATAAGTAAGTCTCCTATGAGTATAACCGTCTTTTCCACTTCTTCCTTGAAAACATGAAATGTAGATACATATCCTTTTTTGTTCTCATCTGAGATGAAAGGTATGCAAAAGGGGTGATAAGGTTCATGTATGTGTATTATGTCAAAAGCTTCGTTTTTCAAAACTTCCTTTGCTCCAAAGGCTAAAGCTATGTGAGATAAAGAACCGTTATAGATTATCTTTATAGGTTTCCCCAATTTTATATGATCTTTCTCATCTATAATCTGGCATTTTCCAAAATCCGGTGATATGATCTTTGTATCAAATCCAAGTTTTTTCAGAAAACAATATTTCTGATATACATGAGTTGATACTCCTCCAAAATGCGGTAGAAAGTATGGGGATACTATTCCTATCTTCATCATTATTTTTTAATTTAAGAACAAAAGAGATTTATTTGTAATTAGATTTTTTATAAAACTTTATGTTTTTACACATTTAGGTATGGGTTAAGTGCTTTGTAAAATAATACTGTTTTCAGTTTGAAAATTTACCTATAGCATCAATAAATTTTGGTGCGTGGCATATTAAAGGGGAAAACCACATTTCGAAATAGTATTAATCTATCAATAATCGATTCTAAGAGTTTGGTTGCTGAGTGTTACATTCTCATCAAAAATTTGATTATCGGAATCTACATATAAAATTCCAGACTTTAGGAGGATTTTTGTTTTCTCTGTTGCGATGTTAAGATGTTTCCTTCCATATAAAGCAACAAGTCATAGTCTAAATTCATAAATAGTCTAGTGAATCAAAGCTTGAATAAAAGAAGCTTCAAATCAAAAAATTGGGAGAAAATAAAATAAAAGATGTTGGAAGAAAAGATAAGGTCCATGAAGGCAAATCTAATCAAATAGTAATAGGGGATGAGTTAAGATTATTTCTATTCTAAGTTTCTTCTCATCTGAAATTTGCTGATGTTATCTTCATTTATATTTTCCTCACTGTTACAAATTCATAAGCTAACTCTTAAACTTTCTCTAACTGAATGAACACTTCGCTTCAATTTGTGATTCATTCTGGAAAACCTATGTTCATCTCCTCAACCCTATAATTTATATTTATGCTTGAGATTCAGAGTGATTATTACGAGAAAAGATATAGAACTCTTCACTCTTTTCTCAAGCGATTTTTTGGGGAGAAAGTTTATAAGGTGTCTGTTGATGGAGGATTTACCTGTCCTGTCAGAGATGGAACAAAAGGTTGGAAAGGTTGTATATTTTGCAATATCAGAAGTTTCACTCCAATTTACGCTGAGCGCGGGAAAAGCATAAAGGATCAAGTTCTTGAAGGTATAGAGAACGTCATGAAATATAAGAAAGCAAAGAAATATATAGTTTATTTTCAGCCATATACGAATACTTATGCGGATATTGATAGGTTAAGACAGCTTTATACAGAAGCAATTGAAGCTCATCCAGATATTGTTGGATTATTTATTGGAACACGACCTGATTGTTTGCCAAATGATGTTATAGATCTCCTTGAAGATTTGAACAAGAGAACTTTTCTTGTTGTTGAACTTGGTTTGCAAAGCTCAAATGATAAAACTCTTGAAATTATAAAGAGAGGGCACACTGTTGAAGATTATGTTGTAGCTACAGAAAAATTACACAAAAGAGGAATAAGGACTCTTTCACATGTTATTATTGGTTTGCCCGGGGATACAGAGAAAGATTATGTGAATTCTGCAAGGCTTATTTCTGATCTTGGTGTTTTTGCTGTTAAGATTCATCCGTTACATGTCGTTAAATTTACAGAGCTTGAACTATGGTATAGGCAAGGAAAGTATGTCCCTATGGAGCTTTCTGAATATGTTCATTATGTTTCAGTTTTTTTAGAGAATCTTTCTGATTCTGTTTTGATTGCGCGACTTACAGGGGAGGCTCCAGATAAATTTCTTATTGCACCTGATTGGTGTAGAAACAAATTCAAAGTCATACGGGCAATAGATAACTACCTTGAAAGAAAGGGTGTGTATCAGGGTATAAATTATGGATCAGGTTCTTGAAGCTCTTTTAGAAGGAGGCATAATAACTCAAAAGGATGTAGAAAAGATTAAAAGATCTGGTAAGGATATTTCCGAATACCTTATAGAAAATGGTTTTTTCGGTGAGAGTTCATATTGTGATTGGTTCTGTAGAACTTTTGGTTTTGAAAAAATTGATTATTCGGTGGAGCCAGATCCATCTCTTGTCCAAATATTCCCAAAGGATGTTATCTTGGAACAAAAGTTTTTCCCGATATCTTATGAAAATGGTAATAGGTTGGTTATAGCTTCTCCAAATCCTTTTTCTGTGTCTTTCAGGAAAATTCAGGAGTTCTGTGGTTCTGTCAGGGTAGAAACAAGGGTTTGCTCTCCATTGATGCTTCAGAGGGTTTTAGAAAAAGTTTTCAAGGATGGAAAAAGAGGAGGAATTGAAGATCTTGTTGAACATATAATTGATTCAGCCATAAAAATGGGAGCAACAGATATTCATATATTTCCTGGATCTGTGAAACTTAGAATAAGAGGATTACTCCACAGATTTATGCAGCTTTCTCCGCTATCGTTCCAGCTTATTCTGAACAGAATAAAGGTCATGTCTGGTCTTGATATTACTGAAAAGAGATTGCCTCAAGACGGTAGGTTTTCTTTCTCAAACTATGATATAAGGGTTTCTGTAATTCCTACAGCTCAGGGAGAGAAATTAGCTCTGAGGATATTAAAAAGAGATTTTGGCTTTTCTTTGGAAAATATCGGACTTTCTGAGGAGCAGAAAAATTTTGTTGTTCGCGCTTTGAAAAAGAGATCTGGTTTTATTTTCGTTGCAGGTCCAACTGGTCAGGGTAAGACAACGACGATATATTCATTGCTCAAACAATTAGATAGAGATTCTCTGAATGTCATATCTATAGAGGATCCAATAGAGTACAGCCTTTCTGATGTGACCCAGATACAAATCAACGATGATATAGGCCTGACATTTGCCAAAGCTTTAAGACATGTTCTAAGACAAGATCCAGATGTTATTTTTGTTGGAGAAATAAGAGACCCCGAAACTGCAGATATAGCCTTAAAATCTGCGTTGACAGGACATCTTGTTCTAACTACTGTTCATTCAAGGGATGTTGCCTCCGGGATACTCAGACTGATTGATCTTGGGGCTTCTGTTGAAATACTACTTTCAACTTTGTTTCTTGGAATATCTCAAAGGCTCATTCGTGTTTTTTGTAAGCATTGCCTAGGAGCTGGTTGTCAGTTTTGTCAATATCTTGGGGTCAGTAGCCTTGAAGCAGTTTTTGAGGTTGTTTATTTTGATGATGACATAAAGTCAGATATAAAAGACTGTGCGAGACATGGAAAGTTTGTTGAGATGGAACTACGAAAGATTTTTAAAAATTATGGGATCTCTCTGTTATCAGATGAAATTACCAAGAAAGTAAAGGAAGGAAAAATTAATGAGAGCGAAGCATTTGGTATATTATAATTCTTTAAGTTTCGAAAGATTTTGAAAATAGTGCAAATTTTTATGCTTTGTGTATTGTTTAATGCATAATAACTGATGATAGGGTATCAGAAGGTAGATTTATCTGTTCCACCGAACTTGAAGCCTGTTAGAGGAGCGAGGAAGAGAGCAGTTGCAAGGGTTTGGCTTCTCAGGAAAGAAAAAAATTCTCAGAACTTTGAGATTTATGTCAATAGAATAAATTACAGGGACTATTTTAAGGACGAGATTTTATGTAGAGTTGTTCAAAGACCACTTGAGGTTGCAGATAGATGGGGGAAATATATTGTTTTTGCAACTGTCAAGGGAGGTGGGATTTCTGCACAAGCGCAGGCTGTGGCCCATGGAATATCTTTAGCTTTAGTTAGAGAAGAACCAGATTTACGTAAGGTTATAAAACCACTGGGACTCCTTACAAGAGATCCAAGAGAGGTAGAGAGAAAGAAGTATGGTAGGAGAAAGTCAAGAAAGACCCAACAGTGGAAGAAAAGATAAATTTCAGGTCCACGGCTGTATGGGGGAAAATTAAAGAAAGGAGGTGTTAAAAGCTATGAAAAAAATACTTTCATTAATGTTTATTTTAGGCTTGGTTGCTTCTCCAGCTCTTGTTGTAGCACAACAGGAGCAACATGGGCAGCAACAACAACAGGAGCAGCAACAAGAAACTGGAGAGAAGAAAGAATACACAGAAAAGAAAGAACAGAAAGAAAAGAAAGAACACAAAGAAAAGAAGGATAAAAAGGAAGAAAAGAAACAGTAATATTATATCGGAGGAATCCCATAACCCCATATAGCTGTGTGGCCTTGAATCTTTTCAATCATTTACCATAACATCTTACTTCTTTCAAATTCTCCTTTTAAGATATCCCATACCTTGTTCAGTTGACAATTTCCCTTCATTTGACAATTCCCCATTGAATCTTTTAAAATCATCAATACGGTTGATTTATACTTTGTCTTAATTATCAACGCATAGTATAAATTTCTTTTAAAATTCGTTGCCATTCATAGAGATAGTTGTAGCAATATAAAAATAATATAAAATCAAGCATCTGGTTAAAGTTTTGACTGAAAAGTTGTCAGATTAGCGCGTTTTGATTTTTTATCTTACCGGTGTATTGACAGAAGCAATATTCTATTTGCAAACTCTTGTGAGTTTTTAATGATCTTACAGCAGAATTTTGTAATAGAGTAGAGATAGCGTATAGATCTTTGTAAATTAAACAAATCTTTATTAGATGCAACAAAACTAATGATTATTTTGATTTATTTTTTTATTTTAATTATTTCTTGTATTCAATGACTTGAGGCACTACACAAAAATTTTCTACAGACTTTGGAAATCCGCTTACTATAAGGTCTGGCCGAGCAAATTTTTCAGGAACATCCTCTCTAAACTCCTGCGTTTGTTCAAATCTCCATGTTGTTGGTTCTACATCTTCCAGTTTCAATTCAGAAAGTGTGTTGTAGAACTCAATGATTTTTTCTACTTGCTTTCTGAAATATTCCTTTTTCTCCTGAGCAATATCAATATTGCATAGTTCTAATATCTCCTCAAAGTTGAATTCCATACTTTTTATATTATTATAGATCTTTTCTTATTTTTTCGGTTTTGGAATTTTTTGATTTTTTTCTACGTTTTGTTATTCAGAGTGATAATAGCTCATGGTATTTTTTCATTTTTTCACTTGTTGAAGTCTCATTTTTGCAAGATTCAAAGAGAGATTGTTTTACTTTTACCACAGAGTAATTTCATTTTTGAGGAGCAAAATAATGTGGATCTTAGTAAGTTGATTTTTACAAAAAATTGAAAAAATTGAATTTTTGTCAATATTTTCTAAACTCAAGAATTTATGCCATTTGGGCGAGCTATAAAGAAAATTCTTGTTTCAAATAGGGCGGAAATAGCATTAAGAGTTATAAGAGCGGCAAAAGAACTAGGGAAGGAAACTATTGCGATTTATACTCCGCAGGATTCTGGAGGAATTTGGAGGCATCTTGCGGATGAGAGTTATCAGGTTTCAAATTATCTTAATATTGAGGAGATAATAGATGTTGCTAAAAAGTCTGGGGCTGATGCTATTCATCCTGGTTATGGTTTCCTTTCAGAGAGAGAAGATTTTGCAAAAGCCTGTGAGGAAGCTGGTATAAAGTTTATAGGTCCATCTCCCGATGCTCTTTTTATGTCTGGGGACAAAGCTGTTGCAAGACAAAAGGCAAAGGAGGCGGGGATACCTGTTGTCCCAGGAAGTGATATCGTCTCATCACCTGAGGAGGGTCTTGAGGTTGCGAAGAAAATAGGTTTCCCTGTGTTGTTGAAGGCCGCAGGTGGTGGAGGGGGTAAAGGTATGCGACCAATTTTAAAGCAAGAAGACTTCATTCATCTTTTCAAACAGGCTTCTGAGGAAGCCAAAGCTGCATTCGGGGATCCAAGAATATACATAGAAAAGTATATCCAGAACCCAAAACATATTGAAGTTCAGGTTCTTGCTGATGAGTATGGTAATTATATCCATCTTTTTGAGAGAGATTGTTCCTTGCAAAGAAGGAATCAGAAGGTAATTGAAGAAAGTCCTTCGCCCCATCTTCCTGATAATGTCAGAGCGAAGATGTGTCAGGCTGCAGTAGCTATTATGAAGAAAATAAATTACACCAATGCAGGAACGGTGGAATTCATAGTTGACAAAGATTGGAATTTTTATTTTATAGAGATAAACGCCAGAGTTCAGGTTGAACATCCGGTTACTGAGCTTATTACAGGCGTTGATATAGTCAAGAGGCAAATAAAGATAGCCGAAGGAGAAAAATTAGACATAGATCAGGATGATATAAAGACTCAGGGACATGTTATGGAGCTTAGAATATATGCTGAAGACCCTTTTAACGATTTTATGCCATCTGGAGGATTTATAAGCTTCTATAAGGAACCAAATATTCCTGGAGTGAGATGTGATGGTTGGCTTTACTCAGGTTGCACTGTGCCTTCGCATTATGACCCGCTTTTGCTCAAGCTTATTGCTAAGGCTGAAAAAAGACAAGACCTTATAAATAAACTTCTTGTTGCACTTAAGGAGTTAAAAATTGAAGGAATAAAAACAAATATACCATTTTTTAGTTTTGTTTTGAAACACAAGGATTTTGTCGAAGGAAATATAAATACCTGGAGCATGAAAGATATTCTTGAAGAGTTCAAGAATCAAAAAAGCGAACAGTTGCCTGAGCATGTTATACTACTTGCCGCTTATATTTCATCTCCTCAGAGAGCCTCTCTTGTCAATGGATATAAGCACGGAAATTCCTGGAGATTTTCTTCTTGGAAATTCTCCGGTAGGAGGGAAGTAAGATTGAAATGAGACTCAGGCTGAAAACAAAAGATGGGAAAAGAATATATGGAAGCGTATTGAAAAAAAACGAATCAGAATATGAAGTTTCATATGGTGGGAAAACATTTACTTTTAGAGTCAGCAAGAACCCTCTGGGTGATTTTGTTATAGAGGATGATAGTGGGAGAAAATACAAGCTTTGCAAATTTTATTCTTCTGAGTATGAAATAATCTTTCAGATAAATGATTCTTTCTGGCCTATTGAAATTTTATCATCGGAAAATGTAGATGAAGGGAAAGATTTGGATGTTGTTATTTTGAAGTCTTCATTCTCTGGTTCCGTGAAGAAGGTATATGTGAGCAAGGGGGATGTAGTTCAGAAGGGACAGGCTGTTTTGGACCTTGAGTCAATGAAAATGATAAATACAATGAAGTCTCCTATAGATGGTGTTGTTGATGAAGTTTATGTATCTGATGGTAAGAGTGTTGTTTCTGGTGAGAAACTTTTGAAGATAAGAAAAAATTAAAATTCTCTGATATGGAATTAAATCTTGTTGAAGGTAGAAGGATACTTAAGTTTTCGGAGCAGGATTTTAATGTTTGGGTAAAGATACAGATGAGGTTTTGCGATACCGATATGATGGGGCACATAAATAATGTTTCTATGATAGCTTTTCTGGAAACAGCTAGAGTTCAGTATATGAACCGATTGCGCGATGTAGCTGTGAATAGGAATATAAATACAAATGTCTTCTCTGTGATTTTGGCTGAGATAACTTGTGTTTATAAAAATCAACTTTTTCTCCATGATGATCTTGAGATTGGTATAAGAATTCCTTTCTTCATGAGAAAAAGTTTTCCATTTGATTACATTGTTATTGCCAAGAACAGAAAAGATTCTTCAAGAGTAATAGCTTTTGCTCAATCTATTCAAGTTATGTTTGATTACTTTGATAATAAATCTTTGGAAGTTCCTAGGGAGTTTATTGAGTTAGCTTCAGATCTTGAGCACAGAAAAATTCCGATTATGCAATAAAAGTTATTACTACGAAATTGAAAAATCTGAAAACCTAATGAGATTTGATTAAATTTTTATATTTATAAAAATTCTTTGGATATGCATGATGGTAAGAAAGATTATTATGAGATTTTGGGAGTTTCGAGGAATGCAAGCCAGGAGGAAATAAAGAAAGCCTTCTGGGAACTTGCGAAGAAATGGCATCCAGATAGGGTTCCACCAGAGAAGAAGAAGGAGGCAGAGGAAAAATTTAAGGAGATAAATGAGGCTTACCAGGTATTGTCTGATCCTGAGAAGAGAAAACTTTATGATATGTATGGAGCCGAAGGAGTTCGTGGGAGTTCTTCTTATACACAATATTCAGGGAACTTTGAGGAATTTGTTAAGCAAGTTTTTGGGGAAGATTTTTTTGGATTTTCAGATATATTTGAAGATATATTTGGTTTTGGAGGTTCTCGCAAATCGAGGAAAAGAGCAAGGTATGAGGAAGAAGGTCCAAGGATACTTCTGGAGATCCCATTGAAGGATGCATATTCTGGTTCAGATTTTGAGCGAGAGGTTGTTGTTGAGACTAGAAATGAATGTAAAAAGTGTGGGGGAACAGGTCTTGTTGGAGGTGAAACTTGTAAAAGATGTGGCGGGCGTGGTATGATAGGTTTCTCAAAGGGCTTCTTCTCTTTTAGCCAGACTTGTCCAGAATGTAGGGGATACGGAAGAAAAATGCAAACATGCTCAAAATGCGGTGGTAGAGGATTTGACCCAAAATATGAAACAATAAAAGTTAAAATACCAAGAGGTGTAAGAGATGGAGATGTGATTAGAGCATCAGATGTTGAATTCATTGTGAGATTAATCCCTCATCCTAATTTTAAAATTCAGGGTGATGATGTGATATCTGAAATTACTGTTGATACACTCACTGCAACGGTTGGGGGAGAAATCCCATTTGTTCTCCCAGATGACTCTGAAATAAAAGTTAGGATACCCGAAGCAACAGACTCCGGTATTCTGCTTACTCTAAAAGATCTTGGTATGCCAAGAAAAGATGGAAAAAGAGGAGTTTTATATCTCAGGGTTAAAATTGTCTCCCCAAAATATCTTACACCAGAAGAAAAAGAAGTTATAAGGAACATAAAGGACAGTATGAGAAATCGCTCTGAATCAAGACGCTACCACTGAGATGAAAGTCCCAGTCTCCCATGTCGTCAATGGTTTAAATTGTAAGATTTTTGGAAAGGATAGATTTATATCTGGTCTTTTTTATGATTCAAGAAGATTTCAGAAAGATTTTGGTTTCATAGCACTCAAAGGAACCAAAGAAGATGCTCATAAGTTTTTAAAGGAACTCTATCTAAAAGGATGTGAAGTTTTTTTTATACAAGATGAAAGTTATATCAGTGGGCAGTGGAATGCTACATTTGTCCTTCTTGAAGATACAAGAAGAAGTATGGGAAAGATCGCAAGGAACTTTTGGAATGGCCAAAGACCAAAGGTTTGGGGTATAACAGGAACAAAAGGTAAGACGTCAACTGCTAAAATACTTTCCTCCTCTCTCACATTTTCCGGTATAAAAACTGGAGTATTAGGCTCAGTGTGGTGGAAACTTACTACTCCAGAGATAATTGACACATTCGCAATAATGAACCATTTTGACTACTTTGTTATGGAGGTCACATCTGTTTCTGTAGTTCAACATAGGATTGATGACATTGATTTTCAGGTCGGTGTGTTTTTGGGTTTAGGGCATGACCATCTTGATATACACAAGACAATGAATAACTATTTTTCTGCAAAATTTGCTTTTATGGAGAAGGTTAATGATCTTGCAGTCGTTTATCTTGATGAATGGGGAAAAATTGTTGAAGATAAGCTTCTTGGTAAAAAAAGACTCCTTTCTTTTGATGATAATTCTCTGAAGGATTATAGTATTTCTTTCCAGGGAGATGATGCTTATTCTTTTTTTGAGATCTGCTGGAGGGGTGAGAAGTTATCTTTTAAGACAAGATTTATCGGTCTTTTCAATTGGATAAATTTTCTTTCATCTTACATAATTTTGCGCGAATTTGGAATCTCTTCTGGCCAAATAATTGAATTCTTTCAAGACGTATATCCGCCTTCGGGAAGAATGGAAGTTGTAAATTTGAATCCTTATGTTTTTGTTGATTACGCACATACTCCGGAGTCTCTTGAATCATCTCTTCAGGAGTGTCAAAGATTAAAAGATATTTTTAACTCAAGGGTTATTGTTGTCTTTGGCTGTGGCGGAGATAGAGATAAGGAGAAAAGGCCTAAGATGGGGAAATTAGCCTATGACATGGCTGATGTGGTCGTTATAACTTCGGATAACCCCAGAAGTGAGAGTCCGGAAAGTATAGTACAGGATATTCTATCTGGTATTCGTGAGAACGGAGGTAATCCAGATGATAAGAAGATTTTTGTTGAACTTGATAGAAAGAAAGCTATTTTTAAAGCTCTTGAAGTTTCTGGGAAAAACGATGTTGTTCTTATAGCTGGAAAAGGTCATGAATCTTACCAGATCATAGGGAATAAAGTTTTTCCTTTTTCAGATAGGAAGGTTGTTGAAGAATTTTTTCTAAGTTCTCACACTTAATTCTTATGGATCCGCTAAAAAATGTTTTTATGGAGATGCAGAAAATAGCATCAGAGGGTTTGAGGAAATATTATCCATCCTGTGGTATATGTCTTGGGAACTTTGAGAATTTTTATGTGGATTATATGGAATGTGAATTCGGTTCTTTCTTTGATGTTGCTTCTATAACTAAACCTATTGTTGGAAGTAATTTGATCCTGAAATTAGGTATACTTGAGGATAGAATATCATCTGTTCTGAATAAACCAAGATTTGATTCCACATCTAAGAGTAATATTAAGGTTCTTGATATTTTAAGACACAAGGCTTGTTTCCCTTCTCACTTTCCTCTGTTCAGTATTGTGGAGCACATAGGTTATCCGAGTGTTGAAACCCGTAAGATTATTATGGAAGAGGCTTGGAACTTACCCCTTGAAAAGAAGAGCGAATACAGTGATATTGGCTTTATTGTTCTGACATATTATTTGGAGAAAATGAGCGGAGTAAGAGTTGATATCCTCTTTAAACAGAATTTTTCTTTTAACGGCTTGTTTTATCTTACCGAGTCAGATGATAAGATAAACATAGTTCCTACATATTATACAAGAAGGGTTCATGATGAGAACGCATATTATATGCTTTCAGTTTCTCTTCATGCTGGTTTGTTCTGTAATCTTGAAGGTTTGGCTGAAGCGATGAGGTATATTATTCAAAGTTACAGAGAACTTTTTCTTAAAGAAGGTATAAATGAGATAAAGAAAGGAGAAAGATTCTATCTTGGATTTGATTCATTTATCTGGAATCAGAAAATACTCTTTGGTCATCTTGGATTTACAGGTTGTGGATTTTGGATTGATTTTTCTCGTGAGCTTTATTGTGCTTTTCTTTCAAACAGAGTTTTCCCATCTGTTGGGAGAATTCCAGTTCCTGCGCCAGAAGGTTTTATGAATATAAGAAAAAGCATTTGGCATATGCTATGTGATAAATCTTGTTGATGTTTCATTTTTCTTTGTTGTTATAAACAAACTTGTAATTAGTTCTGTTTTCTATAATCGGCAGAATTTTCAAATTAACGACAAGAAGTATTAATTTTAATCTTATGTCAGGTTTGAGGAATATTTCTAATGTTCTGACTTCCTTGAATCTTTTAAGTGGTTTTTCAGCTACTCTTTTGGCTTTTGAGGGGAAGTTGCTTTATTCTTTTTATTTTGTTGTTTTGGGACTTATTTTTGACATGTTAGATGGTCGGGTAGCAAGAGCATTGAAGATTTCATCAAAGTTCGGTATAGAGTTTGATTCAATGGCTGACCTTGTTACTTTTGGAGTTGCTCCTGCTGCCATAATATACAATGGTTTTTTGAAGAATGTTGAGTTTGGTAAGTTAATTTCCTTTGTTCTGGTTCTTGCGGTTGCTATAAGGCTTTCAAGATTTAATGTCACATCCTCGGAAAAACCAAAGGAATATTTTGAAGGTTTGAGTTCACCGATGGGAGCATTTTTTATATCCTCATTTATGTTGATTTCAGATAACATAAGCTTCCCATACTTTGATCTCGTCTTTACGCTTTTTGTTTTGCTTATCTCGTTTCTTGAGATAAGTCGTTTGAAATTCAGGTCTTTTAAGGAAGTTAGATTTTCTCCTTATTTTCTTTTTATTCCTCCAGTTTTGTTTTGGCTACTTGTTTTCAAACAGAAGGTATTTTTGATTTTGGTTTTTGTCATCATATTTGCCTATATTATTTATAATATAGTATTTGAGAATTATGGAAAAGGTTTATATATTCGATACTACGCTAAGAGACGGAGAGCAAGCTCCGGGCTTTTCAATGACGGTAGAGGAAAAGATCAAGATGGCCTTAGCTCTGGAGAAGCTCGGAGTGGACATAATTGAAGCTGGTTTCCCTATAACATCTGACGGAGATTTTAGTTCTGTTGCAGAGATTTCAAAGCATGTTCAAAAATCAACAATATGCGCTCTTTCAAGATGCGAGAAGCAAGACATAGAGAGAGCAGCTGAAGCGTTAAAGGATGCAAGAAGAAAGAGAATACACGTTTTCATAGCAACCAGTGAGATACATATGAAGTATAAGTTAAGGCTTTCAGAAAAAGAAGTTTTGGAGAAAGCCATATTTGCTGTGGAGCTTGCAAAAAGATATGCAGATGAGGTTGAATTTTCTGCTGAGGATGCTACACGGTCTGATCCAGAGTTTCTCGCAACAATCTTTAAGGAGGTGGTGAAGAAGGGTGCGGATGTTATAAACATACCAGATACTGTTGGTTATATTTTACCTTTTGAGTTCTATGATCTTGTTAAATATATCAGGGAGGAAGTTTACAAAGTTGGACAACCGATAATTTCTGTTCATTGCCATAATGATCTTGGACTTGCTACTGCAAACACTTTAGCTGGAGTTCTCGCCGGTGCACGTCAGTGTGAGGTTGCCTTGAATGGTATCGGTGAGCGCGCTGGAAATACTGCACTCGAGGAGGTTGTTATGGCTATAAAAACACGAAAGGATTTTTTAAAAGATGTATATACCACAATAAACACAAAAGAGCTTCATCCTGCTTCTCGCCTCCTTTCAAAGATAACCTCTGTTCCTGTCCCTCCTAATAAAGCCATTGTCGGACAAAATGCATTTGCTCATGAAGCAGGTATTCATCAGGATGGAGTTCTTAAAAATCCACTCACCTATGAAATAATGAAACCAGAGGATGTAGGTTTCCCTTCATCTCAAATAGTTATAGGTAAGCATTCTGGAAGACATGCTCTGATGAAAAAAATTGCAGAGTTCGGATATGAGCTTTCTCCAGAAGAGATCAAAACTGTGTATAGCCGCATAAAGGATTTGGCTGACAGAAAAAAAAGGATTTACGATGAAGACATAGAGGCAATTTTATTTGATGAAATACTCAAGACAAAGAAAGAAGATAGATACGAGCTTATTTCTGTGAATTTTTCAGGTGGAACTGATATGGAACCGACTGCTACAATCGTTATAAGGGAAAATGGACAAACCAAGAAATCATCGGCCATAGGTGACGGTCCAGTTGATGCTGTGTATAGAGCGATTCAGAATGCAATAGGTATGAATTTTGAGCTGGTTGATTATTCCGTCAAATCAATATCTGGGGGAACAGATGCCCAGGGTGATGTATCTGTTATCCTGAAGTTAGGTGACATTTCAGCTAACGGAACAGGTGTTAGCACAGATATTGTCGTAGCTTCAGCGAAAGCTTTCATTTCTGCGATAAACAGGATAGATAAAATATCTAAACTCAAAAAAAATCCAGAGATAAAAGAAAAGAGAGCCCTTTAGTTTTATTTCTAACTATCCTGATCATTTCCCAAAGTTACAATAAAAAAATAGTTTTTAACGAAAATATAGTATCTTTTATGTTTCTTTTCTTTTACGAGGATTTTGGTGAATTAAATGGTTTTATTCTTTTGTATTACTTTTTTGCTTATGCCATATCTCAAAGTTGTAAGGGGTTTTGAATTTCTTGATTCAAGGGGAAATCCAACTGTTTCTGTTGAGGTTGAACTTGAAGGTGGTGACGTTGGTTTAGCAATAGTTCCATCAGGAGCTTCAAAAGGTAAGAAAGAAGCTCTGGAACTTAGGGACGGGGATAAAAGATATTTTGGTAAGGGTGTTAGAAAAGCTTTGGCGAATTTGGAAAAACTCTTTCAGGCACTTAAGAATGTTCATGATCAGAAATCTCTCGATTTAAAAATGATTGAGCTTGATGGCACATGGAATAAATCAAATATTGGAGCAAATGCTATCCTGGGGCTCTCCCTTGCCTATGCAAAAGCTTGTGCAAAACATATGAAAGTTGAGCTATTTGAGTATCTTGGAAATATATTTGGAAATAAAAAGTTCTCTATACCTGTTCCTCTTTGCAATGTTATAAATGGTGGTGAGCATGCGGGTTGGAATGTAGATATTCAAGAGTATATGATTGTTCCTGTCGGATTTGATTCGTTTGAAGATGCTATAAGATGTTCATCTGAAATATTTCATACGATAAAAAAGATACTCTCTGAAAAATCTATTTCTGTAGGTGTAGGTGATGAGGGGGGGTTTGCTATACCAGCTAGGAACAATGAAGAACCATTACAAATTTTAACTCAAGCTGTTGAGAAGTCAGGCTATAAGCTTAAAGAACATGTCTTTTTTGCATTAGATGTAGCTTCTTCCTCCTTTTATGATGAAAAAGAGAAATTATATGTCTTAAAACGAGAAGGAAAGAAACTTGATTCTTATCATATGATTGAGTACATATCAAATCTTTGTGAGAAATATCCGATGATATCAATTGAAGACCCTATGGCTGAAAGTGATTTGGAAGGATGGAAAAATATAACGCAACTACTTGGGAAAAGAATTCAGCTCGTTGGTGATGATGTTTTTGTCACGAACCCAAAGATTTTCCAAACAGGAATAGATAATGGTATAGCTAACTCAATACTTGTGAAGGTTAATCAAATAGGAACGCTTACGGAAACATTTGAAGTTCTAAATATGGCAAAGAAAGCCGGTTATTCTTGTGTTGTATCTCATAGGTCAGGAGATACAGAGGATACATTTATAGCGGACCTTTCTGTTGGAACAGATTCAAAGCAGATAAAAACTGGTTCTCTTTCAAGGTCAGAAAGAATAGCAAAGTACAACAGGCTTATTTATATCGAGAAAAAATACGGTGTGAAATTCTCTGGAAAAGAAGCTTTCTTGAAATTCTTATGACTCGTATAGATCTCTGGATATGATCTTAATTGAAATCAATTTTGTGAAATATTTCTTTTTGTAAGTCTGCACATAAACTGATTCTGTCATTTAATTTTAGAATTCAAATAGATCCATTGATGGACTCGCTATATTTTTTTAAGATTTTTCTTTGTTGCATTCAGGCTTTAGGATAGTGAGTTAGGATATGAAAAGTAAAATACATGAATCATTATTTTGGCCATGATTGCAACAGAACAATTTATTCTTATTTCCTTGAGGAATTCTCTAAAATTCTCTCTATATCTTTTATACTTTTTGCTTTAATCAGGGCTTTTTTTATCCTTTTTAGCTTTTCTAAATCATCTATTTCTTTGATTTTTTTAA
>CAZRNR010000014.1:0-44339 GCA_964601505.1 uncultured bacterium | reverse complement strand
CAAGATGTCGCAACACTAAAACAGGATGTCGCAAAGCTCAAGATTGATGTGGGATGGCTAAAAGGCGGATTTATGGAACTACTGGTAAGAGATAAAGTCGGTGCTTTCTTTGGAAGATTACTTAAAAAGGCAAGTCTGTTAGATACCAGCGAACTTGCTGATTCTCTATATGACTCTGTAGAAAAAGGAATAATTAGCTCTCAAGATGCACAAGAGGCTCTCAGAGTTGATGCTGTGGTCAGGGGATTCTTAAGGAAAGATGGACCAAAGGAGGTTCTTATTGCTGCTGAAATATCCTTTGTCGTAGATAAAGAAGATGTCCAAAGGGCTGCAAAAAGGGCAATGATAATTGCTAAGGTTCTTGGGAAAGAGTGTATCCCTGCTGTCATTGGTAAGGAATTCACAGAAGGTGCAAACAAAGCTTGTGATGAATATAATGTACTTGCAATTTGAAAGAATATCGTACAAATTATCAACTAACTAATAACTCACATCCATTTACCCTAATCTCAGTTCGATCTTAAAGAATATTCACCAGAGAATCCAATTGGAAGTGAATAGAAACTTACAAAGTTGAGAAATCTTAAACCTGAGAGTGTAGTAGGAGAGAACCCCCGAAGAGGGGGTTTGATAAACTTTAGGCATCTGGGACTTCAAGTATTATTCTTTTGTTATATTTAGCACTTGCAGCAGAAACAAGTGCCCTTATTGCTTTGACTATTCTTCCACTTTTTCCTATTACCTTTCCAACTTCATCTTTATTTACCCTTAGTTCAACTATTGCTGTTCTCTCTCCTTCAACTATATTTACCTTTACATCTTGTTCGTTATCTACTATTGTTTTTGCTATTTTTTCTACCATATCCTTAACAAGTTGAGCTGAATTCTGTGCGCTACTCACAGCATTTCACCTCCTTTTAATAGTGTTTTAACTTTAAAAAGAATAATAAAAAATAGAAGGTTTTTGTATTTTATCAAATATTTTTATCCTTTCCTCAAAGAGCAAGATGATTATACAACCTTGAAATTCTTGACAATAGCAGAAACTATATCTGTAGGTTGAGCACCTTTACTCAGCCAATCAAGATACCTTTCTTTATCTATCTTTAAAATCTTTTTCTTAGGCTCATAATAGCCTATTATTTCTATGAACTTCCCATCTCTTGGAGAACGAGAATCTGCTGCAACTATCCTGTAAAATGGATCTTTCTTTCTTCCAAACCTCTGCAACCTTATTCTCACCATAAGCAAAAAATGTAAAGCTAAGATGATACTATTAGAAATTTACCGAAATATTCGTAAGTTATTCATATACATCCCCACAAAGTCAAAAATTATCGGCGAAATTTGAAAGACAACATCAACGCCGTATATCCTTCCAACAGAAAATTTTCAATTATCACGGATCAGTCGGAAAATAAGAAATTGATTAAAATACAGAGCTTAGCGCAAACCAGAAAAAAGCTTATAGAACAAGTGTTCAAAAAATAATCAAAAATAAAACAGCAAAGATGAAAAAGCGTAAAAATTAATAAAATGAAGAAAGGAAAAATAGAAGATGTAGTAATAATAGGTGTTGGTTGTTCAAAATTTGGGGAGAGATATGATAAATCATATGAGGACTTAGGTGTAGAAGCCTTTGAGGAGGCTATAGAAGATGCTGGTATATCTAAAAAAGACATAGAAGCTGCATGGCTTGGGACTTTTTTTCCGGGATTTGGTGGAGGAATGGCGGGTTCATCACTTGCAGACACAATAAAGCTTTATGGCAAACCTATAACACGAGTTGAAAACTACTGTGCTACGGGAATGGAAGCGTTCAGAAACGCCGTCTTTTCAGTAGCAGCTGGAGTATATGACATAGTTCTGGCTTTTGGAATAGAGAAATTAAAAGACAGACAAAATCGTGGTCTTCCTAGAATTGACTGGCACCCGCTACTCATAAAAGGAAACACCGCACCAGGAGTTTTTGCTCTTCCAGCTGTCAGATATATGGAGAAATTTAAAATAGATAGAAAACCACTTGCAAAGGTTGCTGTAAAAAATCACAGAAATGGAGCTAAAAATCCAAAAGCTCACCTCCGAAAAATCATAACCGAAGAAGAAGTTCTACTTGCGCCTATGATATCATATCCATTTGGTTTATTAGATTGCTGTGCCGTAACAGACGGAGCAGCATGTGCTATAATCGCAAGAAAAGAAGTGGCAAGAGATCTGAAAAAAGATTACATAAGCATCATGGGAATCGGATTAGCAGTAACATCAGCAAGACCTCAATTCAAACCAGATTTTGAATATATAGGATTTCCAGCAACAGTTTATGCAGCACAACAAGCATATGAAATGGCTGGAGTATCACCAAAGGATATAGATTTCGCAGAAGTTCATGACTGCTTCACATGGACAGAAATATCAAATTATGAAGATCTTGGATTTGCAGAAAAAGGAAAAGGATGGAAACTTATTATGGACGGATACACAGAAATCGGCGGCAGAATACCAATAAATCCATCAGGGGGGCTCAAATCCTTTGGACATCCAATAGGAGCATCGGGACTGCGCATGATATACGAAGTCGTAAACCAACTGCGTGGCAAAGTTGAGCCTGAAAGAAAGGTCAAAATAAAAAACGGAATAGGTCTCGCTCATAACCTTGGAGGACCAGGATCTGTCTCTTGCGTGACAATACTTGCAAATAAATAACTTTTATCTTATCGTAGAAAATCTACCATATTTATCAAAAACATAAAAATCACAAATGGAGAAACAACAGAAATGTGAAATTTTCAAACAGCAATCAACGACGTATCTTATGACAATAAATTGATTTGTTGCATTCATCAAAAATTACCATCTTGAAGTTCTCAACAATCTGATCCCAAGTTATACAAGAAAAGAAACTGAGATTGCTTCATTCCCAATCTCACCCAAAAACATACCTACAAACTCTTGTTGTTTCTGTCATTTTGAAAATATACATAAAAACAAAGCTCTTGATGAGGTATTCTCAAATACAAAAGATTTAAAAGTACCAGATCACTTTCCAATAAAATTCCAATATGTATGTCTGCAACAAAGCAACAATAAATTGTTAATCCAAAAGGATAGATAAAAAATTAAAATATCCAAAATCAGGAATAACATCTGAACAAATCATCAAGGTTTATCTCATAGCCGAAGAACTTTGAATATTCAAGGTAGTAAGAGAGTGCTCGCATAACATAGAATCTTGTCTGCCTATATGGAATACTCTCAATGAAAAGTTCTGGAGAATCACAATAAATTTTTCCATTCTTTTTGATCCAGTTTGAAACAGCTCCAGGACCAGCATTATATGCAGCTATTGCTAGTGTCCATGAACCAAACGTATCTTTAAGCTTCTTCAGGTAATATGCTCCGACTTTTGCATTTATCTCTGGATCAAAAAGAAGGTCAATAGAAAAAGGGATACCAAGCTCCGAGAGAACCTCCTTTCCAGTGGTAGGGATTATCTGCATAAGCCCTATAGCCCTCGCAGGAGAAATAGCTGCTGGATTAAAATTTGATTCTATAAGTGCAATACTCTTCAAAAGTGGGACCGGAACACCAAACCTTTGAGCGGCAGAATCAATTTCATCATAAAAAGAAACAGGTGGTGGAACCCAGACAGCAAAAACAGATCTAAAATCTCCCTTTAAAGGAAGAAAGTTTAAAAATCCCCTTTGTGAGAGGAAATAAATATCATCACGATCAAAACGTGAGTTTGAGACTATAAAAGAAGTTAGAAATGAAAGTGCCGAATCCGTAAGATATATCTTTAGAAAATATATTTCCCAAGCGAACTTAGATGGAATTCTTTGCTCTGAAAAGTTATGCTCCTTATCAACACGAAAGAACGAAAGTCCATCTTTATATTTTTTAAGAAGCAAGAGGAAACCTTTTGGTTCAGACTTTATGTCTTGCCCAAATGTATAGCGCAGAAGAAACTTTGCTCTTTCCTTTATATCATCAAAAGGACTCCCCACAGCTAAAGAGACAAGTTTCACAGCCTCTTGAGTTTGAGATTCAAGATAACTCTCTACACCAAGCTTTATAGCAAGATCACCTGCAAATCTTTCTTTCGGATAGTTCCTTATATAATCCAGAGCGAATTTTCTAAAATTATCCCGGTCATCTAACCTTGCATATGAAACCAAAATTATATAAGTAAGTTTTTCTTTCCTTTCATAATCCTTTTCCTTACCGATAAGCTTCTGAGCCATACTGATCGCATCTTTATATCTTGCAGAAGCAAAATAAACTCTTGCAAGTTTATAATCATCTGAAGACCAATCAATAACATCTGAATATGATCCCACCTTGAAGAGAGTATCTGCAAGATCTTCTTTCATATCTTTTTCTATCACTTCATTTGGAGACTTACCAAAAGCCCTCAAAGACAAATCAAAAACTTTTTTCAGATTCTTCCTATAAGGGATAAAATCTACTGGAGAATATATATTCTTTAGATAAAGATAAAGGATTTTTTTCATTCTTTCTTTTATCTTTTCAGCTTCATCATATCTTCCCCTTTCCCAGAGGTAAGCTACATATCTTTCATTACACAAAAATAAAAATTCATAGAACTCAGGTATGCCTTTTTCTGGAATAGCCTTTATATCTTTAAAACCTTCACAAAGAGAAAAATCACCTATTCTGAAAGAAATAAAATATATACCTTGCAGTACATAGTCGTACCAAGGGAAATTTTTGTTTATCGAAATGAAGTACTCTTGGGCTTTCCGGAGATCTCCTAAAAACATATATGCCCTTGCTGTGTAGTATTTTGCATAATCGGAAAAAGATGTGTTCATACCAGACTCAAGAAGGTATATAGCAGTGTCATAAAATTCATAATCTGCAAGGAGCTTCAGACCATACGCAAATCTTGCAATATTATTTTCCAACAAATGTATATCATCAGAAGAATAAGATTCATATGAGATGATAAAAATGGAAAGTAAGAATGGGGAGATTCTTCTCATAAGTTAAAAATTATAAACTTTTCAGCCTATTTTCAAACTGTTATCTTGGATTTATCTGTCCTTTTCCTTTACTACTATAAGCTTCATTCCTTTATGCGAGATTATCTTTACCTTATCACCTTTTTTGATATCATCTTCAGATTCGGCATCCCATATTTCTCCACCGACAGAAATCTTACCTGCTCCATCTTTGAAATCAGTGATAGTAAGTCCAATTTGGTCTATAAGACCCTCAAAACCGACTATGGATTTTACTCTTTGTGCTGAAAGAGCTTTATAAGCAACAAATATGAAAAACAGAGCTGTGGCAAGAGTCGTGGATATTATAGCTTTATAGGAAGCTCTAAAAACTGGTTCTGGAGAATCAAAAAGCATGATAGAACCCAAAAACATACTCAATATACCAGTCAGAGCCAAAACGCCCGATGAGGACAACTTAACTTCAAGAAGGAAAAAGACGATAGCAAGGAGTATAAGAACAAGTCCAGCCCAATTTACAGGAAGAGCTTGAAGTGAGTAGAGTCCAAGAACAAGACATATAGCTCCAATAACTCCAGGAAATATTGCTCCCGGGTTCGCAAGTTCAAAGAATATACCCCATATCCCAATTGTCATAAGTATATAAGCTATATTCGGGTCTGAAATGACTTTAAGAAGCTTATGTTTAACATTTGGCTCAAGATTTACTATCTCATACTTTTGCAAGTTGAGAGTTATTTCGCCAGCAGTAGTTGAGACTTTCATACCAGATATTTTTTTGATAAGATCATCTACTGAATCAGCCACGACATCTATAATTTTATTTTTAAGAGCCTCTTCTGGTGTGAATGTAGAGGCTTCTTTAACAGTTTTTTCAAGTGCCTCCGCGTTTCTCCCGTGCCTTTGAGCTATAGCTCTTATATAAGCAATGGCATCATTTTCTATTTTCTTTCTTAACTTTTCATCTATTTTCTCCCCTCCCATCATAACGGGAGATGCAGCTCCTATAGAAGTTCCCGGGGACATAGCAGCTATATGAGCAGAAGCCACTATGAAAGTTCCAGCAGAAGCAGCGCGACCACCGACTGGCCAAACATAAACACAAATCGGAACATAAGATGACTCAATAGCCCTTATGATATCACGCATTGCAAGATCAAGTCCCCCCGGAGTATCAAGTAAAATTATAACCAAATTAGCTTTACCTTTCATAGCTCTGTCAAGAGAATCTAATATAAAACTAGCTACTGCAGGACTTATCGCACCATCAACCTTTATAGTGTAAATCTTTGCAACACTACTTTTAACTTCATAATCGCTCTTCGCTTCAATATCATTCTTCTCAATAACTTCTTCACGAACCTCTCTTTTCTCCTTCTGATCATTTTTCTTCTTCGTTCCTTGCTCCTCAGTTCCCCTCTTCGTTCCTTGCTCCTCAGTAGTTCTTTTGATTCCCTCTATTATCTTCCTAATAACATCCTCACCTGAATCATAAATTTGCCCCGGAGAAAACAAATAAGTCAAAACTAAAAAGATATATCCTATCTTACTCATATCACAGTAAAAAATAGTTTATGGATGTTATCGACTACCTTTTGTTTTGTCAAAAAGATTATATAGAATCAGCTATCTTTTCTGCTCTTTTAGTTGAGACAAAAGATCCTTTGCGGTTTTTGCTTCAGGGCTTTCTGGATATTTTGATATTATCGCCTGAAGCATAAGTTCAGAGTTTTTTTTATCACCCATCCTTAAAAACGCATTAGACAAACGAAGATATGTGCGAGGCAAAATCTCCTTATCTTTGATAGTCTTTTCATCCTGAACTATAGCTAGCCACTCCCTTATAGCCCCCCTATAGTCTTGTTTCCTAAAAAGAATATCCCCCATAACAAATTTCGCATCATAAGATGAATAACCTCCATCTACCAAAGTTCTCATTATCTCATAAGCTCTATCAATATCGCCCTTCAGAAGAAGTTCTTTTGCTTCTGATATAAGACCCACAGCCTGCGCCTCCGAAATAGGTATCTTCTTAACCGATCCAATCTCCGAAAACCTAGCTCTACTCTCAAGTTCCTTAATCCTCACTTGCAGATCGTCAATCTCCCTTGATAGCCTTGAAATCTCATTAAGTAATCTTTCGTTATTAAGAGAATTCCCTCTTATCCTCTCTATGTTTGATTCAAGATTGGAAATGCGTGATTCCACATCTAAAATGATTTTTCTCAAACTCTGGATATCATTTTTCAAAATCTCCATCATCTCTTTATTTTTTATAGCTTCGGCCTCAATTTGGTCAATCCTCGTTTCAACATCATGACTGAAGCAGGAGTAAAGAAAAAACATAAAAAAACAAATTAAAAAAGTTGCCTTCACTTTCTTCATATGAATAATAAAAATAAAAATCTTATATCAATAAGGATTGAAAAATACAGAACAGCTTCAGTCTATATAAGATCTGATATATTTAACAATCAAACTTAAGTCTCTTACCTTAAACCAATCTCGTTGAGTTATAGAATTGCACATGGACATATACATTTCAGATACCAGTTCTTTGAGGTCCCTCGGCAGAAGCGGAGGTTTCAGGCTTACAAGTTCTCTCCATCTTACAAAATCTTTATCCTTAGCTTCAAGAATCTGCTTATACCAGTCAGTTTTTCTATAGTAAAACCTCAAAACTTCCTTACTTAGCTGGATACCATCATATGTGAATCTACATTCATCTGGAGTCCCGAGAACATCAACGAAAATCATTTCCCTGTTTTCATCAAAACCGAATTCAAATTTCCCATCATCATTTGAAATTGAAAGTTTTTCCACACATTCAGAAATAAGCTTATTTGCCAGAAAAACGAGCTCCTTCATCTTCTCAAATTCCTCAACCGTCAATCCAGCTATTTCCTTAGCTTCCTGCTGATTTAGATATCTATCTTGACTTTCAAACTTTGTTGAAAAATCAATAAAAGGTCGATTCAACTTCGTATTTTCCTTTGGAAACTCCGACAAGCCAAGATCTGAAAGAGAAATTTTTCCTTCCTTTAATCTTTTAAACACACTTGAACCTGCTGGAAGAGAATTTCTGTATATTACTTCAAGTGGGATAACAAAATTTCCTTTCTGTTTCAAAAATTCCGAATAATCATATTTTTTCCCATCTGTTTTTGGTTTTATAACACGTAAAAACTTCACAAGCATATTATGTTGAGGTTCTCTTAAGTCCTTTAATTTTTTGATTCTCCCATCTTCCAACATTCCTATGTAATGCGTCTTTATTCCAATCTCTTCAAGCTTTTCAAAGAACCAAGCTCCAAGAAGGCATATAGATTTACCTTTTCCATCTATCAGGTCAGGCATAACACCCCAATCGAAAACAGAAAACCTATCCGAAAAAACAAATACACATTCCCCGGGTTTTTCCTGTGTTGGCTCGGTAATAACTTGAATATCTTTTACACTTCCCATGTTCAAAGTCCACTTCTTGATAATTCTTCTTTAAATTCATCATAAGCTTTTGAAAGTTCTTCTACCGTAGCATCGTCTTCCAAAGTCGAAATATCCCCAAGTTCTTTCCCAATAAATACAGCCTTTACAAGCCTTCTCATAATTTTTCCACTTCTCGTTTTTGGCAGTTTTGAAACAAAAAATATTTCTTTTGGAACAGCAACAGCTCCAAGAGAATTTCTAACATACGACATAAGTCTTTGTTTCAAATCATCAGAAGGTGAAACACCCTCCCTTAAGACTACAAAGGCAACTGGGACCTCTCCTTTTATTTCATCAGGAATTCCCACAACTGCAGACTCCACAACTCCCTCATATCCAACCAGAGATGACTCCAACTCATAAGTTCCAATCCTATGTCCGGCAACCTTTATAACCTCATCGGCTCTTCCAAGAACCCATATATAGCCATCTTTATCTCTTATAGCATAATCTCCAGTGTAAAACTTGTCCTGGAACTTTGTCCAGTAAGTTTGAATATACTTTTCATCATCTCCATAAACAGAAAGAAGCATTCCCGGGAAAGGTTTATCTATGACAAGGAAACCTCTTTCTTCATCAGCTGCCACGGTTCCGTCAGCTCTCAAGACAGAGACAGAACACCCCGGTATAGGTAGAGCATTTGTTCCTGCTTTCAAAGGAACAAGTTTCCACCCTGGAGTATGAGATATTATAATACCTCCTGTTTCGGTCATCCACCATGTTGAAGCCAAAGGACATCTTTTTCTCCCCACATTTTCAAAAAACCAAAACCAGGCCTCTGGATTTATTGGTTCTCCAACGGATCCTAAAATTCGCAGAGAAGAAAGCTCATAACGCTTGACATATTCATCAGGAAATTTCATCAACATCCTTATAGCAGTCGGGGAAGTATAAAATATGCTAACATCATACCTTTCTATTATTTCCCACCATATACCTGGGTGGGGATAATCTGGAACTCCTTCATACATAACACTTGTTGTTCCCATCATCATAGGACCAAAAACAACATATGAATGCCCAGTAATCCATCCTACATCAGCGGTGCACCAATAAACATCATCTTCTTCAACATCAAAGACCCATTTCATAGTAGCATAAAGCAAAACAGCATATCCACCTGTATCATGTAATATACCTTTAGGTTTACCAGTAGTACCAGACGTGTAAAGTATAAAAAGCGGATGAGCAGATTCGATCTCCTCTGGCTTGAAATATATGTTAGGACTCACATCATCTAAAACCTCATCGGCAAACGAATCCATTTGATCTTTGGTCCATCCTTCCCCTAACCTTCTAAAAACCAGAGTGCCTTGAACATCTGTATCTTTGATAGCTTCCTTAACCTTATCTTGTAGGAATATTTTTTTTCCTCTCCTGTAATATCCATCCGCGGTTACAATGAACTTTGACTTTGAATCTTTTATTCTATCATGCAATGCCTGACTACTGAATCCAGAGAAGATAACAGAAAACACAGCTCCTATCCTTGAAAGTGCAAGTAGCACAGCTGGAAGCTCTGGAATGGGTGGCATATATACAGAAACTGTGTCTCCTTTCCTTATACCAAATTTTCTTGAAAAAGCATAAGCAAGTCTATTTACCAACCTGTAATAATCTCCATAAGTCAAAATCCTTTCCTTACCATCTTCGCCAAGCCAGAAAAATGCTACCTTATTTTTTCTGGAATTTAAATTCGCATCAACGCATAGATAAGACATATTCAAAAGTCCATCAGGGAACCACTTCCAAAAATGCTTTGGTTCCTGAATCTTTTCAATACTAGGTTCTTTAAACCAATCTAAGTTTTTTGCAACGGAAAGCCAAAAACCATCTTCAAGAGTCCTTTTGTGAAACTCATGATATTTCTCTACACTGACATAAGATATACCTTTTGTCCTTATATGCTTATCAAAAGGAAGACTTATTTCAGATGTACCCATGTGATTATTATATAAGGATTCATAAATGCGCTTAGATTTTCTCCAAATTTATTATTTATTAAAAAATTGTGTCTAATTTACCAAAAATTCAAACGAGGAAAAACAAAGAGTTTAAACAAAGCTAAAAACAGAATCACAGATATTGTTATGAAAGTTGACCTTTCGGATTTGAAAGCTGTTTTCAAATCTCCAAAATAAGGCTTTTTAAAATACCGTGGTATAATCAGAGGAACTTTTTCTTTATACCTTACCCACTCTTCTTGAAACCTATTTTCAAGAAATCTTTCTTCAGCAAAGATTATTGAACCATAAAATACAATGAAAAATGCAACAAACAAAAGTATGTGAATGAAATTACGAGTCAAAGAAAAAGTAAAACCCAATCCTACTAAAAGATTTCCAAAATATATAGGATGTCTTATAATCTCATAAGGTCCTCTAACAGCAAGGAATGGTGCTTTTATAATTCTGGTTCTTGTTGCCGGTCCAGAGAAAGAAACAGCCCAAATTCTTATTAACTCTCCAGAAATTATCAATATCATAGCTAAAAAGAAAAAATGCCACGAAGATCTTCCAAACAAAAAGAAAAAAGCAAATAGGGGAATTGAAGCATAGCTTCTTCTTCTGAAAAAGAAATGTCCTAATTTCTCAACGAAATACAAAAACTTCATAATATGGAGATTATCTTTATCCGAAAATTCATTAGCAAATTCAGAAATGAAATTTTGCTACAAATCGTTTTTCTGAAACCAAAGCAAAAACCTTCTGGAATTCAAAAAAACTAATCCCTATGAAAAACTCTGAAAACTTCGTTTGAAAAAACCTCTCTATAATCCTTTGGGATAATATACTCGAGCCCGTAAAAATGACGACTCAAAATAATAACATCATACCTTGATAGGATCTTTGCAAGGTATTCAAGATATATCTTCTGCTTCCTCTCTTCAGACATGAGGACAAAATACTTCGCCTCAACTTGTCTGTAGTAGAGATGAAATATATTTGATTTTGTTATAGCAAAAACTTCCTTATCATCTACATAGTTCCGAAGAACTTCAATAACTTCCTTATGATTCTTCCAAAGAGCGTATTCAGATATTATGTTTTCAAGTTTCAAAGATGAATATAAGTTGAATGTAAAACCTAAAAACAAAGGAACAAAAAGGGAAAACATATTCTTCTCAAGAAATGAGAAGGAAGGAATAAGTATCAAGAAATTCACAGGGATAAACTGCCATGGCATTGCTCCGAAAAATGGAACAGCAATTAAACTTAATAAAAAGTATGTAAAGAAAAAAACAAGATATTTTAAGTTTTCCTTATTCAAGAAAGCAGGCAGGAAGAAAGAAACAGAAACCACTATTGAAAAAATAAGGAACCAAAAAGGCAGAGTTTTGAGCAAACCAAGTTCTTTGACAACAAGAGCTATATTTGAAGAAACTATAACATCTCCAAATCTTGTGCCAATGAGCTGGAATATAATAGAGAACCTACCTACAACATTTAACAAGAAAAACTTGATCATCTCAAAGGAAGAGAAAGCTTCAACTGTGTAAATATCCTGAGAGAACTTGAAACTGGCAAAAGATGGGAGAAAGTAAATGAAAAGAGAAGCAGGAATTAGAACAGCGAATCTGTCCAGAACTTTCTTGAAGTCTGACCTGAAAAACAAGACGAATGATATAAAAAAAGATAAAAAAATTACAAAGCCTCTCAGATGCGTCAATATAGATAAAGAAGACCAAAAATAGAACTTTTTAAAATTTCTTTCTAACATAGAAAAAAAGGAGAGTAGAGAAAAGAGATAAAGCAAAGAGTAGTAAATATCTGCAACAGGAACGAAAAATAAAAACACAGGAAAGGATAAGAAAAAGAAAAAAGATTTCTTATTTTTTTGCTTATAGGTAAAGACAATGGCGATAAGGATTATGATTATCAAAGAAGATATTCTGGCAGATAAGATTGACTCTGGTCCGAAGATATTTTCAAAGAGCTTATAATATGTCAGAGAAATTGGTCCAACATGTCCCCATCCAAGAATATAAAAGGTTCTACCAAAAGCACAGAGAAAAACTAGTGGTGGAAGCTTTGAAAAAACAATATATAAATCATCTGAAATCTCCTTTTTACTGAAATGATAATAAGAAGAATCTTTAAGGTCATGACACGAATAAGGTGTTATCAAAGGTTCAGATTTTCCTTTATCAAATCCAAAAATAAAATGTTTTTCTCCAACGAACCATTCCTCTTCGTTCAATGGGGCAATCTTGAAAGCTAAAATGATGTAAGGGGAAAAAAGAATCGCAAAAGAAAAAATAAAAAATAATAAATCCCAAAATCTCTTTTTCACCAGAGTAAAATTAGAAAGTAAAGCTGTGAATTTTAATTTTGATAAACAAGAATTTCCCAAATTCCCGGGTATAAAAAAGGCTTTAGGTCCCGGGATAATATGGTTAGCACTAGCTCAAGGCTCAGGAGAACTTATATGGTGGCCATATTTCATTGCAAAATATGGAACAGCTCTCTTACCTCTACTCATACCTTCAGCCCTTATTCAGCTCCCCCTAACCTATCATATTGGAAAATACTCAATGCTGACTGGCGAAAGTATATGGAGAGGATTTTTTAGATTATCTAAAAAATTAACTCTTGTCCTATGGATACTCATGAATCTCTCTTTTTTCTGGTTCGGCTCATTCGTAGTAGCTGGTGGAACAGCTCTATCTGAACTCATTCCACTTGGACTATCAAAAAAGGTAGAATCTACCATTTTCGGATATATCCTCATAATCCTCATGTTCATAATGCTGATCAAGGCAAAGAAAACCTACCAAATCGTTGAAAAATTCATGTGGTTTGTTGCAGTTGGAACATCTACCGGACTACTTATCTCCTGCCTTCACCCCCAAGTGATCAAAAACCTTAAAGACTTTATAATCGGATTTTTCAAACTGAAAATATCCGTTGTAGAACCTAAAGATTACGAGGAACTTATAACAGCCATAACATTTATGGGACTTGGCGGCTTTTGGTCGCTCTTTTACTCATACTGGATAAAAGAAAAAGGATTCGGAATGTCTCAAAAAATAATCGGTTTTGAATATGGTGCCATTCCTTCAAAAGATTCCGCAGAGATAAAAAAATGGAACAAAGCTTTATTCCTTGATTCATCTGTAGGAATTTTTGGAAACATAATAACTACACTTATGACATGTTTCCTTGCATTCTCCATACTTCACCCTCAAGGATTATTACCAGAAGGTTATAAAATAGCAGTAGTTCAATCTGAATTTTTCAGAGGATGGTTTGGAGATATAGGTGTAAAAATATTTCTTTTTTCGTCGGCCTTATTCCTAATAGATACATGGATCTCAACCGCAGACTCAGTTGCAAAGACAAATGTAGATTTTATTAAAATGCTCATACCCGTGAAGGATACGCAAAAGCTCTACAAGATACTTCTTGTAGCTATAACAATAATAACCCTTATCACCCTTCCAATAGCTCCCCCAGGAGAACTCATAGTAATATCAGCAATGATAGGCTTTGTTGGAATGGTTATCTTCTCTTTCCTAATCCTTTTCATCCACGTGAAAATGAGAAAACTTTTACCAAAATCAGCTCAGATAAAAAGCCCTGGAATAGTTATATTCTCTTTGACTGGAATATCGTATCTTGGACTTTTCATTTTGTATATCTTGGAAAAGATTCTCACAAAATTCTGATAAACTCAAGTCCCCTATATGGCACACTCACTATTGGCACGCTTTCACACCTCCTATTCTTCCTTGTTTCAAACATTCTCACCTCTTCTGCATACTGCGTTATATTAATTGCTGTGTCAAATAAATATGTACCAAAAATTGTCAATTTCCTCTTCATTGTAAGTGGAGGATAAAAATTTTTTGACACAACGGTCAATCGACATAAATAATGTGCTTTGAATGAACAGATATTATCTTTCCTATTTCTTTGTATTTTTTTGCTCTAAGCAAATAGCTTCCTTCTCTGTTTTTTTCTTTCTTTATTGCTTTCGCAAGCTTCTCTTTCTTCTTTAATATTTCTAATCCTTCCATACTCTCACCTCCAACTTAGCCTATTACATTCTATGTGTCAATTAACATTTTGCCCTGTTGCTTGGTAATCTCAAATAAAAAATTCAAAGAGAATTTTGTAGATTAATTTAATCCTTTTAGTTTACGGCATTTATACTCTGAACCCTGCGACCCGTTAAAAAACTTCAAAAAATCATATCAGGTCTAATATCACCGACTTATAATTTGATTCAGTATTGCTTGAGAAAATATAAATTTAAACAGTTTATCTTCCTTCTTTCAACCTTTTGTTTTGTAAATACCATAATATACAACCAATTTAGATCCAATCCGAATTTAGGAAGCTTTGTTCCGAAAGTTATAAAATTATATTCAAAGTATGAAGAACATGGAGGATATTCTTTTTTCACCGCTATATCAGATCATTCCCATGATACAAAAAAGAATTATAGAGAAAACGAGTTGGTTTGGTGTGAAAGTGGAAAAACATCCATATGACTTCTGGATCTACCAAGAAATACTTTGGGAAGCGAAACCAGATTTCGTTGTTGAAATAGGAAATTACATGGGAGGTTCAACCCTGGCATTAGCTCATCTATGCGATTTAATTGGGAAAGGAAGAGTCATAGGTATAGATATAAACCAAAAATTGATTCCAGATAAAGTAAGAAAACATCCCAGAATCACACTTATAGAAGGAGATGCCACAGAGCTATTTCCTGAAGTCCAAAAGATTGTCGGAGATTCCCACTGCATAGTTATAGAAGATAGCTCGCATACTTACGAAAATACCTTAAAAATCCTAAGATCATACAGCAAACTAATAAAGCCCGGAGGATACATAATAATAGAAGATGGAATATGCTGGCACGGACTTTCAGCATATTATGGACCATTCCCGGGACCATATGAGGCGGTAGAAACCTTCCTAAGTGAAAATCCAGATTTTTATGCCGACAGAGATATAGAGTTCCCAATAACTTGGAATCCCAAAGGTTTCTTGAAAAGGAGGAAATAATATATATGGATCCAATGTCTTTGCTGTATATTGAAACATTTGTGAAGAAATACTTGAGTAGCTATGAGAATGAGGAATTGAACATAATTGAAATAGGATCAGCGATAGCTCCGGGACAAGAAAACTTTGGAACACCACGTCGGTTCTTTGAAAAACCAAAATGGAAATACATAGGTGTGGATATTGAAAAAGGTCAAAATGTAGATTTAGTCTTAAAAAATCCGTATGATTGGAGAGAGCTAGAAGATAATACAGCAGATGTTGTAATATCTTCTGCAACGTTTGAGCATATGGAGTTTCCATGGATAGCCATAAAAGAAATTTGGAGAGTTTTGAAGAACGGTGGGATTTTATGCTTAATTGCTCCCTCTACCGGACCAGAACATAAACACCCAATTGACTGTTGGCGTATTCTTCCAGATGGAATAAGAGCTCTTGCAAAGTGGAGTAATTTCAAAGTTATTGAAGTCTTTCATTCTTCCGGAATTCTCCCATGGGAACACACTTTTTCAGTTTTACAAAAAATTGATGGAAATGATAAATCTGTGTTTGATGAGCTTGTAGATAAAAAAGCAGGAGTTGAAGCCTATATATCAGCAATAGATGTCCCTCCACGAGAAGACCATATACTTACACAAAACTATTTTGATCTATCTTTTAACATTCTTATGGAAAACGGAGACAAAACATCCATGGATTTATTTATAAGAAAAAGCATTGCATTATATCCGCAAAATCAGGAAATAAAACGAAAGGCTCTGGAAATATACGCAAAAAATAAGGATTTCACAAAGGGTATGGAAATAGCTCTTTTATTACTCAGCTCAAGACCCGTTGATCTGAATAATCTTGCAGCTTCTGGGAAATTCATATCTGAACTATTAAGATATATCAAGGGATTTACGATAACAGTAGATTCCAGAGTAATTATAGAGAATTTTCTTAAGTCAGTAGCAATTGAGTGTAAGAAAATAATAGATGAGAACATTTTCCATGCTTACTACTTATCAGAAATAGCAGAGAAAATAGATTTTTGGATGCTTGGGGAAATAGCTTGGGAAAAGAGAGCTGAAATGAGTTCAGTAAATCCTGAGGAATTCATAAGGTCAAAACTCATGTGGGCAGTTATGCCAATGGGCTACGGATTTAAAGAAACATCACAAAAAAGATTTAACGAAATACTAGAATACCAGCTTAAAAATAAAATAATCAACAGAACAACTGTTATACAAAATATCATAAACAAAATGGGATATAAAAATTATGTTGAGATAGGTGTTGAAAGAGGGATCAATTTTTTTCAGATAAGATGTAAAAACAAGTTCGCAGTTGATATAAAATTTAAGATCCCCGGAGGTTTTGAAAACAGCGAGAGCGAAAAATTTTATGAAATCCCCTCAGATGAATTTTTTGCAAAACCACCAGATGAAATAGTGAAAAACGGTATAGATATAGTTCTTATAGATGGAGGGCATACATACAAGCAATCTCTCAAAGATCTTATAAATAGCTTGAAATATCTCAATCAAAACGGTATAATAATTTTACACGATTGCTTACCTACATCGGAATCTTGTGCAGCCCCTACGTGGGAAGAAGCTACAAAATATACTGATTTCCAAGGAGCATGGTCTGGAGAAGTATATAAAACAATAATAAACATAAGAAGAAAAGAAAATATATTTTGTGCAGTCCTTGACTGTGACCATGGTGTGGGTATCGTAAAAAAAGGCATCCAAGAAAATAAAATCCAAATGACAGATGAAGAAATAGAAAATCTCACCTTCCAGGACCTTATGAAAAATAAAGAAGAATTACTAAACCTGAAACCAAAAGAGTGGTTCTGGAAATTTTTAGAAAGCCTAAAATCTGAATAAATGTTAGAGAACAAAACAAAAAAAAGGATATCCATAGTCATTCCAGCATACAATCGTCCAAAATATCTAAAGCAAGCGATTGAATCAATCATCTCACAAACAAGATTGCCCGATGAAATCATAATTGGAGATGACAATCCGCAAAGTGATGAAAATTTCAAGGTTGTATCGGAATTTCAGAAAAATTATCCTTTCATAAAATACATAAAGAATGAGAAGAATATAGGATCAGCTGAAAACTACAAAAAGCTTATTCAGATATCTAGTGGAGATATGGTTAGACCAATGGGAAAAGACGATATATTACTTTCCCCAGAAGCCATAGAAACATTTGAAAAATCCTTCTCGCTATCTCCAGATATAAAGATGGTATGCTCAAACACGGTTTTTATTGATAGAAAAGCTAATCCAATAATAAATGATTTATTTTTCAAAATTTATTACAAAAACTTCCAGAGATTATTCAATGACAATATATTAGATTGGAAGGACTTTATAAAAGAAGCTTTATTAATTCCTGCAAACATTTGCATCGCTTTTCCCATGTTCAGAAAGACCGAAGTTGTTAAAGTTTTTCCTAAATTCAGAAACTTTGAGTTCAAAGTAAATTTTGATTGGTTCCTATGGATGTCTATCTTAAAAGGTGGGAAAATATTTCTATCATCAAAAAAACTTTTTGGTTTCCGAATAGATGATAACGAGCAACTCAATATAGAAAAACAAATAGAGGGAATAAAGGAAAAGCTCATATTTCTCTCAGATGATTTCCTGAAATACTTGGAAATTGATCTGAAAAAGGAAGAGAGATCTCAGGCTTTAGAAAATGTATTAAGTGAAGCTTTTTATCTGAAAAGCATAATTGAAAACACGATCCAAAATAACAAAAAAAAAGAATACATTGAAAATTTAGATAAAGAGGTTCTAACACTTGCAAGAGAAATACAAAGAGAAGCTTCATACAAAGTATATATCAATCTGAAAAAAACAAGAGAACCTTTCTCAATAATAATAGTGACATATAACAACAAAGATACTATTGAAAAATGTATTTTGAGTTTCATAAAAACATTAAGACACGGAGATGAAATCATAGTAATTGATAACTTCTCTAAAGATGGAACGCAAGAAATATTAAAAAAAATAGCTCAAAGATATAACGATACAAAAATCAGATGTATATTTAATAAAGAAAACACCTTTTATACCAAAGCTGCAAACTACGGAGCAAAGATAAGCAAAAACAGATTTCTGGTTTTCTTGAATCCAGATACAGAAGTCCTAACACCAGATTGGCTTGATATATTTTATGAAAAATTAAAAAACCAAGAAATTGGCGCAGTGGGACCAATAAGTGACTCTGCTATGTATAAATCAGACATAAAAAAATATATAAACATCATATGGGAAATTACTCCCGCCTGGTTAAGATACTTCTTTGATGAAATTGAAAATGAAACAAAGTTTATACCGGGATTTTGCTTAGCAACAAAAAAAGAAATACTTGAAAAATTAGGCTACTTTGATGAAGATCTCATGCTTGGAATGGAAGATTTTGATTTCTGTCTTAAGTTGTCAGAAGCAGGTTTAAAGACTATGGTCATACCATCAATCTTTATCAAACACATATGGCATGTCTCTTTCAAAAGTGAAAGAAGTAGTAATGAGGTCAACAAAATATCAATCCTGAACTTTGCAAAAAAACTTTCAAAAAAATTCGGATATGGAAATGTTCCAATTCCTGAAAAATTGTTCTCTGATATTCCTTTACATCTTGCACCGTATAAATTTTTCAAATTGAATAGATTTAAATTTCTTTTCAATTTTTCTAATACTCAAAAGGATAAAAATTTTTTCGTTCAAAGGGCAAAAAAACTCCACTCAAAACCTCAAATTTCTGTAATTGTTGTCAATCATAATTCTTCAGATGATCTAAAAGAACTTGTCTCATCTATTATCAGAGTGGATTACCCAAACATAAAAATCGTAGTCGTTGATAATTCAGAAAACAAAGAAGAATTTAATAAAGTTTTGGAAATAGGTAAGGAATTAGGAGATAAATTTTTCGCGATAGAAACAGAAAATAACGGATTTGCTGCCGGATGCAATGTAGGAATAAAATTTGCAAGAGAAAAACTTGATTCCGAATATATATGGCTACTAAATCCAGATACAGCCATAAACAAAGATACACCATTTGAACTACTCAAGACGCTACTTTACACAGATGTTCCAGTATCAACCTGCAAGATAAAAATATATGGAACAGATAAGGTTCATTACAATGGGGAAATCGCCTCTGAGGTTGGTATTGAAGACGAAGAAGACTATGGACTATTTAGAACTGCATTTTTGTCTGGTGCTAACATATTTTTGAGATCTGATATATTTGATAAAGTTGGATTCTTCAGAGAAGATTTCTTTCTATACTTTGAAGATAATGAATTTTTTGAAAGGTTGAAAGACAACGGTATCTATCCCATCTACACACCATTTACCTTCATATATCACAAGGTTAAAGGAAATTACGGAATTTTAGAAAAGCCGATAAATCTTTACTATTTCATAAGAAGCATGCTCCATTTCAATTACGAATTCATAAAAAAAGGGAAATACGAGAAAGAATCTATGTTCGGTATTTTTGATAAAATAGAGAAAATTTACCTTACATTGATGAAACTTAACTTTGAAAAGAGTCTGAAAGCAGTGATATTTGGAATATACGATTTCCTTGAGGGAAAAACAGGGAGGAACAGGGAACTTGAAAATCTCCTAGCTAAATCTGTAAACGACTTTATAAGAGATATGAACAATATAGAATTACCAAAACGAGGAGAAAAAGTCCCCATTGAAACATATCACAAAATAATGAAAATAAATCTTCTGATAAGCCCAAACTATGATCTTCTTCAAAAATTTCTTACTGCTTTGTGGGTATCAAAGTTTGAACCGAGATTTGATTATCTTTATATTTAATTGAAGATTTCACATTACACATACGATTATTATCTAATAACTAATAAATCTTACGCTATGGAAAAGATAAGAATTGGTGTAATTCTATCAACATTCAACGAATTCATAACGAAGCTTCTTCTTGAGGGAGCGAAAAAAAAATTTTCTGAGGAAAATGTGGAGTATGAGGTTTTTGAAGTTCCTGGATCATTTGAAATTCCGATAGTTGCAAAAATAATAGCTGACAAGTTTGATTCAATACTTACTCTTGGTTGCATAATAAGAGGAGAGACTTATCATTTTGAAGGAGTTGTTCAGGGCGTAGTTAAAGGAATAGTTGAAGCTATGCTCAGCAAAGAAAAGCCGGTGATATTTGGAATACTAACAGTTGACAACATAAATCAAGCAATAGATAGAGCTGGGGGGAAATTAGGAAACAAAGGATATGATTTTGCTGGGAATGCAATCTATATGGCAAAACTCTACAAAAAACTTAAATCAAAATGATTGATTTTGATTTTTTAAAGTTATAATATTCATTGCATAAAGTGCTTGAGAATAAATCTTGTAACGTAACAATTTTTTCAGCCTCATACAGGAGTAAAGGTTCGATAATTTTTTCTATAAAATGATAACTTACTAATTTATTTACATAAAAATTAATGTGAGCCGAGGTGGCGGAATTGGCAGACGCGTCGGACTTAGGATCCGATGGGGTTTCCCCGTGCGGGTTCAACTCCCGCCCTCGGCACAAAAAATGTTGAATGAAGAAAAGTTATTATCTATCCACACTTCTGTTCCTTTTCTTATTATGCTCCACTGCTGAACCACCAAACACACCTGAAAAGCTCTATGAAGAAGCAATGAAGAAAACAGAAGGAGGAATATTCACTGCAGATCTTGAAACAGCAGAAGAATATTTCAGAAAAATAATTGAACTTTTCCCAACATCAAAGTATGTGCCCCAGGCGAACTTTGGAATAGCCTATGTTAAGATGAAAAAAGGAAACTATGCAGAAGCTGGACCTCTCTTTGAAACATTTTATCAAAGATATAGATCTCATTTTCAAGCACCAGATGCGCTATTTCTGGCCATAAAATGCTACCTTGAATTTGTTGATACACCTGACAGAGATATAACATATGCAGTAAAAGTCAGAGAACTTGCATCCATGTTCATAAAAAACCATCCAGATGAACCAAGAATAAAGGAAATAGAAAGCACAAAACAGAAGATGTTAGAAATCATCGCTCAACACCACATTGAAATAGCAGAGTTCTACATAAGAAGGAAAATGTTTGAACCCTCAATAGAAAGAATAAACCAGATATTCCAAGATGATGAGCTGCGAAAAACCAAATACGGGAAAATTGCTGAGGAGATAAAACAAAGGATAGAAAAAAAGAGGTCAGAAATGCATAAATGAAACACGCAACAAAAATAAAGAATTTTCTGAATATTTTATTAAATTATTTCTAATTATTTTAGTTAAGCAGAAACAAGGAGGCGAAAAAATGATAAAGGAAGAAGTAAAAATACCATACAGAAACATACCGGATCTTTTTCTCTGGAGGGTAAAAGAAACCCCCGATAAAATAGCTTATACATACAAAGATGGGGGTTCATGGAAATCAATAACATGGAAGGAATTCTATGAGAGATCCAAGAAAATAGCAAGCGGGTTGATAGAACTTGGATTCAAGAAAGGAGATAGAGCATCAATATACTCATACAACAGGTTAGAGTGGATAATAACAGACATCGGAACTATGCTGGCCGGGGGGGTTTCAATTCCAATATACCACTCCCTTCCATTTAATCAATCATCGTATATCATAAATGATTCTGACTCAGTGATTGTCTTCGCAGAAAATCCAGCTATAATACAAGAAATGAAGCAAAACATAAAAGAAATACCTCTTGTAAACAAGATAATATCGTTTGACGAATCTGTAGAAGAGGATGGTGTACTGATAAGATTTTCAACTCTTGAGAAAATAGGTGAGGAAAATCTACAGAAAAATGAAAAAATAATACAATCGAACATAGAAAATACAAAACTTGACGACATAGCAACAATAGTATACACATCAGGAACAACTGGGGTTCCAAAGGGAGTGGTTCAACCCCACATAAATCATCTATCAACAGTAGAAATGCTATATGAAATAAGGGATATAGTTCAAGATGATACAGTTTTATTATTTCTACCACTCGCGCATTCCTTCGCTCGAGCTGTTGAATTTGTACATCCCAAATTCGGTGTTAATATGGCAATAGCTGAGAGTATAGATAAAGTAGTTGATAATTTGGTAGAAGTCAAACCAACTGTCTTTCCATCCGTTCCAAGAGTTTTTGAAAAAGTTTATTCAAAGGTCAAATCAGAGAGCCAAGCAAGTCCCATAAAAGCTAAAATATTCAACTGGGCAATAAATGTTGGTAGGAAGTATAATGAGGCAAAAAGAGAAGGCACGATACCTTTTAGCTTAGCTTTAAAGCACAAAATAGCGCACAAGCTTGTTTTTTCAAAGCTACACAAAAAATTGGGTGGAAGGATAAGGTTTTTTATTTCTGGAGGGGCACCGCTCTCAAAAGAGATAGCGGAATTCTTCTGGGCTTGTGGATTACTTATTCTTGAAGGATATGGGCTTACAGAAACAGCACCGGCAATATCAATAAACACAACAAAAGAATTCAAGTTTGGAACAGTTGGCAAGCCTCTAAAATGGGTTGAGGTAAAGATAGCGGAAGATGGAGAAATACTCGCACGCGGTCCGAACATAATGAGAGGGTATTGGAAAAAACCAAAAGAAACAGAGGAAGTTCTTGAAAAAGACGGATGGTTCCATACGGGAGATATAGGAGAGTTTGACAAAGATGGATTCCTGAAAATCACAGATAGGAAAAAAGAGCTTATAAAAACATCTGGTGGAAAATATGTAGCTCCAGCGCCAATAGAAAATAGCATAAAATCTAAACTACCGCTTATAAGCCAGGCCGTCGTGATAGGGGATATGAGACCATATTGTGTAGCTCTCGTTACTCTAAATAAAGAAGAAGTCATAAAGTGGGGTGAAAGAAAAGGTATAGGTTCAGATTACGAAAAAATAATACAATCAAATGAGCTGAGATCAGAAATACAAAGAGTTATAGATGAAGTGAACTCAAACCTTGCTTCTTTTGAAAGTATAAAATACTTCGAAATTATTCCAGAAGACTTTACAGTTGAAGATGGAACTATAACCCCCACCCTAAAGGTTAAGCGAAAAGCCGTAATGCAAAAATACAAAGATGTTATAGACAAAATGTACAAAAGCAAAACATCATAATCACCTTGGTCTTGGCAGATTTATACCTAACCTATAGCATAAGACCCTTGTGAAAAATATTGCAAGAACAGAAATCCACACAGATATGCTCTTTTGAACATGAAGAATTCCAAGTATGTAAAAGAGCAAAAGTCCAAACAGGCTCGCAGTTGCATATATCTCTCTCCTAAATACCAATGGTATTTCCCTGACTAATGCATCCCTTACTATACCTCCACCTATCCCAGTTATAAGACCACTTATCATTGAGCCTAAAAATCCTACATTTAAGCTCATAGCCTTATCAAATCCAGACACACTGAATACGCCAAGACCTAAAGCATCAAGATAAACCAAAAAATCTTTGTAACGGGAAATCCTTTTAAAAATAAGAACGAAAAAAACACCACCTAATATAGGTAGGACATAGTACTCCTTTTTGAAGTAAAATGGAACCTCATTCAAAAGTATATCTCTGATGGTTCCACCACCAACCGATGTCAGAAAACTTAAAACAAATATCCCAAAGATATCCAATTTTTTATCCACGCCCCTTATAGCTCCAGTTATTGCAAAAACGAAGGTTCCAAGAATATCAATAAATTGAAGTAAATCCATCAGATTATTCCAACAGAAAACAGGTTCAGAGAAAATCCTATACCCTCTTTACTATCAATCCTATACTTACCTCCACCTAAAATTTTCCTTTCTTCCAAAAATCCGTGAAATATTATCCCATCATAGTAGTCTTTTTCAACTTTCTCCGATAGGTTATATACCTTCTGAGATTTTATAATTTTTGAAAATATCTCTATATCTTCTGGAACATCTTTGATAACTGCTTTTATCTCGTCTAAATCCTTAACAACTTTGAAAAAAATTCTTGCTAATCTTCGATCTAATTTCCCAGATGATACAAGTTCAGATATTTTTGTTATGTTTTTTACGAAAAATAAATTTGAACTGTCCTTTAAAATACTTGTGGTTAGTCCATAATGTCCTATCATAAGTAAAACTTTTTGATCAGTAATTTTTTCTATCTCCTGAATAACTCTATTCAATGTTTTTGCACAATCAATTACATCGCTTTCTTTCAAACTAACACTTCTGACTATCTCGCATCCGATCTGATATATCTCCTTTGGTTTGCCAAATTGTGATGTTCTGATTATATTTCCCCTGTAATAAACTTTCTTATCCTGAATCAACTTTACAACTTCATATGTAAAATCTTCTCTTATGTGTAATGCTCTTTTGTCCGGTGAGAAGTCAAGAATAGGTATATGTATTTCCTCAAAGCCATCTTCTTCAAAAATTTCAACTGTTCTGAACTCTATATTTTTCAAGATTTTTGAAGAGAGCATAAAATCATTATTATTTGGTCTCAATCAAGCTTATTTTTTCCTGAAAATTCCATATATGAACCACTCAAGTCCTCTACCCCATTCACATATTTCTATCTTCTGCAAAAAATCAAACTCTTGCTCAAGTGTTTTTGGAGTAAAGAACCTATCGTAATGTCCTCTATGGAATAAAAAATCTCTTTTTCTTCTTTCACCTTCGTAATGCTTGAATTTCTCACTGAAAACCCCTATAAGGAAAATACCTTGAGGCTTAAGTATCCTATTTAACTCCTCTTTATAATATCTTCCATCCTTTCTTCTCACGTGATGGAACAGGCCAAAGTCCAAAGCTAAATCTACTACCTCAGATCTTACTGGTATGAAAAAGACATTTGCAACAGCAAAATATGAATTATTTGCTTTCTTCACTGCGTTCTTCAGAGGTTCCATTATAACATCAAAACCTAAAACCAAAGAATCTTTGAAGAAATCTTTCAGAAGCTTTGCATGTCTACCTTCACCACAACCCATATCAACACAAACACAAGGTTTATAATCTCGGAGATAATCATTTAGAAACCTAACAAACTGCTCCTCTGGAAAATCAGAAGGCCAGGGAGTCTTGCCTGAAATATATACTCTTTTATAAAATTCAATGTCAGTTCTGAAATTCATACACGAGTTTTTATTATTTTCCATCCCATTGCTCTGGCAAAATTTCCAAGATTGCGGTCAGGATTAACCGCTACCGGATTACCAACAGAAAGCAAAGTATCAAGATCATAAAAGCTATCTGTATAAAAATAGCTTTCTGTAAGATCTATTTTGTTTTCCCGTGCAAATTTTCTCATCCAGTATGTTTTACCTCTGCCTATACATATAGGTTCAATCACGTTCCCAGTGAATTTTCCGTCTTTTGTTTCAATCTCTATTGCAACAATATCTTTTACTCCTATATATTCAGCAAAAGGTTTTATAAGTATTGAAAAATTTCCAGATAGTATAACCACCCTGTGTCCAAGTTTTCTATGCTGATCTATAAGTTCCAAAGCTTTAGGCAGAATTTTATTTTTCCCATCTTTAAAAATACTCTGAGAAATATCAAAAAAGAGCGAGACGTTTTCTCCTTCAATATCTCTCACATTCTCTTTTATTATATCGACACTACTCAGGAGGTTTAATCTATATTTTATAAGCCAAATATACCATATAAACAGGCGGAAACGCGGAACCTTTCCTCGCCTTATAAGCTCCTCTCCCAACATCCGGTAAAGGTCCTTTTCAACAATAACATAATCAAAATCAAAAAATGCAGCTACATTCATCAGGTTAATTTAGTCAAGATCAAACACAAAAAGATAAAAAAGATGTAAATTAGCCAAATTTATATTGCCTTTCTCCAAAGATAGCTCTACCTATCCTAACAAATGTAGCTCCCTCCTCAATGGCTATTTCAAAGTCATCGCTCATACCCATAGATAGCTCTGTAATAGGATACCCCCTCCCAACAAGCTCATCTCTTATTTCTCTCAGGCGCTTGAAATAAAATCTTGGACTTTTCGGTGGAGGGATTATCATCAAACCGATAAGTTCCAAAGATTTTGGAGAAATCTCATAGAATTTTTCCACAAAGCTTAAGACATCTTTCACTAAGATTCCATCTTTTGTTTTTTCCTCCGCTATGTTTATCTGTAAAAAGGCTTTTAACTTACTCCTTGACCTTTTTTCAAACTCAAGCACATGATCTAATGAACACAGGGAATGAACAAATTCAAAATTACCAATTATCTTCTTTATTTTATTTGATTGTATTCTTCCAACAAAGTGCCAACTTATATCCAGATGTTTCAACTTCTCTATCTTAAAAAGAGCTTCCTGAACATAGTTCTCCCCAAAATCTTTTATTCCAAAGTCGTAAGCAGCCTTTATGTGCTCCGGAGAAAATGTTTTTGAAATAGCAATTACCCTAATATCTTTGGGATCTCTACCAACTCTTTCACAGGCCGATTTTATCCTCTGATAAACAAGGCTTATGCTCCTACCTATATCATTGTACTCCATTCTTTTTTCTACTTTTCCTACGAAGAATTTTCCTCATGACATAAGGTAGTATCCCTCCGTGTCTTATATAATCTACTTCAACTTGAGTATTTATTTTAGCTATAGCTTTAAATTTAACGGATTCTCCGTTTTCTCTTATCATCTGGACTTCAACTTCTTTTTGAGGTTGGAGATCTGAAAGGTATATGTTAAATGTTTCCTTCCCGCTTATTCCAAGATCCTTTGCATTTGTATCTTTGAACTGAAGGGGCACCACTCCCATTTCCACAAGGTTGCTTCTGTGTATAGTCTCAAAACTTTCTGCTATCACAGCCTTAACTCCAAGGAGTGCAGGTCCCTTTGCAGCCCAATCTCTTGAACTACCAGAACCATATTCCTTTCCAGCGATAACAATAAGTGGTATAGATTTAGCTTTGTAATATTCAGAAGCTTCAAATACAGAAACAACTTTACCATCACAAATGGTATATCCTCCCTCAACATCAACCATAAAATTTTTCAATCTTATATTGGCAAATGTTCCCCTTACCATAACCTCCCAGTTTCCTCGTCTCGCACCATAGTTGTTGAAATCAGAAGGTTTTATTCCTCTCTCCAAAAGGTATCTTCCAGCCGGAGAATTAACATCTATGTTTCCTGCAGGAGAAATGTGATCTGTAGTTATACTATCGCCAAGAATAAGTAGAACTCTTGCGCCAGTTATATCATTAATTTTTTCAGGTTCAGATAGATCAAAATTTTCAAAAAATGGAGGTGGTTTTATATAAGTTGAATTCACATCCCAAGGGTAGGTATCTGAATCTGGAGCAGACAGATTTTTCCACTCATCAGTTCCCTCGAAGATCCTTGAATATTTTTCTTTGAATATCTGATCTGAAATAATGGAAACATAATTTTCTATTTCTTCCTTTGTTGGCCAAATATCTTTGAGATAAACTGGGTTTCCGTTCGGGTCATATCCGATTGGTTCTTCGTTCATGTTTATATCTATTCTACCTGCCAGAGCGAATGCAACAACAAGAGGGGGAGACATAAGGAAATTAGCACGAGCCAGAGGATGTATCCTTGCCTCAAAGTTTCTATTCCCACTCAAGACAGAAACTGCGATCAAGTTCTCTTTCTTAACAGCTTCTTCAACCCTATGGTTTATTGGACCACTATTTCCTATACACACAGTGCAACCATACCCTGTTATATGGAATCCAAGAGCTTCAAGGTATGGCATTAGACCAGATTTTTCAAGATAGCTTCTAACAACAAGAGAACCTGGGGCATTAGATGTTTTAACATAAGGTGGAACGCTCAAACCTTTTTGTACCGCCTTTTTTGCCAAAATGCCCGCCCCAAGCATAAGATAAGGATTAGATGTGTTCGTGCAACTTGTTATTGCAGCGAGTATTATCGAACCATCTTCTATTCTAACTTTCTGCCCCCTAACTTCTATCTCCACTGATTTCTTTTCCTTCTTTATGTATGAAATGAATTTGCTCCTCAGATCTTCCAAAGATGTCCTATCATGCGGTCTTGATGGCCCCGCGACAGACGGAACTACTTTCCCAAGATCTATTTCAACAACATCGTCAAAGTCTATATTATCAGAGCCATCATAAAAAAGAAGATTTTCTTTCAGGTAAGTTTCAACTAGTACTATATGTTTTTTAGGTCTTCCAGTGATTCTCAAGTATTTGATAGTCTCTTCATCAGGAGGGAAAAATCCACATCTTGCTCCATACTCAGGAGACATATTAGATATAGTTGCTCTATCTGGTATAGAAAGATTCTTTAGCCCCGGACCAAAAAACTCAACAAATTTATCCACAACATTTTTCTTTCTCAGGATTTCAGTTATGGTAAGGACTATATCTGTAGCAGTAATTCCATCTTTTGGTTTCCCCACAAGCTTAACTCCTATGACTTCTGGAACAACTATGTAGTTTGGTTCCCCCAGCATAACAGCCTCAGCTTCTATACCTCCAACTCCCCAGCCCAAAACTCCTATAGAGTTTATCATAGTTGTATGCGAATCAGTTCCTAAAAGTGTATCTGGGAAAAGAACCAAGCCTTTTCCTTTTATTCGCTCAACTCTTACCAAATCTGCGAGCATCTCAAGGTTCACCTGATGTATTATCCCTGCTCCAGGGGGAATTACTCTTATATTTTTAAAGCTTTTTTGAGCCCATTTGAGGAACTCATATCTTTCTCTATTCCTTTCAAATTCCTTTTTCGTGTTATACTCAAAAGCATAACTTGTCCCAAAAAAATCAACCTGAACAGAATGGTCAATAACAAGGTCGCATCTTTTTATTGGGTTTATCAATCTGGGATTCTTCCCAAGCCTCACGGCAACATCTCGCATAACAGCAATATCTGTGATAAGTGGAACACCGGTAAAATCTTGAAGTATAACTCTTTCCGGGAAGAACGGAATCTCCTGCCCTTTTTTCCGGCCAATTAATGAATCTATATGCTCATCCTTAACTATTTGTCCCATTATGTCTTTGTACCTTATCAGATTTTCAAGAAGTATCCTCAATGAATATGGTAGCTTTTCATTGAAATCTCTAATTGAATATATCCCATAACTCTTTCCATCCAAATTTATTTTCCTATACATAAATTCTTTGGTTAAAGAAAAAATTTATCTTTATGTAAAAACTAAAAAGAAAAATTTTTAAACCTCATTTATCGCCATTGGATTAAATCACCACAGAAATTGGAATAGCACATTTCCTATTTCCTTCCTGCTTGAAAGAAAACGTTAATCTCCTCTCCACAGTTATGTAGAAACCTAGGAAATCATCATTAACATCCTATTTTGTATTCTATTTTGCTTTGTTGCATTCATCAAAAACCCCTGAAGTTTACGATATATCAATGAAATAATGACTACAAAACAGAGGCAAAATATTTTCTTCTTTGTTATATCCATCAAACCAAAAAATTAGTGCGCCGAGAATGAAAAGCAAAATACATAATCAGTATTTTGACCATGATTGCAACAGAGCAATTCTATTTTGTAATTTTTGTTCTTACATACGGCACCTTTCAAATACCAGTAAGAAAATGTTATAACACCGTGAAAAACAACACTACTAACTTCTTGAAATAAAATTAAATGGATTTTTATTTTTTATATTGGACAAAAAGCATCAGAATTGTAAAATTGACCAAGACTATTTTCAAATTTGTTACTGTTTTTTGGAAAAATAGATAAGGAAAAAAGAAATTCAATCTTCTGTGATTTCTGCAATACATTCAACAAGATGGAGTAAGAAAGTAATGCAAGATCTTGTTTCAGAATGTTTATTAATATGAACAAAAAATAAAATCAATACTTCAAGAATTTCAGACAAAAGCTAAAAAAACTTATTAACCTAAAAATTATAATTACTATGAGTTCTCAAGATAGAAACGGGAAATACTCAAAGGGTCTGGAGGGAGTTATAATAGGTGAATCTAAAAAAAGCTATATAGACGGAGAAAGGGGGTATCTTGCTTACTCTGGAATACCAATTGAAGAACTTGTGGAAAAATCAAATTATGAAGAAGTATGTTTTTTGCTTTTAAATGACAGGCTCCCAACCAAAAAAGAGCTAAAAGAATTTAAGGCAATCCTTTACAGCTACAGAGAGATCCCAGATTTCACATATGAGATAATAGAAAGAACGACCAGATATGGGGTTCATCCTATGACAGTATTGAGATTAGCAGTTGATACTTTAGCGGTATTTGATGAAGAAGCAGAAATAAATACTGATGAAGCTAACTATAGAAAAGCGTTAAAACTTGTTTCAAAAGTTCATACCATAACAGCTGCCATTGGTAGAGTTTTAAGAGGAGAAAAACCGATAAGACCAAAACCAGATATATCATGCGCTGCAAACTGGTTATGGATGCATAGAGGAGAAATGCCGTCAAAAGATGATGAAAGGATATTTGATGCTGTCCTTATAGTCCATGCAGAGCATGAAATCAATGCCTCGACATTTTCTGCAAGAGTTGTTATATCCTCGCTCACAGATATATATTCGGCTACATCAGCAGCAATAGGAAGCTTGAAGGGACCTCTACATGGTGGAGCAAATGAACAGGTCATGGAAATGCTTACCAAAGAAATAACTCCAGAAACAAATCTCAGACAATTTATTGAAAGCAAATTGAAAAACAAAGAGAAAATCCCAGGCTTTGGACACAGAGTATATAAGAACTATGATCCTAGAGCAGCTATCTTCAAAAAAATAGCAGAAAACATAGCAAAAAAAGATGAAAATGTAGCAATGTGGATAAAAACAGGGGAAGAGATAGAAAAAATAATGATAGAAAATCTGAAGGAAAAGAGGATATACCCAAATGTTGATTTTTATTCGGGAATAGTTATGTATTATCTTGGGATAAGCATACCTATGTTTACACCAATATTCGCCACAGGAAGAATCATAGGATGGGTAGCCCATATACTAGAGCAGCTAAAAGACAATAGGATATACAGACCAAGAATAATATACTCAGGTGAGAAAGAGAGGCCCTACTCTCCAATAGATTCAAGAGGATAAAACTTCACACCCTTAAAACAGAAGAAATCAATAATTACGTTTTTGAGCATCGTAAGAAGAGATAAACTCATTAACTTCATCTAATATTCTTCTTGATATCAAAGTCCTTTTATGGATGCGCGGTATACGGTAACCAGACAATTTCAACTCCTGTAATATTTCTCCACCAACAATGGACCTATATTTACTTATCAGATTTGTAAAATTATCTAATTCTTTCAAGATAGCCTCAATATCTCTTTGCATCTTTGAATAATCCATAAGAATTGAAGATACCAATGTTTTTGATTTCTCTAAGTCTTTAATGAAAAGATCATTTTTATTTCTCAATTCTTCTATCTTCTCAAAGGAACCCTCAAAGAAGATATTAGAAATGTTTAAAAACTTCTCTTCAAAAGACATTAACCTTCTTTGCACAGATCCATAATACATATCCCTTATACGGCGAATTCTAGTTCTTAGGTGAGTAAGATTTCTCATATTCTCCCTTATACTTGCATCAAACGAAGATATCTGAGGCTCAAAATCAGAAAAAAGCTGTAGAATGTTGTTTATCTGAACACTAAGTTTGAACGAGAAACTATCTATATCCTGTATTATAGCCAAAAGAGACTTCCTAACCAAACTGCTACCAGATGTACTAGCTATCTGAACTGTCTTTAGTGAAACAACATAAGAAATATAATTAATCCTGAAAAATTCAATGATTGATGGCTTAATTGATAGAACAATTGATCGAATATCTAAACCATTTTCTTCATCCGAATCTTTTAAGAAAATCTGAAGCGAATCTAAAGAAGATTCCAATTTTTTCGCCTTATCATGAAGATCAGAAATCTGATTTTTGTATAAGTCAGAATAACCCTGATTGGAAAAAGAAAAAAGGTTCATCTTATCAATCTTCAGAGAATTTGATACCTCAGAATATCTCCCCAATATAGAAGAAATCTTTTTAACATAATTGAGAAAAGAAGATAACCTGTCTTTCATAGATATGCACAAATCAAAGAGTTCGGAAAGATTCATTGAAATAATTGTGTAATCCTGAAAATTTTGTTCAAGTTCTAGTTTTCTCTTTTCCAAAGAATCATTTATAGCTTTGAGCTTTGGTTCCACTGTTCCAGATATGTCGTCCGATATCAAAATAAAGTTGCTTCTAATATATGCCATCTCCGCTTCAAGACCGGCATCTTTTTCAGAAGTTTCCTGCTTATGCTCTGGTTCGGTCTGGATCTCCTCTGATATCTCTTTGTATAATTCGGAATAAACAGAAAACGAAGCGATAGCAGAAACCAGAACAGAAATAGAGAATATAACCAAAAGAGAAATAAATACCCATCCGGGAGATATTTTCAATAACCATGAGCTTGACAGCGTAAAGCCAAAGAAAAAAGCATAGAAAAAAATCAGTAAGGGAAGAAGGAAAAATTTTTTGGTTCCTTGCAAAACATAAGAAAGAGAAAAAATAATTATCAAATTCAAAAGAGAAATAAATTGAATAAATCTTGTTGTATCATAGATCAATAACATACCCAAAAGCGGAAAGATAAGAAGAAAACTTCTGGAAATATATACCAAGTTATTTTTGCTTAGTTTCATAATCTTTCACCCAATCTACAATATTCTTAACAAGGTTGTCATTTTCCGTCCGAACCTGCGATAAAGCATAGCTAAATGCAGGAAAGGCATTACCTATATCATAAAGAATATCCGAAACTACCCTAGAAAAATAATTTATTGAACTTTCAGAATCATTCAAGACAGATAAATAAGATTTAATATTACTTATAAGAGCAGATTTAACAGAGCTCACATGGGAAACTATGCTTTCCACAGCAGATTTCATCTCAACCACATTATTTGAAATATCTTGAAAATTTACAGAGAGAGAAAATTGTGTCCGGGATCTCTTGATCTCTTGAATAAAATTTTCAAAAGATTTTAGCTCCGTTTCAATGTTAGACATAAGTTCTCTCATTTTCCCAAGCATCATGAATATAGCATGCGGTATAACTTCAAAACTTGGGACTTTATCTCGTATCTTATGAGCCCTAACCTGTGAATTTAAATGTAATATGTGAAAACTCTCATAAATTTCTGAAAGGTTCTTAAGAAAACCTTGCATCTCAGATATCATCTGTTCACACCTCTTAAAGATTTCATCCTGATAAGTGTCATGAAAGTTCAGTCTCAGCGAATTCACCTGATTTTCAATTCCTCCCAATGGAGAAAATATCTCATGAAAGAGATTCTCAAATTCACGAAACCTCCTGTTTATATCTCTTTCATATCGTAAAAAATTTTCCTTCAAGGTAAGGATATCAGACAACAAATTACCCGAAAAAGAACGAATTTCTCCAAGCAATTTAATGAATTCTGAAATCTTATCTACTATATTGGAATAGTCTTCTTTCAGTTTTATCTTCATAGAATAATCCTTCAGAGTTGAAAGAATTTCTGATTTATTCCTTTGAGCTCGCTCGATTACCTTCTCAGTTAATCTTTCAAATTTTGAAACATCTCTCTCATAGGCATTTATATCCTCCAATTCATTCTTTAGATTCTCTCTAATCCTCAACAGGGAATCTCTAAGATATTCAACATATGCGGAAGAATCACTATACGAATAATCTTGCAAATCTTGCTCATCTTTTTTCTGATATTCCTTACGCCTTTCACCAGAATTGCTTCTTCTTGCATCAATGATATATCTAGAAATATAGAAAGAAATTAAAAAAAACGATAGAGCAGATATGATAGAAATAATAACAATCTCCCTATCATCCACAGATTGAACTCTGAGAAGAAAAAGTTCATCTCCGTAAATAATTTTAGCCAATAATTGCCAATTACTGTAAGTAATATTTTCGGTGCCTTCCATCATTGGATCCACTTTTATCAGGTCTATCTTTTTATCTTCAAACTCATAGTAAGGTTTATCCTTCTTACTTAAAAAATCCTGTATATAAACGAAGGGCTGGAAAAAGATGGAAAATAAAATCAGTCCAGCAACAGGTACAGATACAACCAGGGGCCTTATATAAACAGATAGAATACAAATAAAATCACAGATCAAAAAAGCAAAAAAAACAAAATCTATATTCATAGAAAACGGTATTACATAAGAGAAAATAGAAGTAAAAATTATAACCAGGACCTTTACTCTTTTGGATTTGAACAACAAAAAGAACTCTACAATAAACAAGAGAAAAATGAACGCAAGGTATATAAAATTCTCTGGAGAAATTAGACAAAATGGGAAAATAATAAGCGATTTAGATAAGGCTCTTCCTATGTGTAAAGATAGCTCTCCCAGATTTTTCATATAATAATAAATTTAAACAAAACCATAGGAGTTTATCCACAATCTATTTTCCACCCTTCTTCATATAATTAACAGTATAAATAAGAACGAAGCCACCTACAATTAAAGATAAAATTAAAACACCTCCACCAGTTATAATTGACTCAAAAGTTGAAACGTTACTTCTGGCCGCATTGTCTGCCGCACAGTATGGACAAGCAAAAAATCTCAAAGAAAACGAGAATAGAAGATCAATGATATTATCGAGCATAATACAAATTTTACGCAGGAAACAAATAATACACGCTTTTTCAGCTTATTTGTTTATACATTCGTTTATTCAATTAACCTGATATAATCAAGATTTATAATATCTACATTAAAATCCCTCATTATAAATTTCCTTTCAAGGATCTGAAAAAACATCATAGATAAACCACAGATAGTGTTTATTCAGTATAACTTATGTGTTAAAAGTTATATTTTGTTAAAATTAATGAAAAATTGCAACAAGGGAACAAGAAAAATCGCTCATCACCATATACACTACCAAATGGTTTAAAAGATAATTTATAAATAATAAAGAAATAAAAATTCATGAATAGGATGAAATTTTAACCTCTCTTTTGCTCAGTGCTATTATCAGCAAGAATACTTATCAACTTTCTAACTATTTCATCCGAGTTTTTCGTCGTTTTAAACTGTGGTCTTCCGCCGACATAAAAAACTGCGGAACTTCCACCTCCCACAACTCCGAAATCTGCAACATAAGATTCTCCAGGACCATTTACAACGCATCCCATAATTGCAACAGATTTATTTATTTTTTCCTTGATCATTTTCTGCTCAACTTCTTCAGCTATTCTGACAACATCTATTTGAGTTCTGGCGCATGTTGGACAGGCTATAACCCTTCCTTCTTGCGGCCTGATTTTGAGTGATTCAAGGATTCTCTTTCCAACTATAACTTCTTCCACCGCTGGAGCAGCAAGAGATACTCTTATTGTATCCCCTATACCATGCCACAAAAGTATTCCCAGCGCTACCGAAGATCTCACCGCACCAGAAAGGCGAGTGCCAGCTTCTGTAACTCCAACATGTAGGGGATAATCGCACACAGACGAAAACAAAAAATATGCAATCATCGTTTCGTATGGATCCGATGACTTGAGGGAAACCTTTATCTCGCTAAAACCAAGTCTTTCAAGGAGCTTGACATTCAAAAGAGCACTCTCACACAAAGCTTGCGGAGTTGGTTTCCCATATTTCTCCAATATTGGTTTCTCAAGCGACCCGGAATTAACTCCAACCCGTATGGCCTTACCTTTCTCCTTAGCAAGCTCAACTATTCGCTCAAGGAGATCATAGCCTGCAGTAAGCTCTCTTGATTTTATTGCAGACTTTATATTCCCCGGGTTTATTCTCACACAGTCTGCAGTTTCATCTTCAAGGACCTTTACAGCCATCTTGGGGTCAAAATGTATATCTGCTACAATAGGAATATTTACCTTATCCCTAACCTTAAGAAGAGATAAAGCAGATCTCTCATCTGGAACAGATATTCTCACTATATCCGCACCGATATCTTCTATTTCTTTGATTTCCTGAAGAAGCGCCTGAGTATCTTCTGTTGGGTTTTTCGTCATTGTTTGAACAGATATTGGAGCATCACCGCCCACATAAACCTTACCAACCCTTATCTTCTTTGTCTTACGCCTTGAATGAGGTGAAACTGGAACGCAAGAGCTCACAATCTGGCTAACTTCATCAAAAAGCTCTTTATCTTCCATCTACTTATATATTTAGCTTAACAAAATCATAAACAGATATTTTTCAGATTCCTCCAGCAGGTTGCTCAACAAAATAAATCCAAATAGAATTTTGTATTTTTGAACGCTTGTTCAATTTTTCTGAAATTTTGTTTTCTAATCTTTCTATAGCAAAAAAATATTTAGGAGGTAAAGGAAATGGATTTTTCACTTGGACAAGAAATACAGATGATAAAAGAAACAGCAGAGAAGATAAAGAAGAAATTAGAGGGTAAGAAAAACATCCTTTTTGAGAAGATAAAGAAGAGAGAGTTCACATATGAGATATGGGATGAGATAGCATCAGCTGGCTTACTTGGAGCAATAGTTCCTTCACAATACGGGGGAAGCGGCCTTGGATTACTTGGAGCTACAATAACAACTGAAGAGCTGGCTAAAAATGCAATAGGGAACGCTTTATTTGTTCTGACCATTTGCGCCCAATCTTGCTTGATAAGAAATGGGAGCGAAGAACTCAAAAAGAAATTCTTACCAAAAATGGCAGAAGGTAAAATAAAGTGTGCTCTTGGAGTAACAGAAGCAGAAGCAGGATCAAACACGTTCAGGATAAAAACAATTGCTACAAAGAAAAACGGATATTATGTGATAAACGGTGAGAAAGTGTGGATAACAGGCGCAGATGTCGCAGACTACATAATGCTTATTACAAGAACAACCCCATACCAAGAGGTAGAAAGAAGGGGACTACCTAAGATGTTCGGACTCGGGGTCTTCTTAGTTGATCTGAAATCAAAAGGGATAAGCATAACCAAGATGAATACACGAGGTATAGAAGGAATGAACCAGTGTGTTGTGAAGTTTGAAGATGTAGAAGTTCCTGCGGAAAACCTGATAGGGCAAGAAGATCAGGGAGTTTGGGTTTTGTTCAATGGACTCAATCCCGAGAGAATTTTAGCTGGTGCATCAGCTGTAGGATTAAGTGAATATTGCCTGACAAAAGCTGTAGATTACGCAAAAGAAAGAACAGTATTTGGAAAAAGACCTATAGGTTCATATCAGGCTATACAACATCCTTTAGCAGATGTAAAAATAAGACAGGAAGCCACAAGGTTGATTGTATATAAAGCAGCTTGGGCTTACGACAACGAATTTCCACCCCAGGAAGTCATGTTTCTTGCGAACTCGTCAAAATACCTTGCAGCCGAACTTTTTATGTCCGCAGTAGATAGAGCCATACAGACGCTTGGGGGAGCTGGATTCCTTGAAGATAACCACCTTGTGATACTTATGGAATCTGCAAGACTCCTTAAAACTGCTCCACTATCAAACGAAATGATTTTGAACCTGACCGCAGAACACATACTTGGGTTACCAAGATCATATTGACGATATGTGAATTTCTTACTCTGATGGTCAAATGCCTTGTTTGTTAGTCCTGAACACTGAAAAAACATTCGTAAATAGATAATTTCTCCCTGTTAAAATGAGGAGAAGTGCAATCAGAAAGGAATGAATATCAGAGCTTGATTTTTATTTTATCAAAAATTTAAGTCTCCTGAGAAGATCGAAATATTAGACAAAGCAAAAAATTTAGAGTATGTAATTTGAGAGGTTTTCATCTTTCACAAGTGGAGCGATTTTCTCATCCACATATTTATCTGTTATAGTAATTTTCTGACCTTTGAGATAAGGCGCATCAAATGATATATCTGCCATAACATTTTCTACAATCGTGTAAAGACGGCGAGCTCCTATGTTCTCTTGAGTTTCGTTGATCAAAGCAGCATAATAGGCAATCCTCTCTATAGCTTCATCTGTGAAATGGATATCAACAGATTCTGTCTTCAGAAGTATCTGGTAATGTTTAGTTGGGGAATTATCTGTAAATTTCAAAATTCTCACGAAATCATCTTTTGTGAGAGAGTTAAGTTCAACCCTTATGGGCAACCTTCCCTGGAGTTCTGGGATTAGCTCTGAAGGCTTTGAATGATGGAATGCACCGGCGGCTATAAACAAAATGAAATCTGTTCTAACTGGTCCATACCTTGTATTAACTGTTGTTCCTTCAATTATTGGTAGCAAATCTCTTTGGACTCCTTCACCAGAAACATCTGGTCCATGCCCACCACGAGGATTTATGAGTTTATCTATCTCATCTATAAAAACTATACCGCTATTTTCAACCCTCCATAAAGCTTTTCGTATTATCTCATCCATATTCACAAGTTCATCAGCAAATCTGCTCTCAAAAATTTTCAAAGCGTCCTTGATTTTCATTGTCTTTTTAGCAACTCTTCCGGGAATAATAGACGACAAAGCATTCCGTATCTGCTCCTCAATTTGCTCCATACCCGGGAAAACAGATGCTGCAATAACATCCACAGAAGGAGACTCCTTTATATCAATTGATATCTGTTCTTCATCAATCAATCCCTGGTTTATCTTAAAGATTATATCTTTTTTGTTTTCCTCCGGAATACCTTTTTGCTTCATAAATTCAGAAGCAATTTTCTCAACTGCCATCTTTCTTGCTTGGTCCGCAACTAACTTTTTAGCTCTTGATTTTTCTTCCGAAACAGCGACATTAACGATATCCTTTATTATAGATTCAACATCTCGGCCGACATATCCAACCTCAGTATATTTCGTGGCTTCAACTTTTATGAAAGGAGCATTTATAAGACGTGCTATCCTTCTTGAGATTTCAGTCTTACCTACTCCAGTAGGACCTATCATAAGAAGGTTTTTAGGAGTTATTTCTTCGCGCAAGCTCTCTGGAAGTTTCATCCTTCTTACCCTATTCCTCAGAGCTATCGCTATAGCCTTTTTTGCCTCGTCTTGACCAACTATATAACGCGAAAGGTATTCTACAACCTCACGAGGGGTAAGCTCATCTATATCTACTTTCTGAATTTCCGGCTCAACAGCAAGCATCTCCATAAGCTTGAATATAAAAAAAAACACTCGATTTTACCAAATACCAGCTTTATTTCATAATCTTTGTGAAATCCCTTGAGTTTAACATCAGAAGACAGAAGAAACTACGAACAGATAGAAGATAGTTGATAGCATTCAGATACAACCGAACTTTTGACAATATGCCAGAGAGAGGTGTGGAATAGGATGAATGTTTATCTTTTAGAACCACTGATTGTAGCTTTTGATAATGCTTTGTCTTACATGTTCTTCTCTTTTGGGCTACAGGAAAATTTCTTTACCCTCTGTTTTCTCTTCCTTTCGTGTAGAAGCAAGCACAGTTCTATCCGTGTCCTACTTTCTGTAAGCGCGCTACTGTGTAAGCTTGATGGCGAACAAGATTTCTTCTCACTAGTTCAGTCTCTTTCTAATTGTTGAAATCTCCTACCCACAACTTTCCATACTTAGACAAATCATTTTGATAACAATGAGCAGGATGAGAACTTAAAGTGTATCACGATGTGGAATGTTTATAGAAATTAAATTTTGTTTGACAGTTTGAAATCATAAAGCACATTGAGAAAGATATCTATCTCTGCCTTTGATATAGTAAGTGGTGGTAGGATTCTTATCCTCGTATCTCCCTTATAAGTTTTCAAAGAATTCACTATGATTTGCCTTTTGAAGAAAAACTCATTTATAAAAGATGGTTCAGTGTTATCCTTTCCAACAATCACACTGAGCATGAGTCCTCTTCCTTCTACCTGAAAACCGATATCTTTTTGAATCTTTTCTTTTATGTATTTTCCCTTGTTCAGGACAGATTGAAGGAAGCTTTTTTTTCTCACTTGCTTTATAACTACTCTTCCTGCTGAACATGCCAGAGGATTACCTCCAAATGTAGAGGCATGCATACCGGGTTTTACATACTGACTTATTTTTTCCGAGAAAGCTGCAACGCCCAAAGGTAATCCCCCCCCAATAGCCTTTGCAGATAAAATAATATCAGGTTTTATATCATCCCACTCATAGCACCAAAATTTACCAGTTTTTCCAACTCCAGTCTGTATTTCATCAACAATTAAAAGAGTATCGGTCTCATCACAGATAGTTCTCAAACCTTTAAGGAATCCATCTGGTGGAACAATAACACCACCTTCTCCTTGAATTGGTTCGATCAGAACAGCGACATATTGATTTTTCTTAAGTTCTTTGGAGACCAAATCCAAGTCGAAAGGTAAGAAATTAAAACCCTCAAGGAGTGGTTCAAAAGGTTTCTTGAAATCTTCTTTATATGTTGCAGAAAGTGCCCCATAAGTTCTTCCGTGAAAAGCTCCGATAAAACACAAAAACATCTTTCGCTTTCCCCCGTATGGAAGCTTAGAAATTTTTAGAGCTGACTCAGTTGCCTCAGCACCGGAATTTGATAAGAACAATTTATAGTTCCCTTTCAAAGTTTTCAGAAATTCTTGAGCAAACATAATTTGAGCTTTCTGCCAGAAAAGATTAGAAAGGTGTAAATGAAGCGAAATCTGTTTCTTTATCTCCTTCACAACGGATTTATTAAGGTGCCCAAGAGAATTCACTCCAACACCGCTTATCATATCTAGATATTTTTTCCCGCCAGAGTATATGAAAGATCCTGAAGCTCTATCTACGAGAAATTTGAACCTCTGATATGTATTCAGGAAAAGCTCCTCATATCGCATAATCTTAAGCATAAAACGGCTTGAAATATTTGTATAATTCATGAGTATTTTTCTTCTTTTAGGATTTTGTAGAGCAGAAAAGAGTCTGGCTGTCCGGGCGCTGCGGAAGACTTTCCAAGTTTCCCATAGACAAACTTTGAACCAAAGACTGGGAATACAATTCTTGATATCAAAGATACCTTCGGATTTCCCATACACATAACAGCTAAATCAATAGTCTTCTTAAATATCGTTTTTTTTATCCATAGAGAAAGGTCAGTGATTATCTTGTAAGAGAGAGAAAAGACAGCAACTTTAAATATATCCGCTCCAGAAATTTCTGCATTCCTAAGAAGCATATCAAGTTCTCTTTCAGAAGGCACGCGATCAAAAGAATGAAAAGAAAGCATAACCTTTTTCTTCTTGGCTTTAGCTTGATAAATAACATGCTCCATATCACTCACAGAAGAAAGTTCAACATCTATATAATCTGCTTTATCAAGATTTTCTATATATATTTCTTTTCTTGATGGGACATATATTCCACCTTCTTTTTCTGATCTAACGGTAAGAAGAACTGGCTTTATTTTAGAGAATTTCGCCAAGGCTTCTTCATATTTTTCGCCGATAAGATCTACTCTTACTTCAATTATATCGTTATAATTTTTCGCTCCCCTTATGTATGCAGACTCAAGAGGGAAGTAAGAAAGAACACCGACTATTTTAACATCCATTGGATTAACGATAAAATTTCAGAATATATACAAAAATTGGGTAGAAATGGTTATTTTTATTAGCGTGCGGGCGTAGCTCAGTGGTAGAGCGACAGCTTGCCATGCTGTAGGTCGCGGGTTCAAGTCCCGTCGCCCGCTCACTTCCTCAAAACATAAATAACAAGAACCAAGAAAAATATCCAAAATATTGAATAAGCTCCAATTACATATGGAAAATACTCCATAAAAAATACCTCCTTAAAGATAACCGTAATCTCTATACCACTTTATTGTTGGTGGGAGCCCATCCCTTAGATCCGGATACTTGAGTTTATACCCTATAGATTTGAGCTTTGCATTTGAGAACCTGAAAGAATGCTCTATATATCTTGCAGTATCTTCCTCAAGATATTTGAGAACCTCAAGGTAGGGATTATTTAGAATTAGTGGAAAGTATTTTTTCACAACAGAAGTGAAACGCGCAATCTGAACAAAAATAAAAGAAAGCACCTTAGCATTCACACTTATTGGAATTTCAACAATCTCTTTCCCAACAAGACTCCCTATAAGCGAAACCATACCAGAAAAAGTGTAGTCAGAATCATCTACTATGGTATAAATTTGACCATTTGCTTCCTCCCTTTGGGCAAGAAAAAGAGCCGCTTCGCATACATCCTCAACATGAACAGATACAGCTTTGTTTGATATCTTTGGGATTAGTATAATCGGCAGCGGAGCTTTTGCAAAACCAAAAATTATGTTAGCAAATCCATAAAAATTTCTTGGCCCGTATATAGGCGCAGGTCTTATCACAGTTATGTTTATCTTCCCCGCAGCATGATACTCCATAGCAAGCTCCTCCTGCTTTAACTTAGAATACTCGTAGTTATTAGAAGGACCTATAGGACCTTCTTCAGTTATCGGAATACCTTCTGACTTGCTAACATCATAAACGCCCGCAGTACTCCAGATCACAGATTTTTTAACACCTTTCTGAACCGCTACATCTAACAAGTTTTTAGTTCCGTTAACATTAACTTTCATAAGAAGTTCAAGAGGAGCCGAATAATTGAAAACAGCAGCGGGATGAAATATAACATCAACAGAATCCATAACTTTCTCAAGAGATTTTATATCTGTAAGGTCAGACGGTATGAATTTTACTTCTGGGTTGAGCCACCTTCTTGGAGCATCCTCCCTATCCGTCGCTATCACATTGTAGCCTTTCTTCAAAAGTATATCAACCATGTATGAACCAGAAAATCCACACGCACCTGTTACAAGACAAGTAAATTTTTCACCTCCATCTCCCATAGAGCTAACCTCCAATGTAGGATTATTTTCAAAACAAGAAATATAAATTCTTCTTTTTCAGCTTTTTATATGAATCCACTATTTATCTTTGTTTTCAATCTTTACCTTAAAGCAATCAGAGAAAAGATGATCTTGATTATAGTACTTTCCTGAACTTTTACAGTGCTATAATGTAGAGGAGATTCGAGTTTTCTTTCAAGGGTTCGGTCTTGGGAAAGGAATAGGAGGATATTTTTTATGAAGGATGGTTAGAAAAGTTTTTAAACTTTCTTTTGAAAAGTTAGGAAATGCACTATCAAAGAATAATATAGTCCTTGATACACAAATTCTTATGGCATGTTTTTCCGCTCTCAAGACATCCCAAAATTCCTGAAAATATGTGATTTGATATTCAACAAAATCCAAAATATTGTATGAAGAAAATTCAAGACAATCTTTAGGAAAAAACTATAGTAAATCACCATGAAATTCAAACATTAATCTTTAAATCAAAATGCTCATTGCTGGAAAATTTCCACATACTAATCATACCATTTTTACGAAATCTTTAACTGATTACGAAATGATCTTTTGCATCTTCAAAACATTTACATAAAATTCCTACCATACTTGTATTACACTCATCACAAAACAAAAAATTATTTATGAGATACGAAACCTCTCTCAAAGAAATAATCCTCGGTGTAGAGCAAGAAATCCTCCCCCTTATCATCGGTCTTAATCTTAAAATCTTAGAAGTTAAAAATGTTGAATTCCCCCAGGTCAGAGAAAAAAGAGTTGATAAACTCTATATCTCCGAATACAATGGTAAAAAATTTGTCTTACATATAGAGTTCCAACTCTATTATCAAAAATGGTTCCCAATAAGAATGCTGAGTTATTTTGTAGATATAAAAAATCAATTCCCTGATACCGAAATCTGGCAAATTGTTTTTACATTAGGACAAATTACAGAATCATCCCTCGTTCAGAAAACTCCCGTAGGTGGAATAGAATACTCATTCAAAGTTATAGATTTATCAAAGATACCATCGGAAATATTTCTATCAAGCTCAA
>CAZRNR010000013.1:0-45805 GCA_964601505.1 uncultured bacterium | reverse complement strand
TATTCACTATCTGGCATTTTTGATGGATATAAAAAATTTTTTTACTTTTTACGCATCCTAAGTGGCTACCAAATTCTTTTACTCTGTTGCAATCATAGTATTTTATGTATTTTACTTTTCATATCCTAACTCAATCATATCCTAACTCAATAAAGATTTGATTGATGCGACAAAGCAATACTAATTAAAATAAAAACAACAAACATTGCATATTATTAAGGCTTAAACAGATCAGACCAAAAATCGTAAAACTTGATAAATATGTTTATAAATTCAATACATCTGATTTACCTATTTTCACTAGCCTCAAACAAAATCTAAGGGCTCAAGGAGCTTTGATGCTGATAATACTGGTCACACCTAATATTGTATCCTTCAAGCTTCTCGACAGAATACCGGAGCCCCGAACCACATATTTACTTTAAAATTATGTATTAGAACATTTCTCGAGCACATCAGCAGAAAGAAAACCGACTTACCAAGTTCCAAAACGGAAGTCATCTAAAGATTATAAAAGCTATAGTGTATCCTCCTTGTCCTAAATATAAAAATCATATAAATGCTCATTTCACTCCACTGAATATTAAGGTTTTAAGTATCTCCAGCAGTTTTCTCTCTTAAGTCCAATAGCAAGCTTCAAAAATCCTTTCATCAATATCTAAGATTGGACAAAATTGGCAATCACTAAAACAATTACATATTACAACTTGATAGGGGCAAATCTGAACTTTAGCAGTTTAACTGACTTTACAAATTTATATTACACCACATACTTTACATTTTTATCCTTAGACTTACAGAATTTTTTCGTACTTGTTCTTTTTTTCTTTAGGTTCTAGGCTATAAAACATATGATGATAATATTAATGCGAAATAATCAAACAAACAAATACATTTCTACCAAAATTTATATCTCTCTTAAAGACGGGAACAAAAAATCAATCAAGTTCTATTTTGAAGTCTTCTTTAAATGGGATTTGTTTTTTCTTATCAAAGACAAAGTTTTCCATCACAAGGAAATCAATATCTGTTCTCATAAAGCATCTGTATGCATCATCTGGAGTACAAACTATAGGTTCTCCTCTAACATTGAAACTTGTGTTTATTATAACACCGTATCCTGTGATTTTTTTGAATTCGTTGATAAGCTTCCAGAATCTGGGGTTTGTCTCCTTATGGACAGTCTGCACCCGAGCAGAGTAATCAAGATGAGTCACAGCAGGTATGTCAGAGCGAACGAAATACAAGCGTTCGGAAAGAGATAGGTCATACCAATTTTCGGGAAGCGGATTCCTTCTTTTTGGATTGACATAATCTATAAGTATCATATATGGAGATGTAAATCCGAACTCAAAATATTCTTTAACATCTTCTGCTATTACGGATGGAGCAAAAGGTCTAAAACCTTCCCTAAACTTTATTTTCAGGTTTAGTTTCTTTTGCATTTCTGGTCTTCTTGGGTCAGCAAGGATGCTCCTTGCTCCAAGAGCCCTTGGTCCCCACTCCATCCTTCCCTGAAACCAACCGACAATATAACCATCTGCAATAAAACGCGCTACAGTTCTACAGAGCTCGTCTTCATCTTGTAATTCAATGTAATCAGCTTTGTATTTTGAAATCGTAGAGAGTATATCATACCTTGAAAATGAAGGTCCCAAAAAAGCTCCTTTAATTGAGTCAAATTCAGATATAGTCCGACTGGTTTCATCATGCATGTAGTAGAAGCTTAAAGCAGCCCCCATAGCTCCACCAGCATCTCCAGCAGCAGGTTGTATCCAAACATTGTCAAATATCCTTCTTATAAGTATCTTCCCATTGGCAACACAATTTAAAGCAACTCCCCCAGCCATACATAGATTCTTACTCCCGGTTAATTTTTTGACCTCATTAGCCATACGAAAAACAATCTCCTCAGTTATCTCCTGAATCGCAAGCGCAATATCAGCATATATCTGCTTTATCTCTGTCTCGGGTTTCCTGGGAGGAACACCAAAAATCTCAGCCCATTTATCTTCTTTTATCATCTTCAAACCTGTGCAATAATCAAAATACTCTTGATTCAGGCGTATGGAACCATCTTCTTTTATATCCACAAGCTTATCAAGTATCAAATTTTTATATTTCTGGGCAGATCTTGGATCTCCATACGGAGCAAGCCCCATTAATTTGTATTCGCCAGAATTCACCTTAAAACCACAATAATAGGTAAAAGCCGAGTAAAGCAAACCAACAGAATCAGGAAAATGCAATTCTTTGAACAATTTTATTTCTTTATCTTTACCATATCCCAAAGAACATGTAGCCCATTCACCGACACCATCTACAGTAAGTATAGAGGCTTCGTAAAATGGTGAAGGATAAAAAGCACTTGCGGCATGAGATAGATGATGCTCTGAAAAATACAGAGGAGGAATCTTTCCATCGGAATTTATCTTCTTAATCTCGCGCTTTAACAGGTCCTTCATAAACATCTTTCTATCAAATATGAGAGATGAAACTGCAGATTTAAACTGTTTAAAACCCTTCGGAGCATATCTGTAATATGTATCAATTATCCTTTCAAGCTTTATAATTGGTTTTTCATAAAAGACAACCGCATCAAGGTCAGAAATAGATATACCCGCTTCCTTAAGACAATACTGTATTGAGTTTGATGGAAAACTTTGATCGTGTTTCTTTCTTGTCCATCTTTCTTCCTGACAGGCAGATATAATCTCTCCATCTATAACTAGACAAGCTGCACTATCATGATAGTAGGCTGATATACCTAAAACCTTCATCTCCTTAAATTTAATAACATTTTTTATACAATTATTTTAGAGAGATAACTCGTTAATCTTTAATAATAAAAGCAGTTTTCAAGAAAAACTACAATATAATCAAGTGAATCTGAGAAGACACATATGAACATGATTTTTGAGATAGAAAGTGGATAATCAATCACTTTCAAGAATAAAAAATTCTTTGAATTCTCCTTTCTTCTGTAAGAATCAAACCAACCATTCACAAAAGATCTAGTCATTTATTTACACCATCTCAAACATAATGATCCGATGCAACCTACATTATCTGCAAAATTTTTAATACATATGGAGCTTGATTATAAAATCTAACCAAAGTTTAATATTAGATATTTAAGGGAAAACGACACAAGAAAGTAAATAAATCTGCTGCATTTTAAAAATGGGAAAATAAAATCATCTTCGAACTACTACTGTTTTAGTGAGGTTATCATGCAAAAAGGTTTTTCCCCGAGTTATAATGAGAGGTATAATCACACCAAGACCTGCCGGCAGAACCATAAAAACCAGAAGAATCGCACGCAGAAATGAAGTTCTTAAATCTGGGGGAGACCTATCTAATCTCTCAACTCTTATCCTTACTATCCATTCTCCTGGAGTCATTCCTTTGAAGAAAAACCAAAATAATGCAAGATAAAGTGTGAAAATTACTACCTCAATACCACTTAACTGAAGATATGATATCGCAAACTTTTTTCCCTCCCCAAGTTTTATTTCAAGCTTTCCTGGTTCGGTGTGTACTTCACCTCTTTGAGTTTTTATATCAAGTTCTCCTTTTCCAGCCTTGATTTTACCAAGAGGAGTTTCAATCTCAAGCAATTTGAGTTCTTCTTCTTTTTTCTGTTTTTGCTCTTGTTGCTGTGGATTCCGCTCTGTTCTGTATTCTGTGATTTGCCTCTCACCCGACATCTGAATAAATTTCTTAAATGTTATAGTGCTGATAATTCCAAAGGAAGAGATGAAGATCAAAACATCAAGATAAAAAGAGATGAATCTATCCCAAATTCCTGCAGACTTTATGAGGAATCTGACATCGTCTGTTTCATTAATAAGTTTTTCTGGTTCTCCCCGAACAAATATTCTGATTCCATCTCCTACTCCCTTGATTGAAAGTTCCCGCGATGGTGAAAAACCTTGCTTGTTTTTCAGAATCATATAAGTAGGTTCCGAGATGGCCAATGTTCCGCCTTTGATAGCCTCTATAACTCTAAAGGCGAAATTCACATCTAAACCGAAGATGTCATTATCTTCAAAAATAACTTCACCGACAGTTATAAAAACTTTCACTTTAGTTTCAGAACTACTGTAGCGCGATATCAAGATATCAGCAGCACCTATGGCCTTTTCTAATAAATTGAAGACAGCTATTGCCCCATCTCCCAAAAACTTTATAACCTTACCTTCGTTCAAATTAACTGAATCAAGAACAGAGTTTTTAAAATTATCAACAAAATTTGAAAGCTCGTTATGAGATAATGAAGATGAAAGCTTTGTGAAACCTTCAATATCCACAAGGAATATGTAGCAAAGTCCCTCCTTCTTTTTCTTTTCGAGGTTATCATTTTGATTATTCGTAAATAAATTCATTTTTGCCCGAACAAAAAATCAAATACCAAGTAAGTAATTTTAATCATCGTTGAAGCGAAATTTACAAAAACTTGTTTTGCAATTTATTTTGTATAATATCAGAAATGAAATTTAGAGATTTCTAAAATTGTTTTAAGATTTATGCAATTATTTCAGTTCCTATTCCTTCATCTGTAAATATTTCAAGGAGTATGGAATGTTCAATAAGGCCGCTTATGATATGAACTTTTTTCACTCCCGATTTGACAGCTTTCAGGGCAAGGCGTACTTTAGGTATCATTCCGCCCGTTATAATACCATCTTCTATAAGCTTTTGAGCTTCTAAATCGGTTATAGATTTAATAAGCTTTCTGTCTTTATCAAGAATTCCATCTTCATCTGTAAGGATTATAAGCTTCTCTGCTGAAAGTGCCATAGCAATTTCACATGCAACTTCATCGGCATTAGTATTCATTGAAACACCGTTTTTAGTGATCGTTACAGAGGAGAAAACGGGAATAAAATCCATACTTAATAAGTCCATTATATCTTTGGATTTTACGGATACAACAGATCCAACCCTATTTTTAACTTGTTCGGAGACCAAAAAGAAATTATCTCTTCCAGACAGGCCTATAGCTTTCCCACCTTTTTTACATATTGCAGAAACAAGCCTACCATTTACCTTACCATCAAGCACCATTTCAACTATTTCCATAACAGTGTCATCTGTTTCTCTTATTCCATCTTTGAAATGTGATTTTATGTTCAGCCTTTCAAGGAACCTCGTTATTTCTTTCCCACCACCGTGAACGACAACAACCTTTATACCTACAAGTGAGAGCAAAACAATATCTTCTGAAACAACATCAAAAACCTCTTCCTCGTCAAGAATCCTACCACCAATTTTCAAGACGAATATTTTATTCTTGAATTTCAAAAAATATGGAATAGCTTCTGTGAGAATATCCGCCTTATCTGAAAACTTTTCTTTTCTCAACATTAACTTTGAATTTAATTTCATTAATAAAGTTTGTTAAAATTAACAATATGCAGGAACTTGAGGGTATAAACATAAAGAACATAGATAATATTCCATACGTTTTAGGAGCGAAAGCTGTAAGGGAAGTTTTTGAAAGGTTTGGGATAAAAAAGAGCAAAAGAGCAGTCTATAAATTTATCTCAAAAGCTTCATGGAAAAAAAGAATAAAGGAAAATGGTAAAAGCTTCATAGGAGTTCCAATATATGAAATAAAAAGATGGATAGATAAAAATTATCCAATGATATCTCAAAACGAGGAGAAAAATTATATATCAAAAAACTTCACCATAATAGATGGTTTCCAAAAGATAATAGATGATATTTCATCAAAAATAGAAGATACAGAACAAACTCCCGAGATATTTAAAACTCAAGAGCAAGGCTCAACAGGTCCCGAGCAATTGGATCCAAATGAAAGGATATCAAATCTATCACAAGAAATCATTTCTCTACTAATAAAAAATCCACCCTCAAACTATGATGAAAAAGTTCTAAAAGATCTGAAAAATAAATTGATATTTATATATACCTATGTCGAAAACATATTAAAACTGAAAGAAATGGGATAAATTTTATTGATCACTAAATTTAATTAATGGAAAAAAGATTCGTTTATCTGGATTATAACTCCACAACACCTGTTGCTAATGAAGTTGTAGAGAGTATGCTGAATGTTATTTCTACCGGTAATCCATCATCTCCGCACTGGTTTGGTAGAGAAGCAAGGGAATACCTTGATTCATCAAGGGAAAAAATAGCTCAAATACTAAAAGTGAATACACACGAAATAATTTTCACATCCGGATCAACTGAAGGCAATAATACTGTCATAAAAGGTATCGCCTTTTACGAAATTAAGAAAAATAGAACACCTTACATAATTTCAACTAAAGTTGAACACAGCTCAGTTATCAGACCGCTTGAATTTGTCAGAGAAATTGGAGGAAAGGTAGAACTTCTCGATGTAGATAAATATGGGATACCAGATATTGACCAGCTGCTAAAAATCCTAAAAAAGAATACTAAACCTTCATTAATATCTGTTATACATGTCAATAACGAAACCGGTGTTATATCTCCTTTAGAAGAGATCGCGAAAATTGCAAAAGAGTATGGAATCCTTATTCACACTGATATAACCCAATCTATTGGGAAGATGAGAATAGATCTTTCTAATGTAGATTTTGCAACATTTTCTGGACACAAGATATATGGTCCAAAAGGCATAGGTGTTCTTTATGCGAAATTAGGATCTCCGCTTGAGCCATTAATTCACGGCGGGAAACAAGAGGATGGACTTCGCGCTGGAACACAAAATGTTCCAGGAGCAGTTGGAATAGCGAAAGCCCTTGAATTATGTTCAATAAACGAAGACTTGGAAAGACTAAAAAAATTACAATACCGTTTTGAGGAGGAAATAAAAAAAACATACAATGTAAAGATAAATGGGCATCCAAAATTAAGATTACCTACAACATCAAATATAACATTCTTCGGTATTGAAGGAGAAACACTTTTGATAAATCTTGACCTTGAAGGAATAGCTGTTTCCACGGGATCAGCTTGTTTAGCAGAATCTAAAACTCCTTCACATGTTCTAATTGCAATGGGGCTTACTCCCGAAGAAGCAAAAAGCTCAATCAGATTTTCATTCGGTAGATACACATCAGAAGAAGATATATCATACACAATAGATAAACTATCAAATATAATAAAAAGAATCTCGCCAAGAAAAACTCATAATTAACTAACTCCACGATTCCTCAGTAATTACGATACGATCATCACAACAAACAAAAAAAAGAAACGAATCAAATCAATAAAAGTTATAAGTTTTAAAAAGCGAACTACTCCATAATTATAGAAGATGGAGCTTCCTGCTTCATAGAGATTTTTCACCTCTCCACAGTTCTGGCCATCCCTGCCCTACCATCCTTGACAACCCTTTGTTTATCAGGATTATATATTATATTAATTCAGAAACTGACTTCCTGTCAAGCATTTGCAATTCATCTCCATCCTGTAGAGGACGGAGACTTCTTGCAAGTTTCAGGTTAAATATTGGGAGAATGATTTTTAATGAATCATACAAAAAATCAAATAAGTTAACGGATGCCTATGCAAGAAATCTAGGGATATAATGGAGTGAAACAAGAGATAGAAACAGTATGTAATCTTTTAACTCGATTTGTTTTGGATTTTTGCGTGTCTCAACAGAACAAAAACTATAGATAAAATTAATGCAGAAGCTTTTAAGATGGACTTCCTTTCAAAGTATATAGAAGAGAAAAGGAAAAAAGGCATAGAAAATTTATCTAACATTCAGAGAGAAAAACCTATAAGGGATTTTGTGTCAGCGATATCTGGTGAGAAAATAAGCATAATAGCTGAGATAAAGAAATCTTCTCCAAGTTCAGGTGTTATAAAGGATAAGGATGCTGTTTCGTGTGCAATTGAATATCAGGAAGGTGGAGCAGACGCAATATCGGTTCTAACAGAACAGAAATATTTTAAAGGAGATATAAAAGATCTAAAATCAGTTTCTGAAATATCTAAAATACCCGTACTCAGAAAAGATTTCATAATACATAAATCAGAAATCTATGAATCTTATATAAATGGTGCAGACGCCTTTCTCCTTATTTCAGAATGTTTCACAAGCCCAAGAGAAATAGAAGAAATGATACTTTACGGAAGAAAACTTGGCATTGAGCCACTCCTTGAATTCTTCTCTGAAGAAGGTGGTGAAAAAGCTATAAAAACATCTGCAAAAGTCATAGGGATAAATAACAGAAATCTTAACACATTAGATGTTGATCTCAAAAGAGGTATTGAACTCTTCAAAAAATTTCAAAATCATTTAAAAGGAAGAATAGTTGTATCAGAAAGCGGAATAAAATCAAAGGAAGATATACTGATTTTTGTCAGATCTGGTATAAATAAATTCCTCATAGGTGAAACTTTAATGAGGTCTCAAAATCCTGGAGAACTAATCAAAGAATTAAAAAATCCTAAAGGCTTTAAATAGTAAAAACTTAAATTTGAAGTTGCAATCATAGTCAAACACTGATTTATTTTACTTTTCATATCTTAATTACCCTATCTTAATATTTTTTGGTTTGATAGATGCAACAGAGCAAAATTTGAACATAAATTTGGAAATCACTGTTAGTAAGGTATATTTTTTAGCTTTATTTCAACTCTTCTGTTCTTTTGTCTGTTTTCCGGCGATATATTTGGGACCACTGGCTTTGTATCAGCGTAGGCGACTATAGAGAGTCTCTCATGAGGAACACCGTTATCTTCAAGGACTCTTAGCACCTCTGCAGCTCTTGCGGCAGACAATTCCCAATTTGACTTATAAAGAGGAGATTTCACAGGAATATCGTCAGTATGACCCTCAACCAGAACATCTGCTTGCATAGCCGATATATATTTAGCGAGGATTTTCAGAGCCTTCTTTCCTTTTTCTGAAAGTTCAGCAGATGCTGGTTCAAAAAGAAAATCAGAAGGTAAAGAGACAACTGGTCCTTCCTCTGTTCCATAGACCCTAAACAGAAGTCCTCTTTGTTCAGCTCCAGTTTCAACCTCTTTTTTTATCTCCTCAATAGCGCTCATAAGATACCCTGTTGGCTTTCCTGGAATTGGACCAAGACCTGGGGTAGAAAGAAGAACCTCCAGTTTTTTCTCTGGAAATGGTTCTCCACCCAAGACGCCAAGAGTTTCTCGGAGTGATGTAACAACCGCAACTATTTTCATTCTTTTAGGCTCGCTGTAGGCGAACATAGCTATGAACAGAGCAAGCAGAGAATTCATCATATCGAGCCATATTATAGCCCACCTTGGGGCCTGTTCACCCCCTCCACCACCGTGTTGTTTTTTTCTATCCATTATGCAGCTGCCTTTGCTTCATAAGTCTCTCTTTCCTTCTTCGTTAGGTATCCCTTTAGTTTTTCTTCCACAACTATATGAGGTTCTCCTTTTGCCAGAGCAAGCGCTCCTTCTCTTATCAAAGACAAAGTTATTACCTCCTCCGAGTGTTTCATCTCAAGTTTGTTCTTTATCGGAGTGAATATCCCGTATGAAGTAAGTATTCCATAAAATGTAGCAACAAAGGCAAGAGCGACACCAGGACCAACTTTTGCTGGGTCTTGAAGATTTATAAGTGTTCTAATAAGTCCTGAAACAGCACCAATTAGACCAAAAGATGGAGCACACATCGCAGCAAAATCAAACATCTTCTGACCAACCATATGTCTTTCTGTCATAACCTCAAGCTCCGCATCAAGTATCCTTGAAACAGCTTCCGGATCAAGACCATCTGCTATAGCTCTCAATGCCCTTCTCATGTATGGATGTTCAACTTCATCTATTACAGCTTCTATAGACTTAACTCCCTCCCTTCTCAATCTTCTCGCATACTCAACAAAATCTTCAATAAGTTTTGAATTAGAGTGTTTTCTCTCAAACAAGAAACTTTTAGTTATCCCTAAAACAGCTGCTATTTGAGAGCCTGTAAATGCAGTAAAAGTTGCAGCAAGGGTTCCGCCTATAACTATAAACCAAGCTGCCCAAACACCTTTACCCCAAAAAAATATCAAAAGGTCCTGAATTCCATGGGCCTCTATCATTATCCCCCCAAAGACAGCTGCAAAAATCAAAGCAAGACCTAACAAACTCGTTATATCTGGTCTGCCCATCTTATATAAAACCTCCAAAATATAATATAATCAGGTTAAAAGATCGGAAGCGATATAATATTTCTTTAACCGATCATCTTGATCCTTCCAATCTAACTACCATATTCCCCGTATCAAAGTTTCTTTACAATTTCGCCTATCATCTCTCGCACGATTACCTAAAACAAAATGGTGAGTTCAAATTTATAACACTCTGCCCCATACATTTTCTGGTATCAATTGTTGAGAGAATTTTCTGGTATATTTTCCCTCAATATGCTTCATGTTTTCACCAACCACGCAAGCAAAGAATGTAATTTAAAACACAAATTCAATCGTTATGACCCATTAAGTATTCTCTTTACAACCGGACTAACTATCTGACCATCGTATGTAACCGCACTATCCCTTATTATTTCGTCCTCAAAATTGATCAGAAATTTACCATCTTTTGTTATGAAGAGAGAAAGGAAGTTAGCAAGACACATAGAGTATAGATAAGAAGAATGCTTTGGATAAAAGCTAGCAGGATTGATGATACCATATATTTTAACCCCATTGAAATCTAAAATCTCCCCTGGGCGTGTGAGCTCACAATTCCCACCTTTTTCGGCTGCAAGGTCTATGATTACAGAACCGCGTCGCATAGACTCAACCATATCTTTAGTTATTAGAACAGGGGCTTTCTTTCCCGGAACTTGTGCCGTGCTTATAACAATATCTGCTTCAGAGATATGTTTTTTCATAAGTTCTCTTTGCTTTTTGTAGAATTCTTCTCCCATAGCTTTTGCATATCCACCCTCTGCGCGAGCTTCTTCGGTTTCCAAACCCAACTCAACAAATTTTGCACCGACACTCTGAACTTGCTCCTTTGTCTCCGGTCTTATATCATATCCCTCCACTATGGCTCCAAGTTTCTTTGAAATAGCCATAGCTTGAAGCCCAGCAACACCAGCACCTATGACAAAAACCTTAGCAGGCTTGGTAGTTCCAGCAGAAGTCATAAGCATTGGGAACATCTTGTCTGAAAGTTTTGCAGCTTCTATAACTGCACGGTATCCCGCAACTGTTGCCATCATAGAAAGAGCATCCATACTCTGCGCCCTTGAAATTCTTGGAATAAGCTCGACAGAAAAAGCGTTTATCCTTCTCTCTGCAAGCTTCTTCAATACATCTGGATAAGCTAAAGGTTCAAGAAAACCTATTATTGTCTTATTCTCCTTTAGAATTTTTAAATCATTTTCCTCAACTTCCTTGCATGCCCCAGGCCCCCTTACATAAAGAATTATATCCGCTCTATTAAAAACTTCATCTCGCTCCTGAACAACCTCCACTCCCTTTGCTTTGTAATCCTGATCACTTATACCAGAGGCTACGCCACATCCACTCTGAACAATAACTTTAAACCCCCTACGCGTAAGAAAATCAACAGACCAAGGAGTTATAGAAACTCTCACCTCATTGGGAAAAAGTTCCTTCACAGCTCCAACAATCATACCAACTATGTTTATAGCAACATGTCTGATATCTTTTTTTTCAGAATTCCTCAAGATTATTCTAACAATTAATTACTTGTTGTTATATGGAAAAAAATCTCTGGGGCGGAGTTTTCTCAGATGTTAAAATGGATAAGAAAATAAAGAAATTCATTGACTCATTCAGCTTTGACCGTATAATGTATAAAGAAAACTTTGATATAACCTTGTCGCACGCAATAGCCCTAAGTAAAATAAAAATAATAGAAAAAGATGATATAAAAAAAATAATCAAATTCAGAAAAAAAATCCTGGAAGATGTCGCGAAATCAAAAGATGATGAATTTGAAGATGTTCATTCCGCAATAGAATTTTTCATAACAAAAATTGTGGGGGAGGAAACAGGATATAACCTTAGATTAGGAAGGTCAAGAAATGAAGAAGTCATAACAACAACAAATCTTTGGATCCTGAGAAACTCAAATGAACTTAATAATGTTTTCAAAGAAGTTTCAAGCTCAATGATAGAGTGTGCAGAAAACAACTTTGGGAAGATAATACCATTATTCACACACACAAGACAGGCTCAACCTATACTCTTCTCTCACCTCATCCTTTCTCATCATGAAGGATTCATAAGATGCCTTGAAAGATTCAGAGATTGCTTGAAAAGATTAGATGTTTGTCATCTTGGAAGCGGAGCAGGTGCAGGAACAGGAATAGAACTTGATGTTGAACTTATGGCAAAACTTCTCGGATTCTCTCGCATATCCCAAAACAGCATTGATTCCACAAGCCGAAGAGATATGCTATCTGAACTCATCTTCTGTTTCTCAACAATCTCATCCCTCTTCTCAAAAATATCAGATGATCTTATCTTACTCTCATCGGAAAAATTTGGTTTTGTTCAAATATCAGATAAACTCTGCACAGGTTCCTCCATGATGCCCCAGAAAAAAAATCCAGATACACTTGAAGTCATAAGATCAAAATTTGCCAAATTCATAGGATATCTCAATTCAATGATAACACTAGAAAAGGGACTGATATCAGGATATTCAAAAGATCTTCAAGAAGACAAAAGAATACTATTTCAAGCCTTCCAAGAAATATTAGATACATCAGTTGTTATTGTTGAAGTTTTTAAAAACATAGAAGCTAAAGAATCTGAAATCCAAAACTATACACTTGCGACAGATCTTGCAGAAAAACTTGTTCTCCTGAAAAATATACCTTACAGAAAATCACATAAATTAGTTGGAGAAAAACTCAAACAGGGAGAAAAAATAGAAGATATAAACTTTAAAGAATCGCTGAAGATAAAAAAAACACCCCAAAGCACGAACCCAAAAGCTGTCAAAAAACAAATCCAATCACATTCGCAGAGAGCATCCAGTATCTTTAGAGAAATTGAAAAAATTCTTGAAAAATTCCAAGAATCAGAGTTTGCAAGAAGAATTCAAGGGTATATCAGATAAAATATCGGAACACTATCCTCGCTTCTCCCAAAGATATAACTCATTCATCCAGGTTTCATTCAAGTTTGGCATAAGCAACAAATCCATTCATTATAAAAACCAAATGGGGAATTCTCCTACTATCTACAACTATACCAACACCCCTATTTTTCGGAATAGGACTTACATTAGAAACTTTATAAGATCTCCATCCACCATACAAAGTCGCGTATCTTAATTCTTCAAAACCTTTTGAGTAATAGCTTATGTGAGGATTTCCACTGCTATCAAGAGAAATAGAACACGAGGACATTGGACCGGAATTATCAACAGCGTCCGGGATTCCAAAACTTCCCCCGTTGCTTGCTCTAACATAAAAAAGATTTGGCGTATTTTCTCCCGTAAAGCAAATATGTGTTGTTCCATCGGAGAACAAAGCAATACCAACATATTATAAGTGTAAGTTGATATCGCAACAGGAACCAGCCATGAGTTAAAGTTATGTGGAGTTAGGTTTCTCGTATAATACGGATAGTATATACCACCTTGGAGATCAGCAAACACTATATGTAAAGTTGCTCCATCAGGACTTATAACCATATCAATATCTGTCATACTTACAGAAGATGCAATCCACAGATGCGAGAGAAAAATCTGGAGCTGATGAAACAGCGTATGTATGAACTATCGAAACATCTGTGGAATAAACAATATGAGTAACTCTCCCGCCAAAAGATGTATCATTCTCAACAAAAGCAACAGAGTTATACCTTCCGTTAGTGCTCACACTACTTGCTGTCCAGCTTCCTGCATAATAAGTAGCAGTACAAACACCAGAATCACCACAAGTACCCCCATTTGTTGTAGAAAATGAGAAGTAAGGATTAGCACCATCTGGACTCACATCTATTGAACAGTTGTAAATATCCCCGCTACCAAGATAATAGTTAGAACCTGCTGCTGTCCAACCTCCACCCGATATTTTCTTTAAATACCTAAGCCACATTGGCCCACCATAAGCAGTGTAGTTAAAAACCAAATGCAACCCGCCGCTGTTATCAATATCAAGATCTACATAGTGAACTGGGGACATAGAATCAATTATCGCAACACCAAAACTCAAATTATCAACTTGCCCATCACAGTTCTCATCTTGGTTATCTACAATTTCAGTAATACCGGGATTGAAATTAGGGTTTGAGTCATCGCAATCTTTATTTTTAGAAACATACCCAGATGATTGCGTGCAAGTTTGAGTTGTTGAGTTAGGATCACCATAACCATCTCCATCCTGATCCCTGTAGAATGTAGTAAGGACACCATCATCAATTATACCATTACAGTTTTCATCTATTCCATCACAAACTGTTTCATTTATCCCAAATTTGATATTGGGGTTTGAATCGTTGCAATCAAGAGAATTTGAAACATAGCCATTAATAGTATTTCCATATATATCCTTCAAAATAGATCCAGAACTACAGGCGAGCGTACTATTATTGCTCCAACCTTGTCCATCTCCATCTGAATCCCTGAAGTAATAGCTAACTATCCCATTATTCGCAAGTCCATCACAATCTTGATCTATTGAATCACAAACCTCCACCGCAGTAGGCTTGATTCCTGAATTCCCATCATTGCAATCCAAATTGTTCTCTACATATCCTGTTGGTTTTGAACAAGCCTGTGTTGTTGAACTTGGACTACCAAAACCATCACCATCTGCATCTCGGTAATACACTAATTTCACTCCTTCATCTATTTGACCATCACAGTTTTCATCTATTCCATTGCATAACTCTACAGCTCCGGGATGTACCTGGATATCAGAATCATTGCAATCATTTGAGTTCCCCACATATCCAAAAGGTGCATAGCAATCTTCTACATAGTTGTTTGCGCTACCGAAACCATCTCCATCAGAATCTTGATAAAACTTAACCAATATGCATTCTGGAAGCAATCCTAAAATACCTAAATCCACAACCTGCCCATTTGCAACCGATACAATCTCCACACCTATCTCATAATCGCTTCTTATGAACATAAGAGTATAGCTCCCGGGATGAAGATCTGATATGACAAAGCTACCATCTCTGTCAGTTGTTGTAGCACTACCTAATGGTAAAGCCAAGACAGTCACCCCTCCAACAGGTTTTGTCGTCATCCAGTTGTATATCTTACCCTTTATGGCACCAAGCCTTAACCCTGCGGTCTTTTTAAGCTCCACTCTCAATTCTCTTGAATCAACCGATATGGAAACAAACTCATAACCTTCCTTCCCAACCGTTAGCTTTTTCGCATCTGCCATAATCTGGAAATTCCCATACCTATCTGATATTGCAGATCTACCTGTATCTGAAATAATAAAAGCTCCAATAACTGGATTTCCATGGCTATCAACAACCTTCCCAGATATGAAGTTCTCTCCACCCTGAGACTGGAGTTCAAAATCTCCTATATATGTTATCTTTCCAGCCTCAACCTGAACTCCATCTGTTGCATTACTTCCATAGCCAGCCTTCTCAATAACAAATTTGTATGTTCCAGCAGGTATGTCACCTATAACGAATTTTCCATCGTCATCTGTTATACCAATGATAGGAGTTCCAGGCACATATACATATATTCCAGCAGATGAGCGAGAGCCTTCCAACTTAGCAGTTCCTGCCACACCTCCACTAGCATATATTGCTATATCTCCTATATTTTTTTCCTAACCCTTATGTCTTCTGGGGTTATCTCCAGACTTTGCCTTACTTTGTAAGATTTTCCATCCTTTCTAACAGCTCCAACAGATAAAGTGAATCTACAAGGACAATTATTTGTAACCCGAACCGGCAAAGAGAAATTTCCTTCAGTATCAGATTCAACAGAAATCCCAAGTTCCTCCACCATAATCCTGGCTCCAGAGACTCTTATCCTCTCTTCCTTTCCTCCGAGTCTTGGAGACCTTGCAGTCACTATTCTTCCAGTAACCATCCTACCAGTGACCATTCTTCCGGTTACCATTCCTTGTTCGCCAAAGCTCTGTTCCGCAGAAATCGTCCCATAAACTTCAACAGGAGATACTTGGTCCTGTTGCTCCTGATTTCCGGCTTTATTATTATTGGCACAAGATACAAGACCGTAAACAAACAAAAAAAACAAGACTCCACAAAATTATTTTTCTCTCTTTCATCACACAAACAACCTCCTGATTTAACCTTATAGACTTTTCGATTCTTAATTGAACCATCCAGAATTTTTATTTTTCATCAAAAATTGGATTTATTTTTAATCAATAGTTTATTCTCATTTAAGTTTATTTTCATTTCATATATTTTTCCACTCTCTTGTATTGCTACGAGGGTAATCTTTCACGGTGATTTATCTAACAATTTTTGAATTTGTATAACCGCTTCCCTTTACATCATAGCATATATCCTTCAAATTTGTCCCGTGAGCTTTAATGATCGGTAAGTATGATTAATATCATAAAGATTCTCCAAATACTTGAAACTTTTCCTGCAAATACATTAGACAAAGCACTTTCACAGTTCAAATCATAAAAAATCAAAGAGAGAAAAACAAATATCTGAATCAATCACTCCTAAAGGTTTAAAATGATTTAGTGATTAATTACTTCAAATCACTGAATCTTTGCTAATACCTCATCACAAAGTCTTTTGAAATCTTCGTCCGAAAGCACTGGAGTTGAATCTTGAATATCTATGCTTTCTGAAACATCTATCCAAGATTTACAACCTCCGTATTCTGACTTCATCTTTATCCTTACTGAATTTTTAAGCTTATACACACGGACAATAAGACACCAGACTTCATCTTTGTTCCATCTGTGAAACCTTTCAAGCACAACATCATCGCTCCATATGTGATATGGCGAAATTTTTTTGAGAATCTCCTCGTTTTCTATTTTTTTCGCCAAAACAGTTTCCCCCAGTATTTTATTTCTATATCTTGATCTTGTTGTTCCTCCGAATCATAAATCTTTTTTAGATTTTCCCTTCTCTCATGTGTCAGTGTAGGAAAAAGGAAGAAATATTTCTCTCTTGGGACAAAATCTCCTTCATCCTCAATTATGCCACCCTTCCTGAGTATTATTATCTGCTCTCCCCTTCCAAGAGCCTCTATCACACTCCTCCATTCCTTAAATGCAGAAGTTATTTTTTCCTTTTGCTGCTGAAGCTTATACATAATCGCTATATTATTAGAAATTTATAGAACCCCTATGACGAAAAATAAAAATATTGCAAAATTCAGTTTTTCCTATCTACATTCAATCTTTGTAAATGTAAAACGCCTAATTAGGTTTTCAGTAAATCTTTCAGAATCAAGGATTTAACTTTGCAAATCAAATTATACACCCACTTTTGGACAAATCTTTCCCAATGGGCATTTATTACACTCCGGATTCTTAGAATGACAGAATTCCCTACCAATCCTCCATGCCGGTTCATCTAGTGCCGAAGGATCGCGTGGATTCAATTCCCTTGCAGCTTTTATAACTTCACTATTACTATTTTTTTCAACTAAACCAGTTCTTAAAAATACTCTCTTTACATGTACATCACAAGAAACATCTATCTTCCCTTTGATCTTTATACCATAATCCTTTTTAAGAATCCTTGCAGTCATAGTCGATTTCTTCTGACTGATACCTTTGAATTCCTCAAGTCTATCTATTAGTTCATCCACTGTAGGCTCATCATTCCAAATGTTTTGAGCCTTACCTTTGTATTTAGATAGTATCAGTTTAGAAGCTTCAATTATCCGATCTGCTAATTTCCTATACCAACGATAAAGAAAATCCAAAGAATAGAAATTATAGAGAATCTTCTGCCTCCATCAACACCTAGAGACCTTGAAGTATTTGAAATGGAATGGAAAAAAGCAAGAGAAGAATTTGAAAAGAAATATTTTGAAAACCTATTCTCAAAGTATCATAAAGCAACTTATGAAAAACTCTCAAAAAAGACTGGAGTTAGTAAAGAAACTATAAGAAGGATGAAAAGAAAATTAAAGAAATAGATACGAAACTGAAATTGTTTTTATTACGAATTTCCCTATGAAAGCTCACTATTATTCATAATTTGAATTACCAATCCTTGAGAGTTTTGAAAAATCTAAAATGTGTCACTCTTCTCTAAAAAGGATAAAAATATAAAGCGGAAAATTAGTAAAATGATATTGCAACAATCGAACAGCATTTTGTCCCGACATCTTTTACACCACTACTTTATATCATTATGAAAAAGAAGAAACTACCAATAGGAATACAGAGTTTTGAAAAACTCAGAGGTGAAGATTGTTACTATGTAGATAAGACACATTTTATAAGGAAGTTAGCAGAAGGGGGTTGGTGGTACTTTTTATCGAGACCAAGAAGGTTTGGGAAATCTTTATTTTTGGATACGCTAAAACAAGCTTTCCTAGGAAAAAAGGAACTCTTTGATGGATTATACCTTGAAAAAAACTGGGATTGGACTCGTTCATATCCTGTGATACACATAAGTTTTGGAGAGGGAGTAGTAAGAGATTTAGAGGAGCTAAAGAAAATAATATCTTCAGTACTTATGGAGCATGCTGAAAATTATCAAGTTGAGCTAAAAGAAGAATTACTTCAGTTGAGGTTTAGGGAGTTAATAATCAGGCTTTACAGAAAATACGGTCAGAAAGTAGTGGTTCTCGTAGATGAGTATGATAAACCAATTTTAGATAGGATTGAGGATAAGGAGAAAGCTATACAGATCAGGGAAGAACTCAAGAACTTTTATGCTGTTTTAAAGAATGCTGACCAATACCTGAAACTTGTTTTTATTACAGGAGTGTCAAAATTTTCAAAAGTGTCTTTATTTTCGGGATTAAATCAACTACAGGATATAACATTGAATCCAGAATACGCAACAATTTGTGGATATACGGAGGAAGAATTAATCAAGACATTCAGAGATGAGATAAGGGATGAGAAAGAACTTGAAGATATAAGGTCGTGGTATAATGGATACAGATGGCTTGGTGAGCCAGTTTATAATCCTTTTGATATTCTTTTATACTTTTCTGAAAGACAATTCAGGTCACACTGGTTTGAGACAGGAACTCCTACTTTTCTGATAAAGCTTTTGCTTGAGAAGAACTTTTTCATCCCAAAGATGGAAAATCTTGAAGCGGGCGAAAGACTTATTGGTTCATTTGATGTTGATTTTATTGAGCCAGAAAACCTTTTGTTTCAGACTGGATACCTGACTGTAAAAGACTGGATGCAAGAACCTGAAGGCATAAGATATGTTCTCACCTTTCCAAACAGGGAGGTCAGAATTAGTTTCTCAAACTATCTTCTTTATTTCATATTGAGAGGTAAGGAAGAGGTTATAAAGGACAAGGTAAAGATATGCTTGAGGGAAGGGAAACTTGATGAACTTAAGGATACCTTTTTCTCTCTTTTTGCTGGAATACCATACGAATGGTATAGGAAAACAGAATTGGCAAGGTATGAAGGATTTTATGCTTCAATATTTTATTCATATTTTAGCGCTATAGGAGCAGAAGTGAAACCAGAAGATATAACTTCAGAAGGTAGAATGGACCTGACAGTAATATACCATGATAAAGCATACATATTTGAATTCAAGGTTGTAGATGGGAAGAAAGGAAATAATGTGAAAAGCAAAAAGAAGGCGTTAGAGCAGATAAAGAAAAAAAGATACTGGGAAAAATATTCAAGTTTCAAGGATATCTACATAGTAGGAATTGAGTTCAACAAGAAAAAGAGGAATATTATAAGTTTTGAATGGGAGGAAATACAAAGGTATTGAACTTTTTCGCACTGCTGAAATTCCCTATGCACGATTTTATATCTTTGCAACAAATATGTAAGGTGACCAAAATACACCTTTTTCTGATAGCTGACAATTCGTAGGTGCTTTAACAGGAACTTATTTGATAACATCTTACAATCAGTGTATTACTCTGTCAATTAATATTTCACCTAATGAGTCTTACATTTATTATTTTTCCTATACTTTGTCAATTCTAACCTACGACATACAGCTTTGAGCTTCAGGGATTAATTTCAAATGAAACTACTCTCCCTTTTTTCTATCAAACAATGAACTATCGCAATAAATCATCAAATAAAATAATACTATGAATTACACATCCTAATACTACAAGATTAGCTCTGGAATTTTTTATAATACGATTAAAATTATAAAAAATAAATAATATTTAGATAGATAAATATAAAAAAAATATAAATTATTTTGTTATATAGATAGAAAATGATAATGATCGTTAAAATTAAAGGAAAATAAGAAAAATGGAAAAACCAGAAAAAATGAGAGAAACATTTGAGGATAGATTAAAAGTTTTTGATGAGTTTAAAATAGCAAAGAGCAAAATACTTTCGCCAGAAGACTTTGCAGAGGTAGTAATAAGAGATAAAAAAACAAAGGAGTTGAGGAGAAGGAAAATCATATTAAAATCTGGATGGAGAAAGATAAAACTTTTCTTTGGAATATCAAGTGAAATAATCGAGGTCAGGAGAGAGAAAGACGGAGACAAAATAATATATATCTGCAAAGCAAGGGTATATACTCAGTCAGGGATAACATCCGAAGCAGTTGGGATATGCTCATCTGATGAGCCTGGGAAATCATCTATGAACGAATACATCTTATCCTCCATAGCACAAACAAGAGCGATAAATAAAGCTATAGCTGACCTTGTTGGAGTAGATTTTGAAGAAGACGAATTTGCTGATTACGAAACGAGAGAATATGAAACAGAGGAGATCGGAAAACAAAAATTGGATGAAAAGAAAAAAATTGAAAGCTCCAAACCAGTCGCAGCAGATAAAAATCTGATTGTCTCACAAATATTTGAAATGATAAAGGAAATCAGCGAAAACATTCCAAGGTATGAAATATTTTCAAAGATAAAAAAACATTTTGGTTTGGATGAAAAGCAACAGTTCAAAATTACAGACCTTGACACAAAGCAACTCACAGAATTGGTAGATTTTCTAAACTCAATGAGAAAGGAGAAAACAGAAGAAGTTATATTCTGAAGTTATGAATCCAAGGACGGTAAAGCTTTTCCTTATTCTGATCTCCATAGTTCTTATAAGGCTTCTTGTATTCCCAGAGATATCAAGATATATTGAATTCAAAAGTGAAAAACAAAACTATGAAAGACTTCTTGAAGAGACGAGAGAAGAAATAAAGAACATAAAAAAAATAGAAATTGAAACAAAAGAACTCAGAAATAAAATAAAAGAAATTCAAGATTTCTCATTACAAGATTTTGAAATATTGTCTGCAGAAAAGAAATCAGAAAACACAGAATGCATAAAAGAGGATAATTTATGTTTTGTAAAAAAAGCTTATGAAATAAAGCTTTCAGTGAAATTTGATGAAATAGTCTCCTTTTTCAAAGAAATCCACGATTCTAAAAGTATATGTAGTATAAAGAAAATTGAAATAAAAAGAACAAGTAATGAACCAGAGACGAAAGTTATTCTTGAATACTGGGAATGGGAAAACAAGCCTGAAAACATAAAAATTATTGAAAATAGCGAAGAGCTATAAACTATAATAAAATATTGAGATTTCTATGAAAATCTTAATTTCATCTTTGACTTTTCTTCTTATCTTATCCAGATTTACCTTCTTTGAAATTTCTCATAAACACAATAAAGGTATAGAAAACACATGTGCTTTTTGTGTATCTAATGTAAGAAACGGGATAGATAAACCTGAACATGTTCAATCAGATCTTTCATCTTTATATAGCCTTGAAGAAAAATACACGATAGAAGAAATAAAGGAAATTCCAAGAGAAATAGAAGTAAAATCAAAAAATATCCCAAGAGCTCCACCATCGTTTATCTGATAAAACTCAGATTATTATCTGAACAGAATCTAAAACAACAACAAACAAATATAAAAAATCAAAAAAGGAGGTAAAAAGATGTTTATACTTTTATTAGTCTTTTTAAGCCAACAAGTGGCTAATCAGCCACAGATAGAATTAAAGCAAGAATTTTTAAGAGGCAAAGCTCTTTTACTCCCTGATATTTCCTTGGTTGGAGACATAGTAAATCAATCAATAATAGAAAGAAAGTTCAAAAATGACTTTATGATAAGAGAATTTGAACTTGGAATCCAAGGATACATACACCCTAAAATAAGAATAGATGTTTTTGCTTCAGCTCATATGGGTACTGAGCACAAAGATGATACCGAGCATGGAAAAGATGATACTGAGCATAAACATGATACTGGACATGGATCAGGCCTAAACTTTGAGGAGGGATACATCACCTTCCTTCAGATAATTGGTCCTCTTGGCGGTAGGCTTGGTAGAAAATATACAGACTTTGGAAAATTCAATCCACTTCACCCAGAACAATGGCTATACGTTGATATACCTGATGTGCTACAAAAATCTTTTGGTGAAGAAAACCTTATAGGAGATGGTGGGAATATATTCTTAAATCTACCAGCACCTTTTGCTACCTTTAGGATAGAAGGTGGAGTATGGAGAAAGTTTACTGGACCCTTTGAAGATGTCTTTTATTCAGGAAGGTTATTCTCTTCCTTTTCAGTTGAGGAATTCTCTGAAATACATATTGGATTAAGTTCAGTTGCTGGAATACTCGTAGAGAATTCTGAAAGAAAATTATCAAGCTTCACAGGCATGGATGTATCTTTTATAAGAGCAACTCCAAAAGATAAAATACAGTTTATAACTGAACCTATTATAAAAATCAGAGAATCTCTTGAGTTTTTGGGATTATACAGTTCTTTGTTTTACTCAAATCCAAGATGGCAAGGAGGGTTAAGGTTTGATTTCTTGAATAGAGAACTAATAGGTCTTAATCCAATATTCTCATTACTTATAACAGAAACTACAAAGTTTAGGATACAGTATGGAATAAAATTTCTAAGCTCGCATGGTGAAGAAGATCATTCTGAAGAAATCTCTACAAAACATATTATATTCCTACAATTCATATTTGCGATAGGTCCTCATGGACATGTTTTACAATTCTGATTGAGGAGGATGGAAAAAATGGGAATCATGAAGGATAAAAAAGAGAAAAAATCCATACATAGCGTCATCTTTACTACTTTTTTGATATACTTGATTTTCTCCTACTCTCAGGAGTTATATGCAAAAGAGTTAAGGATTATTACATCTATTTGCTCATTAGGGTCTATTGCGAGAGAGATATTAGGAGAAAGTGGAGAAGTAATATCAATAGGCGACGGTAGGTTTGATCTTCACAAAATTGAACCAAGACCATCTTTCCTTTACCACCTTTCCAGAGCAGATTATGTAATACCAGTTGGTATGAGATTAGATACATGGTTTATGTCAATGATAGACTCTTCAGGAAATTCAAAAATATATCCAGGATCCAAAGGGTTTATCATAACTTACGATAGATTAGAAATTCTTGAAATTCCAGAGTATAATATTGGTCAGATCAGAACAGGAGATATACACCCTGAAGGTAATCCCCACTATTGGTTGCTTCCAGAAAATGCATTGAAGATAGCAGAAACAATAGCTAATAAGCTATCCGAAGAAAATCCTGATAAAAAGGATTATTTTCTACAGCGATATAGCGATTTTAGATCAGAGATAGAAAAGTTAGTGAGCGAGCTGAGAGACATGTTCAAGAACTTTTATGGTGTCAAAGTAGTTGCGTATCATAACTCCTGGAGATACTTTGAAAAGTTTCTGGGCTTTGAAGTAATAGAATTTTTAGAACCTGCACCGGGAATTCCTCCTACCCCTTCACAAGTTCAAAAGGTAATAAATACGATAAGAGAGAATAATGTAAAAGTAATATTATATGAGCCATTCCAACCTATATCGCAGATAAGATTCATATCTGAAAGAACACAAGCAAAACCAGTTGAAATTTACCAAGATTGTGTTCCAAAAATCAAAGATATAAGCGATTATAAAAATCTTCTTATCTACAATACAAAAAAGTTAATTGATGGGCTCAAATGATAGATATAATATTACCCTCTTTCTTGTTGAGCATATCCCTCATATTCATTCATGTATATTTCGGTTTGAAAATATTTGAAAGGGGTGTAATTTTTTCCGATATAGCGATAGCACAGGTATCAGCCTTAGGTATAACACTTTCCTATCTTCTTGGTCTTGAGAAGATTTCCTATATTCTTGGAGTTGTCCTATCTGCAATAGCTGGAGTTTTTTTATCTTTCATAAGGAAATACAGTATAGAAATAAAAGAATCTTTCGTAGGGATAATATATGCTTTCTCAAGTGCGGTATCAGTAATAATACTCAGCAGGATGCCAGAATACGAAATTCACGGCATAAAAGAAATAATCGTAGGTAACATCCTATTTATCAATATAAAAGATGTTCTATCTGGGTCATCGATATATTTATCCGTTGGCATAGGGCATTTTTTAATTGAAAAAATAATCAAAAAGGATTCATTCCTCTACGAGTTCATTTTCTACCTTGCGTTTAGTCTTGTGGTTTCTTCCTCGGTTTCCAAAGGCGGAGTACTTCTTGTTTTTTCATATCTGGTTATTCCTACATTCTGTACTAACTTAATACTCAAAACTTTCAAATCAAAATTAATCACTGGTTGGATACTTGGAGTTTCTGCAAACCTCGTAGGTTTTATAATATCATTAGAACTAGATTACCCGACCGGCCCATCGGTAATATTTATACTTGGATTAATATCTTTTTTATTCTTAAGCCTAAAGATATTGAACAGAAGAAAGAAAAAACATGTTGACATATGAGAAAGTGGATAGAAACTAAGACAATCTATTCATTGATTCCTGAAGCTTTTCCGTTATATTCTCTACATCTGATGCAATTTTAGATAACACGGATTCAACTTTATCATACGATTCTTGAATTTTCACTATTTCATTTCTTAAATTTTTCATAAGCAAACCGAATTCAGATAGAACATTTTTATATCTCTCAATAGCGCTTTTAGTTTCCCTACGGAATTTCTCAACAGATGAGGCGACCGAGGATATTCGTTCTGTAAGCTCTGATATAGATGACAATGTTTTTTCAATATCTTGTTGAGAACTAATTGTCAAACCATCTAATTTATTTAGCGAATCACGAACCTTTCCTACAACCAATGTAAGATTTCTTACCAAATCACTCATATCTTTCAGATTTTTTCTCATATCATTACTTTGTTCAATAATTTGTTTAATTTCATTTTGCATATAATCAAACATATCATCTATCCTACCGGCTATACCCTTGGCAGAAACAACATAATTTTCACCAATATCAACTGTTTCCGATGAAGATAAACCACTGACATAGTTTCTGACATGTGATCCAAGATTCTTGAGACCCACTTCAACTTTTCTCAGATCATCTGAAAGAAGTGAGGACATCTGTTTTGCTACCGCAGAAAGTTCTTCCATTATTTCTTCCTGAACGACCTTTCCAGAAACTATTGATATGTTCATTGATAAGACGAAAAGCTTTTTCTTTAATCTATCAGCATCTAACAATATTCCATCTATAAACTTAATAAGTTCCCTGAACTTTGATATGTTCTGATGAATAGATTTCAAGGCATCTGATGTGTTAGATATAGAGACATCAAGTTCTCTCATAGTACTGCTTACCATTTCCATCCTCTTAATTATGGAGGCTTCCGCAACAGAAAATGTACTACCTATAAGTTTCTCTTCTACTGGAATATATGAAGCATGAAGCCCCAGCTCAACTTGTTTTAAGAGACTCTGAACTTCCATTCTTAACTCGTTAATAACAACTGAAACATCTTTAAGCTTCTTAGCCAATGGTTCCAAATGCTCTAAAGGTATAGAAAATGAATCATCTAGCAAAATATCTGTATCTTCGGATTCTTTACCACTCATTTGAATGATTCTACTGATTGAAACTTTTACCCCCCTTATGCTCCCGAGAACAGAATTGATTCTTGTTCTAATACTTATAAACTCTGAAAAAATCTGCGATAAGATATAACCGTATTCCTCTTTCGCCTTGTTGTATTTATCTTCTAAATCTTTATATTTTCTATTCATCTCAATAAATCTTGCACTGAAACTTGTAAACTCATCACCCCCAAACCAAAGCTTTCTTCCTGCACTCAGGAAAGCTTCCATAAGATACCTACCAAAAGATGTATTATATGTCAGAATGAGTATAGCTTGCACTATAGCTGAAATAAGAATGAGAAAAATAATTATAATCAAGGCTTTACTCTCTGCCTGAGGTATTGGAACAAATATACCTTCTATAGATTCACCTCTCTTTGAGAATATAAAGACCGATGGAGAAAGATAATCATAAAGAACATTTTCCCCCCTCTGAACTTTTTTAAGGATCGCTTTTCTTGTATGGTCATCTATAAAAGATGGTCTATCTTCCAATTTCCAATATATCTGACCCAAGATTTTCTCTCCCCTAAAATATGATTCCACAAGATTTACAGATTCACTATCCTTTATTGTTCTTGATATAAACTCACCAGAAAAAACAATCAATATAGAAGCGGAAACGAAAAAAATAGCAGAAATATAGTAAAGCGTCTTGATCCTAAGCTTATCTTTGATAAGATTATCTGGTTCTTCTTTAAGATTTATTTCATAATCAGAGAATAAGGATGCTAATCGTCTTTCCATATTTGTTCTAACGGTAAGAGAAACAATGGGCCCGAGCCCGATAGTTAAAATAGAAAGAGAAACATTTGTAAGTCTATCAACAATTTCAAAAAAGTAAAGCACAAGAAAAGTAGAAATAGAAGCAACTAACCAGAAAATGAGAGAAACAATACCTAAAAACCTTGGGAACTCAACAAAATGCCTAACAGATTCATTTAATGACAAACTCTGTAAAAATAGAACCTTATTCCATGTATAAATGAAATACAAACTTAGCAAGAAAAAATAAACAACGAAAACTGGAGGAAGGAACTTCATAAAAAAGGGAAAAATTAGATCCCCATGGTTAAATCTAACAAATGAAATAAAAATTCCTATAATCAAACCTAAAACGATAATAAAATAAGCAGGTATAACAGAGCTAACAAAAAAAGCTCTTTTCAAATCATCAATCTTTGCACTATTCATCTGTTTACTGAAATAATTTTAAATTTTCGCTCTGAAATAATTTTAATTTTTTCATACGGTCGATAGATAAAAGTTGAATAAAGCATATAGAGGAAGAAAGAGAACATAACCCAACCGTTAGCTTGGTGAAGAAGAGCTAATCCTTGAGGTATCTCTCCGGCTCGTGAGTGAATGAGCGTAAAGAGACCAAGCAAAAACTGGATAACCCAAATTAATATCCCCCAAAAAGCAAACTTTGAATACTTCAAAAGTAAGAGTAAAATCACAAGGATAACCCAGGGAAAATGCCTATGGAAGAAATTAGAAAAAACAGGCAAAGAAGAAAAAACATAATAAGGGATCATCTCACCATTGATATGCGGGTATGTCGGAGCAAGCAATGCACCTTTGTATCCAGCCAAGAGAGCTCCGAAGAATACCTGAATCAAAAAAAGCATAATCCCTAGAAAAGCCAAATTTTTTATCTTTTTGGAGTTATCAAATCTTCTGAACACACTACCATCATCAGCAAGGAAAGCTCCGAAAAAGACATAAGAGAAAACAAGCATCGCAAAGAGTTTATGTATAGCAAGGAAAACTGGATCAACAAAAGGTATTTCATTAACAACACCTGTTCTCACCATCAGCCACCCCAGAAGTCCCTGAAGTCCAAAAAGTAAAAACAAAACAATAAAGTATAAGAACCAAAAGGATTTAATCTCCTTTACAAAAACAAGCCAAATGAAAGAGAGAAAAACAAAAAGTCCCACAGCTCTTGCAAAAAGCCTATGGAAATATTCAATCAAATAAATACGCTTAAAATCAGAAAGTGTTATATTGGGATGAACAAGCCTATATTGAGCTATTTTTTTATATTTTTCAAATTCCATTTCCCAATCTTCCTGTGAAATCGGTGGAACAACACCAGAAATAGGCTTCCATTCTGTAATTGAAAGCCCAGCTTTCTGAAGTCTCGTATAACCTCCGACAACAACTATAATGAAAATCAGAAAAGAAGAAATAAGCAAAACATTTCTTATCCTTGAGCTTTTATTCATTTCTTTTCTTCATTGAAAGATTTAAAACACCGTTTTACCTATGAGAAAAAAACTGCAAAATTAAAAGACATCAGAAAGGATGAAACTTATTCAAGTTTTCCCATAAAATTGATTTAAAATCTTTCGTAACAAAGATTCATACAGGATATTTTAACTTGCAAAAATAGTACTAAAAAACCGCTTTAACCTTAAAATGCTGAAGTATATTTTTTATTTCATCAGATGCACACAATCTTTCATTTTTATGGTTTGCATATGTTCGAGCAGTTTAAGAAATTTAATTAGATGTGAAGCAAGAAACTAAAATACTCTCAAAATCTTCCAGATTTGTTCTTACCTTTGATATATCCATGCTGAATGGATTCAAGTTGATCTTCAATCGCTCTTTTCAAGAAATCTTTTATTCCAAAAGAGGATGTGCGAGATAGTGTATCTATAATTATTTCTTTATAGAAGTATCCATATTTTTCCGAAAGCTCACCTGACATCTGAAAAGAGTTATTCAAAAACTCTCTTATGAAAAAAGCTTCAAACTCTCTTGCAACTTCCTCTATGACTTTTTGTCTATTTTTTGGGGAAGGTAATCCATATATTGTGAAAGAATCTGGTCCCCTGGTAGTAATATTATTTTTTAATTCTTTCATATCTTTACTCAGTAGTTATGTGAGCTTGAAGAGCTCCGGCTTCTTTCAGGGCTTGCAGGATTGATATTATATCTTGTGGTGATGCACCTATTCTGTTGAGTTCCCTTACGAGTTCATCAACAGTTGCTGCTGGAGCCAACATATTTATTTTTCTTTCTTCAAATTTAGGTGCAGCGGTAGCAAATTCTGGGGGGAGCGGAGAAGGTTCTTTCCTCACTTTTATTATTATATCTCCATGTGCTACCGCCACCTCTGAAATTCCCACATTCTTTCCCACAACTACAGTTCCGGTTCTTTCATTGATGACAACCTTAGCTGGCGAGTCTGTAGAAACAGGGAGACTTTCAACAAGAGAAATAAACTCTGCAACTCTACCTGTGAATTCTTCTGGTATCACGACAAAGATAGTTCTTGCATCCTGAGCATAAGATATTTCAACACCAGTGAAACCGTTTATGGCATCAGCAACAGATTTTGCGGTGGAGAAATCTGCATTATTGAGGAATATTCTTACAAATTTCTTATCGTTCAGGTTGTGCTGGAGTTCTCTTTCTACGACCCCGCCTCCTGGGATCCTTCCAGCAGTTGGGAAACCTCCCTCAATTGTTGAGCCTGAAACCTGCTTTCCTCCTGTTATAACTTGACCCTGTGCGAGCGCCCAAATCTGACCATCTGGACCAAAAAGAGGAGTTAGAATGAGCTGTCCTCCCCGTAGGCTTCTTGCATCACCCATCGCGGAAACCTGAACATCTAACTTCATTCCTGGCTTCGCATATGGAGGAAGCTCAGCTGTAACCATACATATCGCAGAGTCTCTAGGCCTTACAGTTCGGGGAGCCATAATTCCAAAGCTTCTCAAAGCTGTTGGGTCAGGTCTTATCCCCATTTTCTGCAGAAGATTTATCATTGTTTGAACCGTAAGATTTGGAGATATTATATCTCCAGTACCACGAAGTCCCACAACAATACCAAAGCCAACAAGGAAATTTGAGCGAGCTCCCTCCACACTTGCTATATCCTTTATCCTCGCAGAAAAGGCACTTGAATAACTCAAAAAGAGAAAGATCAAAAATAAAGATATTCTTACTACTAATTCTGATTTTCTATTAAACATAACTATTCTCCCTCCTAAAAAGGTGATATAAAATCAAATATCTTTTGCAACCAACCTTGCCGAGATTTTGTCGCAAAATCACCTTCCGACACATACTCAATTCTTGCGTTTGCAAGAGCAGTTGAAAGAACGGAGTTATCGTGCATTATATCCTCTGGTCTAACAATTCCCCTGACATATATCTTTTGAAGCTCGCTATCGTGCTTTATATATTTTTCACCCTCCACAACAAGGTTTCCAGAAGGTAGAACCTTTACAACCCTTGCAGCAACTGAAGCAATAAATTCATTCTTACTTTTCTGAACACCCTTAGCTGAAAAGTCATTTTCCCCACCAGCTCCTACACCAATAGATAAATCCTCAAGTCCTTTTGTCTTAGAAATATTACCACCCACATCATACTTCATCTTTGACTTTCTTGAAGCTTCTTTTCTCTGATCATTTGTCGCTACAATATTCTCAACAACACGAACTATAACAATATCCCCTACTCTCTTTGCTTTTAAATCGGCATACATATTAGACAACGGAGCTGAATCATAAAACAAAGATCCTTCTTGTTTCTGAATCTGCTGGACTTCTTCAATTTCTTCCTCTGCTTTGGGAATCTCCAGAGGCCGCTTGCTAGCGCAACTTATGAAGCAGATCAACAAACAAAACAAAAAAATTGTTTTCTCTGCTGTTTTCATCATAAACCTAATCAAAAGAATCAACTTTAACAATCTTTCCCGAAAGAGCTTTTCCATAAACAACTTTATTTGAACTGAGGTTTCTTACCTTTATTTCCTCTCCTTCCTTTGCGTCAGACAAAGCAACTGCAGGAAATTCAACATAAAACTTTGGAGTCTCAAGAACAATCTTGACTTTGTCTCCCTTCTTTATAGCAATCTCCTCTAAAATATGAGTTCTTCTTAAAATTTCTCCCTTGGCAACCGGAACCTTAAGCGAAATTTCTCTACCAGCAACATCATCTGGCGATATGAAATCTTTCGGAGTAAGGGTTAGTGGAACAAACTTTAAATCAAAATCTGAAGGAGAAACTTTTTCGTTTCTCTCTATTCTCTTTTTAGGAATCAAAACTTGAACCATTTTATCGACATATACAAAAATTGTTCCTATGTAATTTTTTCCCTCTGCTGATGAGAAATAAGCTGTAAAAACTTTCCTACCAAGAGCTTTTGAATCCTTTGATATTATCTGAACAGAGCTAAAATCCTCTAACTTTTTCCCAAATGGCAAATGATAAGATAATACTTTTACCTCACAATCATCACAACTTATCTCCTGCTTTATCTTCTCTAAGACATCATCTGTATTCAAGGAAATGATCATGAACAAAAGTATCTCCATAACTTTACCTCCTATCTCACTATATTGATTGTTGTAGTCATCATATTATCTACTGCGACAACGGAGCGAGAGCACATCTCATATACCCTCTGGGAAAGAAGCATACCTATCATCTCCTGAATAGCATTGACATTTGATATCTCAACAAATCCCTGCAAGATTTCACCGAAGCCTTCTTGTCCCGGGATACCAATTATAGGGTCCCCAGAAGCGAATGTTTGAACAAAAAGATTCTTACCGATAGATTTCAAACCAGATGGGTTTATGAATCTTGCAAGCTCTATCTGTCCAAGAACTATTGGTGAAGATTCTTGTCCTGGTATTATCCCCATAACGACTCCATCAGGACTTACCTGAACCTGCACAACCTCCTGCGGGACAACTATCTCTGGGAATAAAGGATATCCTTGAGGAGTGACGAGAACTCCATCCTCCGATTTCTGGAAGTTTCCAGCCCTGGTATAAGCTATACTTCCATCCGGAAGGAGTATCTGGAAAAATCCTTCTCTATCTATTGCCAAATCAAACTCTCTATCAGTTTCAACGAGTTCTCCTGGGGTTACGATTTTAGATACTCCGGAAATCTTCACACCACTTCCGATCTGCGCACCTGTTGGGTGATGAGTAGATTGCAAAGATGTCTCAGCACCAGGAATAAGTAAATCTTGATAAACTAAATCCTCAAATTCAACGCGGGACTTTTTGAACCCCGGTGTAGAGACATTGGCGAGATTGTTAGATATCGTATCAAGGTTTTTCTGCTGAGCCGACATTCCCGTTGAAGCTGTCCATAATGTCCTAAACATATTTTTTACCTCCCTTTCTCTTTACTCCTTTTTAGCTCCTTTTTAAATTTCTAAACCCTTCCAAGCTCCCTAATAGATGTTGCTATCAAAGAATCAGTTGCTGTTATCACTCTTGAGTTCATTTCAAAAGATCTTTGAGCTTCAATCAGAGCCATCATTTCAGATATTGGATTGACATTTGAAGTTTCAAGGTATCCCTGGAGTATCTCAAAGTTTTCCGCTTCGCGAACAAAAGAACTATCCGAGACTTCAAACAAATTCTGACCTATCTTCCGTGTTATATTGATATCCTGAGGAATATTATAAACTCCTATTTTGCCTATAAGGACACTTTTTCTTGTATCGCCCTGTCTTACACCAACGAAAACTCCCCCATCTGGAGAAACAACGATGTCCTCTGGAGACCATTCTTCAAATGGAACACGAAGATAATCTCCATTTGCTCCAAGAAGTTTGTATCCATCTTGAGTTATGATATACCCATTTTGCGATAAGAAAAAATTTCCCGCCCTTGTGAATCTCACACCATCTGGAGTTTCAACTGCAAAAAAACCGTCCCCCATTATTGCTAAATCCAAAGTATTGCCTGTTTCATTAAAAGTTCCTTGAGAGAAATCGGTATGTGTTTCATCAAACATAACCATTCTCTGGCTTATCTGTTCCTTGTGCAGGTCAAAATAAAGTTTCGGAGCAAGCGGAGTTATAGGAGATTTCGTCTCTGGGATAGCAATGAAAACTGGAATATCTCTTTTGTATCCCTGAGTTGATACATTCGCAAGGTTGTTAGATATAGCTTCTAATTTTCTTTGATTTGCATACGCCCCCGATGCCCCTATGTATAAAGCCTGATGAGAAAGCCCCACGCTTTATTAAAGCAAAAACTGTTCCAAAGAATTTTTTTCCTATCTGAACCAAGAATAATATCTCCACTTTAAGATTGGCTATATGAATCTTAAGATTGAATATAAGAATCTTGAAAAATTAAAAGCAAAAATAGAATAAATCTAGTATACCACATTGAAATCCAAGCTTCCTACGAAAGACCGCAAAGAAACAAATATTTCTTCGCTTTGTTCAATTTTCTCCTCTAATTATCAAGAGTGTTACAAAAACGAAAAAAATCAGGTCTGACTCATTACATAAGAAATACAAAAATTAATTTAAAGTTACATATTTTAAAAAATTCTAGTAACTCAATATCTAATGAATCAATATTTTAAACTCTGAAAAAGCGTAATAACAGATTATATTAATTTGAAACTTTTCCAAATTTTCAGATGAAGTTTGATATATGTAAATCGCAGATTTGCCTAAATGAGAAAAAAAATCTGCCAAAAGAAGCTTGAGAAACTTGTATAAATTCCTTTCTGGCTCATTAATTGTAAAATTTAATTTAAAAAATTTATAAATAAAAAAATAAAATAAAAATAATCAAGAGATGATTTTGTTGCATCGTATCAGATCTATCTCAAAGAATGACATAATCAGAAAAGCTATTGAGATTTTGAAAAGAGATGGGTTAATTGTATTCTTCAAAAAATCTATAAACTATCTGCTAAAAGAAAAAGGACTTATTTTACCTTATGCTCTGTTCAAGATAAAATTTCTAAAGCTAGATTTCAAATTAGATGAACTTGTTAATTTCGCTTTTGACGACCTGGCTGGTTCAATTAGACCTTTTCAGATTCGTAGCGAAATCCTAGAACTTCTCAAGATCTTGCAAGGGATAAAACCCAAAACAATATTAGAAATAGGAACAGCTAGGGGGGGAACATTATTTCTCTTCTCTCGTGTAGCCTCTGAGGATGCAATAATTATAAGTATTGACCTACCTGGAGGAGAATTTGGAGGTGGTTATCCAAGATGGAAAGAAATACTATATAAATCATTCGCTCTACAAAAACAAAAAATCTACCTCCTTAGAATGGATTCTCACAAAGAAGAAACCCTAAAAAAAGTTATAGAAATATTGAATGGAAAGAGTTTAGACTTTCTATTCTTAGATGGCGATCACACATACGAAGGAGTGAAAAAGGATTTTGAAATGTATAGCAAATTATTACAAATAGGTAATAACAATAACTCTAAACAATATTGCTCTTCTCCAAGTATAAATTCTTTTGGAAATAAACCAAAAGAAAAAGGAAATGAAATAGATCAATCAACCAAACAACCAGATAAAGAAAAAGGATATTCCTCTGAGAAAGGAATAATAGCTTTCCATGACATAGTTCCAGGAACAGGTGTAGGAGGAGTCCCAATTTTCTGGAAAGAGATTAAAAACATTTATAAAAACAAGGAGATAGTTGAAGATTGGAATCAAGGGGGATTCGGAATAGGTGTATTGTTCATAGATCACTAAATCAATCTTCAAGTTTTAAACAAAATCGTTCATAAAGATACTAAGAGATCAATCCAGAGAATGGTATAAACACGATAAAAATCCGACCTAAATCGCTAAAGTAACAGGATAAATGAAGACCATGGAGTTTGGGGACAATTGAAGAAAACAATTTGGCATCCTAATCTGTACTATCTCAAAATCTTCGGACTAAGAATCTTCTTACCAATCAGTCTTGAAATTTCAGTTCTTGAAAATTTGAAAAACCTATCTTTGAAGTAAAAAACGAGATAAATCCGATTTATCAATTTACAGAGCATATGAGAATTATCTTGATTGTGAGTATATTCTTTATACCCTATACTGCAAAAGGTGATGTATTCCTATACGCTTCTGATGCAGACATAAAAGATGTACTGATACTTTTAAGTCAAGCAACTGGAAAAAATATCATTGTATCACCTGAAATAACAGGGAAAATATCTTTGAGACTAAAAACAGATTTTGCAAGGATTTTAAAAATACTTGAAAGCACAGCAGAGTTATCTTTTCGGGAAAGCGATGAAAACATTATTACGATTCCGAAATCAAAATTCAGGAGTTCAAGGATAGTAAAGCTCCGATTCTATCCACCAAAGAACATAGCTGAAGCAATAGCGCAAATTGGTGTAAAGTCTTCCATGATTCACACAAACATATTATTTCTTGAAGGAGAGGAAGAAAAGCTTCAGGTAGCAGAAAAAATAATTCAAGAAATAGATAGGATACCAAGACAGGTTATCATTGAAGCTCAAATAGTTGAGCTTACCAAAAAAGGAGCTTTGGAACTTGGGAACCTAATGAAAGCAATATCCGGAGATTTTGAAGGAGGCTTTGATTTTCTATCTGGTAAAGCCAATATCAAGGTAAGCACAGGGAAAATAGAATATATAATAGGTTTTCTGGAGCAAAAGGGAGAAGCCAAAATCTTGTCATCACCCAAAATACTCACAACAGAGGGAGAAAAAGCAGAAATAAGACAAGGCATATCTGTTCCTTATGATGTTTCAACCCAATTTGCATTAAATACGGTATTCTACGATGCCTTCCTTTCACTTGAAGTAGTACCTAAAATCTCAGATAACAAAATAGTTCTCGAAACTAAGATATCAAAGAATTTTCCAAGTTTTGAAGTTGTATCCTCAAGAGGTGTTCCATCAATATCCAAGAATGAAATAACATCAAAGATAATTCTCAATCAAGGTGAAAGTGTATCTATAGGAGGAATAATGATTGAGTCAAACAGTAAATCCTACGAAGGAGTTCCTATAATTTCATCTATACCAGTATTAGGATTTTTGTTTAAAAACTACAATAACAAAAGTGAAACAAGGGAAATAACGGTATTTCTAAAACCATCTATAGTTGATTAAGATACTAAAGGGGATCAAAAACAACATTACCATTTATAATGGGCAAAAGTTTTATTAGCTTCAGCGAGTTTATGAAGTTCTTCTTTTTTCTTAACTGCTCCTCCTTTTCCTTCATAAGCATCAATTATTTCATAGGCCAATTTGTTTGCCATTCCTCTTTTATCAGTTCTTTCTCTTGCCGATTCAACCATGAATTTAAGCCCAAGATGTAATTTTCTCTCCGGAAGGCAGGCTATAGGTATCTGATAGGTTGCTCCCCCCACCCTTCTTGAACGGAGTTCCCATTCAGGAGATACATTTTCAAGAGCTTTTTTGAAAACCTCAAAAGGATCTTTTCCGACCTTCTGTTTGATCACTTCAAAAGCAGAATATACTATGTCGTATGCTGTACCTTTTTTACCATCTTGCATTATCTTATTGATCAGTTTAGCAACCTCAACGCTTCCATATACTATATCAGGTTTGATCTTTCTTTTTTGAATTTTTTTCTTTCTAGGCATATAAAATCACCTCCCTTATTTTGTTCTTGCAGCTTCTGCTTTTGGTCTTTTTGCACCGTATTTTGATCTTGATGTTCTCCTGTTCTCAACACCTCCAGCGTCTAATGAACCTCTTATTATGTGATACCTGACACCAGGTAAATCTTTAACTCTTCCTCCCCTGACAAGAACAACAGAGTGTTCCTGTAAATTATGACCTATTCCTGGAATATAGGCTATAACTTCTCTACCATTTGAGAGACGGACTTTTGCAACCTTTCTCAAGGCAGAATTAGGCTTTTTTGGAGTGACTGTATAGACTCTTATACAAACTCCCCTTTTCTGGGGACAACTTTCAAGAGCTGGAGATTTACTCTTCCATTTTTTCTCTCCTCTCCCTTTCCTCACAAGCTGATTTATAGTCGGTGGCATAACTTCTAAATTATAATAAATCCCATAGACAGAAGCAAAATGCAAAAAAATCAAATCAGATGTTTTACACGAAACCGCAGAGGATCAAAAACTTTCTTTTTAGCAATCTCTATATTCTCCGGGGGCATAAAAAATCCATACAAAGCAAACCTATGTTCCCCCCTTGGTAAATTAAGGATGTCAAGATTTATCCCAACATAGAGCATATTTCCATCATCTTTGTAATAGAGTTTTCTTTTTATTGGAATCTGGGTTATCTCTTTTATGAAATATGCGGCAGACCAAAAATCGCTTTCTAAAAAACCCCACATATGCTCATCTTCCTGAACTTCTGTCAGACTATCTCCTAAAAGCACATTGTTCTTTTCTGAAATAAATCTCCTGGGTCTTGAAAAAGCCAGATATATATTTGCATAAGCTTTACGAGAAAGGTATTTCAAATCAAAAGGTATAGGAACAACATTCTCAACATACATAAAACCTTTATATATGTAAGATATAGTGTCTGCACCGGGAATTTTTATGCCAAAACCAATATCAGCATAAGGTCTTATCACTCTGACAACTCTGACATCACCAGACTTTATAAATATAGGTTTCGCATAAATGTCCCTTTCAGTTTTTCTTAAACTTATCAAACTCAAAAGCTCAATATATATATCGACTCTTAGGCCGAAAAAAACTTGTTCAAATTTATCTCCATTCCTAATCTCTATTGATTTAACAACAGGTCTTGAATTATCAAAAACAGAATACCTGTTATCCTGAGAGACTATTATTTCATCGTCTTTTTCCAAAACACTAATACCCTCTGATGGTAGCTTCCTAAAATCTATACCTCTTTTACTTCTTATACCTATATAGCAGTATCTTCTCGTATAACGATCAAATGCCTCAACTTCAAAGATCAAATCAAAAAGATCTTTTATACTTTCTTTATCTAATTTGTTTCCACAGTATCTTGCCGGGAAAACAAGCTCATCTTTTTTATCAAAAAAACCGTCTCCTAACTTGTAGTTCTTCTTACCCTTTACATACTCAACTTCATCAACTTGAAACGGAAGTAAATTGAATTGATTTTCAAAGAATGAAAAAACATAAATGTCTTGAATACTGATATCCTTTACACCTATATCTTCTGCCCTAAGAATTATATAGTCAAAAGATCTCTCTTCCCAAAAAGTCATAATGAAAAATAAATATAATGGCATAATATCTTTATTTTAAATTGATATATCTTTACTTTATAAAATTGCCCTTTGAGTAAGATAAGCTCTCAAGGCTTCTTCAATACTCATCATATCATCTTTCTGTATTCTTCGAAGAACGGAATTTCTGAGAACGGAAAATTTTGGTCTTTTCGCAGGAGGATTAAGTTCATCATAAGAAACAGGTTTTATAAGCGAACTATTTAATTTGAGAAGATCGCATATCTTTTTTGAAAATTCAAACCATGAGATAATACCATTTTGCATTATATGGATTACTCCGAAAAACCCAATTTCCATAATCTCACACATTTTTCTGGCAAGATCATAAGTATATGTTGGAGCAGAAAAGACATCATAGACTATCTTCATTTCTTTTCCAGATGATATATTTTCTATCACTCTTTCAACAAAGTTCCTGTATGTTCTTCCCGAAGCCCACGAACCGCCAATTCCATAGAGTCCCCCAGAACGAACTATTATATACCTTTCTGAATTCCTTCTTACCAAAAATTCCCCAAGGAGTTTAGAAAGAGCGTAAACACTCAATGGGTTAACATGGTCTTCTTCATCATAAGGACTCATCTTTCTCCCATCAAAAACATAATCTGTAGATACAGTTATAAAAATAGCTCTGACCTCCGAGGAGATTTTAGCCATAAAAGAAGGAGCAAAAGCGTTTGTCCTGAAGACTATCCTTGAATTTTCCGGTATTTCTGCTTCATCTACTTTGTTCCATGCTGAACAATTGAAAACAAAATCAGGCTTTGTTGAAAGAATTATCTTTCTTACCAAATCAAAATCATTTATATCAACATCAGAGTGCTTAAAAGCAAAAATTTCATAGCCTCCTTTAGTTTGAAGATGTGAGAAAATATCTCTCCCAAGTTGTCCTCCAGAGCCAAAGATAACAACCCTCTTCATAATGATAAGAAATTAAAAATAATCTCACCATCCTTCAAAAAACCAACCATCAACAAACTCCCAGAGCAAAAATCCTACCACAGAGAATTTCTCGTCATTCTTTCTCAAAAGTTGTTTAAAACCCAAATTCAAAGCAACGTGTCCTCTCCTTGTAAGCGAAAAATAAAGCTGAGGAACAACAAATGGAATTACTTTCTTATCTTTATAATCTGCCAAAAATTCAATCGCAGGAATAATAACTCTTCCTACTTCAATCGTTGGGACATAATGTAAAACTGAACTCAAAATAATTTCCATATCTCCAGAAGAAGGACTATGTTTCAGCTTAGAACTTGCCTGAAGACTTACTTTTGGACCAAAACCCTTTCCAAATGCTATGTATGGAATATAACTGAACTTCTCATCTGAACTGTAAGGCAAAGATAATTCAAGACCCAAAGATGAAATTATAAGAGATTCTTCAAGATGAACAATATTCCATTTGACCCCACCTTCAATCTCTCCACTGAAATCATTAGAATGCACGAAGGTATTTTTAATTTCCAATTGAAACACTGGTCCCAATCTCTTGGCAAAATAAAAAGTCTGTTTGTATGAAGCCTTATCAGAAGATCTTCCAAAATTTCCTATGTATATAATCTCATCCTCAGGGAAAGCCTTTGAAGTGAAAAATGAACGCGTAAAATTCAGTTCCCCTTGTGGATATTTAGGATCATATCCCAGATTCTTGATATATCCAACAAGCTCATCAATTTTCTTTTCAGAAAGGACTCCACCAAAAGAAGGCATAAAGCTTGAATATCCATGTCTCGCTCCTCCATCTCTTATAACCCTTTTCCATACATATTTTGGCTCACGACTATTAAAGGCTGGATCTGTGAAATTCGCAGGTGGAACATCTAAACCAAGTTTAGCAAAATCTTCAACACCCCTTCCATCACTTCCATGACAACGAGAACAAAGATTCTGAAAAATTGAATCAGCTTTATTAAGATCATCACCTAAAACCTCAACATAAGATAAAAGTAAAAATAAGATCAAAAGGAATGTATTACGAAACATATATATTCCTAAAGTAATCTACATTTAATCTTCATCTCAGTCAAAAAATCAAAAATTTGTGATAAGGTTTAGCTTTTATCAGAAATACCTAATTGATACGAAATAATAGCCCGCATCTGAAACAGAGATTTACCTTTAATACAAATTCCTAATTTTAAGGTAAATTTTCAGTAGTGCAATATTAGACAATGCATGTATAAATTGATTCTACGATTCAAACCTATTAGATCATCAAAAAAACAAAGAAAAAAAATTTTAGAAGCACACTCAGAGTTTTTCAGATGTTTTTACTAAATTTCAAAACTATTCAGAATGATAAATTCTCATCAATGGATATGTTCTTTCATAATCTCCTCAAGGGCTTCTTGGAGAGGACGCTCTTTCTTTATTAAAATGGGAGCTTGCTTTTCAGCATATGTTGGAGAACTGGGAGAAAACCTCCCATCTCCATCAAAATCTACATATATAGGATTTGTTATCATTATTGGTTTTACATTTTTATTCGGAATTACCGGAAACATCGGGTTTTTATCTCCTGAACATTTTTGACATTCAACAACGGACACAACCCAGAAATCTGCCTGAGGTGGGGATATAGGAATATCAAGCTCAAAATATTTTTGATTGAAAGAGCGATCTCCGATACGAATTTCTTTGATACTCGGTGAGATAGTGAGCTCCGAGACAGATTTTGGGAAACCAACAACTTTACGCCCACTTTGGGCTGCAGTTCCAGATGAATTTGTGAATATCCTGATTGTGTCAAAATCTACCCAATCAGCAGACTTCACGACCAAAATCAACCTAAAAGGTGGACTTAATCTCTTGATATTTGAAAAACCCATTTCAACACAGCTCTCAGAGGACCCAACAAAACCACAGATCTTAAAGGTTTCAAGAATAATACCATTTGATACAAAAACTTTTCCGTCAGCAAGGTTATCTACAAAAGTATTCTGGATATCTACACTCTGTCTAAAACTCTCTGGATCATCTTTGTCTCCAATCCAAACAAAAGTCCTACCTATACCAGATATATCTGATATTTTTTTGTGTGTATCTGAGCACCCGACAGCTGTTATGTGTACCCCATGATTAAGGAATGAGAACCAATCATTTATAACAGCTGTTATCTCACTATACGAATTATAAACTTCAATCGCATCAAACCTTTCAAGACTGTTCAGATCTTTAAGAATATCCAACGGAACAAATAATCCTGTATCATCAATTCCAAGCTCAGTTGCACCTCCACACCTTTGAGCCGGAGGAAATATTCTGTGCTTACAAGGATCAAAAGATGTCTTTAAACTTCTCGTATCTAGTCCAATACTATCAAAGTATCCCATTCCACCGGAACGAGGATGATTTATTTGAACCACATTTCTTTTAAAAGTATCTGGTTTCATTAAACGAGCCCCTTTGAATATCTCACGAGGATGAAGAGATCTCAAAAACCTATAATTTTCTTTCTCACTTTGATTTATACCGTATTTTTCAAATCTATCATATTTTTCAGCCCAGTCAAAAGCTCCACCACTTGGGCCTTTAACATCATATTTCAGAGGATAAGAATTAAAGTGCCCATACGAGAAAGTAGTTATCTCCTGTCCCACAAGTGAAGCAAGAAAATTTTGTATTCCGACAAGCTTTATAGCAGGTTCATAATCTGTAAGCCAATCATGATCAGTAGAGATTATAACATCTACACCTTCAGCTGCAAATGTTATAACTCTATCTACAAGAGAGACTGGACTATCAGGGGAATTCACAGCATGAACATGTGTGTCTGCGGACATCCAACCTTTGGCATCAGCCACACGATAAAGATATGCCTTTATACTTTTGCTCTCACCGGGTTTCAGATCAATTTCTATCTCATCTCTAGAATACTCCATCCCTCTTGAGACAACAACCTTATATTTTCCTGCTGGTATATACACATCAACAGGTTTCCCATTAGCAGAAAAAACAACCTCCTGAACATCATTTGGTAAAGGATCAAGTGTTACATCTCTGAAAGATGAGGAAGGAAATTCGCAACTTTGCCCAATACAGTATTTCTTCGGACAACCAGCAACGCATACAAATGAAATCTTTGCAGGTATATTCTGCTCAGATGAACCAACTTCAACAACTTCAACAGAAACTTTAGATGGTTCTTTCAGGGTAAGCAATACATCAGATTTATCTGAATTCACATCAACATCAATCCTTTCTGAAATCTGCGAATATTTTGCTTCAGCGACAAAAGTATATTTTCCCTCCGGGAGCAAAACAGAGAATTTCCCGTAAATATCTGATGTTGCAGATGTAATAATTTGCTTGTTCTGATCAAATATTGAAATTCTCACCTTACCCGGTAGTATATCAGATGATCCAACTTTTACTCTTCCCGAAACCGAAAAAACTTTTAAATTTTCTTTTTTACCTTTCAACTTGAAAAATTCATCCGTTAGAGAAGATAAAGAAGAGTTTCCTACGATGAAATATTTTTCATTATAAACACAATCTTTGGGCTTTATTGTTATAAATTTTTCAGAGGTCCCACGAATAACTCCAATTAGCGTTGAGATAGGGTCATTCTTCTCAAGTATGGAGTAAGCTATAGCTGCTACACCAGAAACTATAAGTGCGATGTTGTCCTCAGAAGATGGGAATATTCCATAAGACGAATCAAGTTCTTCTGAAACAAAAGAGAGAAATCTTGCTTGAAAAAGACCAAGACCAAAAGGTAAATCTGGAGAACTATATCCGTAACCTTTCAGAGGTGATGAAGGGATGAAAAATTCTCCATATCCTCCGGAGTCAATTAAATCAGCAAAGAAGAAGTAGGGAATTTCATTATCTGATGTATTGCAAAGAACATCTATAACTTTTATCCATCGGTCATCAGAGAAAACAAAATATTTTTCAGCTCTCAATGTTTTTACCTCATCTATCTTAAAAGGAAGGGAAAAACCTGGTACATATCTTCCGAGAATATCAACAAGCCCCTGAGCATTTATAAAATCAAGTATATCAAGCTCCCCATATGCAACAACAACATTGTCTCTGAAGAGTCCGACCTTCTTTGGTTTTAAAGTATGTCCTAAAAACACAAAAAGGTTTTCCTCACCCAAAACATCATAGAAATTACCATCCCCTCTCTTTATATCAACATCTATCAGGTTACCCCCATATGTAAAAGGACCTATCTCCCTTGATGGACTTTGTATAACAGCTCTAATCTTTTGAGTTTCCACATATATATCACCTTCTTTTGCTTTAAAGGATCCTCCCTTTTCTGCAGGGATTGCGTTAAGTTTTCCCACATCTTCCCAACTAAGCTTTTTTACCTGAATGTTGCCCGGTCTTTGAACCTGATCAATAGCTTGAATAACTTCGGGAATAGGAGAAACTTCATGAAGGTAAAGATCAGATTGTCCCTTCTTCTTATTACAACCCATGGAAACCAAAAGAAGAATGAAAGATAATTTCAGAATTTTTTGAAATAATGGAAAATCCTTCATAATAAATAAAATAAAAAAATTCACTTTGTTGGAGTTTTATACTATTTATTTTTATTAAAATGTCAAAAGAAAATTAGGATTATCTAGCTATTTTATTTAATTTTTTCCTGATTACCTTTTGGTCAGTGAAAGTAATCTTGACATAAGAGAAATTTTCAATTTTGCAGCAGGATTGATCATGGAAAAATTTCAGATAAATTCAGTTTAAATGAGCTTATAAATCCTATCCAAAAGTATGGGTTAATCTTTTTCAAGCTTTTCCTGAATTATCTTCATTATAAGCTTTGGGTCTGCCTTTATTAATTTATTAGCCTGACCTACAAAGAAACCGAGAAGCTTTTTTTCTCCGCTCCTGTATCTCTGGACTTCTTTGGGATTACTTTCAATGACTTTTTGAACAACTTTTTCTATTTCGGAGTAATCAGTAAGAACTCTCCTTTTTTCTATTGCAGTTTTTACATCTGCTCTCCCTTCAACAACTTCTCTGAAAGCTTCTTTAGCGAGGTTCCTTGATAACTCTCCTTTTATCTGGCTTGAAAGTATATCTTTAACCACAACTTTTAAATTCTGGCTATCTTTACTGAGATCACATAAGCCTTCATTCACGGCACGAAGAACTTCCTCCAAAACGAAATTTGCAAGCAATTTTTTATCCTCAAATTGACGAGCTAAATCTTCAAAAAACTCTGCCAAACTTCTATTAGAGGTCAATATATCTGCAGCGTACTCAGTTATCTTATAGACATCTTGAAACCTTTTTTTCATTTGATCCGGAAGCTCCCGGATACCCTCCTTTGCCTCAGCTAACAAAGAATCCTCTATGAATATCGGTAGAAGGTCTGGTTCAGGGAAATATCTGTAGTCATGGGCGAACTCTTTTTCTCTCATAACGAAGGTTTTTTTTGTAGCAGGGTCATACCCCCTTGTCTCTTGTTTCAGAACATCTCCGCGCTTTATCTTCTCAATCTGTCTCTCTATTTCATACTCAAGAGCTTCCTTTACGAAACCAAAAGAATTAACATTCTTGATCTCAACTTTTGTCCCAAGTTTTTGAGAATCTTTCAGCTTGACAGATACATTGACATCACATCTCATATGCCCTTCTTCCATATTCCCTTCTGTAATATCACACCAGGTAAGAATCTTATGAAGACTTACAAGAAAATCGTATGCCTCGTCAGGTGTAGAAATATCCGGTTTAGTAACTATCTCACAAAGCGGCGTCCCACTACGAGAAAAATCTACATAACTCCTACCTTCAGCATGTATCATCTTACCAGCATCTTCCTCTAAGTGAAGCCTCTGAATACCTATCCTTTTCCCTCCTTTTATTTCAAGATATCCATCTTGGGCAAGTGGAATCCTGTACTGCGATATTTGATAGTTCTTCGGTAGGTCTGGATAAAAATAGTTTTTTCTCTCAAAAAAACTCATTTTGTTTATCTTCATATTGAGTAATAATGATCCTCTTATACCGAGAACTATTGCTTTTTTATTGGGTTTTGGAAGAACCCCAGGTAGTCCGACACAAATCGGACATATATTTGAATTTGGGATAGGTTCAGGTTTTCTTGGACATGAACAGAAAAGCTTTGTGTTCGTCTTAAGCTGAACATGTATCTCCAAGCCAATGATCGCTTCAAAATCGCCATACATAATTTTGATTTTTATTGAGATATCAATATAGATTCAAATAATCTGAAATGATCAATCATAATTAAATAAATAATTAAAAAATCTTCATAACCTAAAATTGACTTAACATAATTTGAAACCTCACAAAGGGAAAGAATTAATTTATTGAAAGCCCAATGAAAGATTTCAAAAAACCAAGATGATTGCTATCTCTATTATTTTCCATTTTTTAGTATAAACTCTTTGATACAATGCCTTATCTAATTCTCCGATCTAAAAGGAATTTTTGAGAAAAATTTTTAGAAATTAAAAGAAGTTTGGATGATTATAAATTTCAAAATTTAGGTTTGATATGTATAGACATCTTATAGCAAGATCTCGAATTGGGTATTTTCTTTCAGATAGATTGATTCATAGACAATTATATTCTGATTTGACACATCCAACAAGCTCAAGTTTCCAATTAAAAGAGAAAATGGCAAAGAGAATAAAAGATTAATAAGAACAAACAATACCAAAAGATAATCAAGAATGATAAAGATTGAATATTGATGAAAGTAAATGCAGATAAAATATTTTTCATTCTATTGTTTCTTTCATCTGTCATAGCAAGCAAGGCTTATTCTGAAGAGATAGTTTGAAAGTGGGAACATTAGCACCTGCTGCTTCGGTATGGATGCAACTTTGGGAG
>CAZRNR010000012.1:41407-46523 GCA_964601505.1 uncultured bacterium | reverse complement strand
GTTTAAATTCCACGATGGTTCAATACTCACCCTGATTGTAGATTAATCATTTGCAAGGGAAAAGTCAAGTTTTTTGAGAATTTTTAGGTAAAAATTTCAGTCGTTGAGGAGAATGCAAAAAATCTATATTCAGCGACAAGAAACTCTCTCTAGCATGTTTTCTGAAAAATGCCTTAACGATATTAAAAAAATCCAAAAAATATTTCTGCGACTGAAAATAAATTGAAAGGTTTTTGAAGATATAATTTCTAATATCAAAAAGGATAAATAGAAAAAAGAAAAAATAAATTTTCTAACCCTCATAACTTCTTTGTGCTTGCCGATTCTGGTCTGAAGACAATCAGATTGTTTCAATTATTTTTCAAGAAACTTCACATTTTTCATACCACTCGTTATACTGTACCACAAATGGTTATGCCATTAGCTGTTTTATTTTTTGAGCTTGTATCCTGCTTTCCTCTCTTTTTGTTTTGGATACTGGTTTATTCTCATTCATTAAAGGTCTTGACATCGGAACCTATTCTTCACCTCTTTTTCAGAGATGACGAGAAGAAATTTTGTATTCTTTGGTATAGTTTAAGTCTTTGCGAATTTACATGCGCAGATTCTATATCACCTCTATTCCAACTATGGTATCACAAAAACTCCTCCACTTTATCGCGGGAACATGCAAAAGAAATCCAGTAAATGGCGAAAGAAACCCTAATAACCATCTTAAGGATAATCTGAAAAATCTGGGAAATCCAACCTTTAGCGCGATGCCGAACATAATGTCCCCAGGAGTTCTCTCAAGAAAAGTTCTCAAAACAACATATACCATAAAATCAAGGAAAACGAAAAGAACAATCATTGCAATTATTTTTAGTTCCAATATTACAACTACATCTACGGTCAAGATAAGTATTATCACTCGGTCTGTGCAAACTGCTAAAAACTTTCTGAAAGCTCTTTCAAAATCATCCATACATAATAAATTTTGAAAAATTCACAATCCTGCATAGTTTGCAAAGTTGATAGATTTATTGATGACATACTTGGACATAAAATGTTTCATCAAGTTTGACATTCCGAGTCAATTGGCACAAATTGAGATTTAAATAGTTTTCTTCAGCTTCATCTCTGTTCGTGAAAAATCTTTTTCAATATAATCCGGAGAACTCGATCTCAAACTGATTATGTAATTTTATGAAATATATTTCACTGATTTTATCAAGAAATTATTTGTTATTCCTTGCAAGTGCTTTTGTCAATCAACATAATTCAAGAACAAAATTCATATTATGTGATTTTTCATTTTGAAGATGATGAAGGAATCATAGTCCTATATCTTTTCTAAAGTGTGAGTTTGGAAAAACTATGTCGGAGATTTTCCTATAAGCAGATGTTCGCGCTTCTTCTTTGGTTTTACCAAGACCTACAACTCCAAGAACTCTTCCTCCAGATGAAATAATTTTAGAGTCGGTTCTTTTAGTTCCAGCATGAAAGACTAAAAAATCTTTTCCTTCTTCTCCTCCTTCTATCTTTATCTCCATTCCTTTTTCGTATTTTTCTGGATATCCTTTTGCGCTCATAACAACACATAGAGCAGATCCGGAAAGAGAAAGTGGAACAAGTTTCCCTTCTGTTGCTCTGAATGCGGATTCAAAGAAGTTTCCCTGTATGCACGGAAGAATAACCTGAGTCTCTGGATCTCCAAGTCTCACATTAAACTCAAGGACATAAAAATTCTTCTTGCTATCTATCATAAGTCCAACATAAAGAATGCCGGTATATTTTATACCTTCGTTATCAAGTTGTTCCATAAGTGGTTTTGTTATCTTTCTTTCTATTTCTTTAGCGAGGTTCTCATCTGCATACTCAACGGGAGTGTATGATCCCATGCCTCCTGTGTTTGGTCCTGTGTCTCCATCCATCAATCTTTTGTAGTCTCTCGCGAAGCCGATTGTTCTTGCCTCATTGTTGGAGCAGATAGCAAAATAAGACAGTTCCTTACCTTCAAGATAATCTTCAACGACAATTTCATTTCCTTCATCTCCAAATTCTCTTTTCACGAAGATTCTTGTGAGTGCTTCCTGAACATCCTTCTTTTCTTTACATACAAAAACTCCCTTTCCAGCGCAGAGCCCTGATGCTTTTATGACAATAGGTGTCTTCAATTTATCCGGTGAGATTTTTCCTTCTGAAAAATCTTCTCTCGTGTAGATTTTGAAATCTGCTGTAGGTATGTTTGCTTTACGCATAATTTTTTTTGCAAAGCTTTTTGAGGCTTCAATCATTGCTGCACTAGATTTTGGTCCAAAACATAATCTACCTTCAGACTCAAGCATATCTGCTACTCCCTTCGCGAGAGGATTTTCTGGACCAACGAAAATAAAATCTATCTTTAGTTCTGAGCAAAGAGCTGAAACTTCGTAGGGGTTTTCCGGATTCAGAGAGATATTGACTCCTATTTTTTCTGTTCCTCCATTCCCAGGAGCGAAGAAAAATTCGCCCTCTGGAAAGTCTTTTTTAAGCCTCCAACCTATAGCATGCTCGCGCCCTCCGCTGCCCAAAACAAGAATCCTCATTTTTTATAGTTTTTTAACACAATCGCAAAATTTTCGTCTTATGCGAATAACTTTTTTTGGAAACTCTGAACTCTCTGTTCGTGTCCTGAAAAAGCTTTTGGGTTTCAATATACTTGTTATAACATCCAGAGAGAAACCATCGGGAAGAGGTAGAACTCTCAAAAGTAATCCGGTTAAAACTTTCTGTATGCAGAAAAAAATAAATTTTCATCATGATGATGACTGGAACTCGGTTTCCAAAGTGATAACAGAATTTAAGCCGGATTTCTTGATTGTTGCATCATATGGCAGAATAATACCGAAGCAGGTTTTGAATCTTATAGAAATCAGAAGGCGTTTGAATATACATCCTTCTCTTCTTCCAAGGTGGCGAGGACCTGCTCCTATACAGTGGGCTATACTTTCTGGTGATAAAATCACAGGTGTTTCTATATGCTTGGTTGATGAAAAAGTGGATAGAGGAGATATAGTCTTTCAAAAAGAAGAGAAAATTTCAGATGATGATGATTTCATAAGTTTGGGAAGACTTTTTGACATGGGAGCAGATCATCTGCCGGAGGTGATGGAGAAGATAATGAGAGGAAACGCTTCTTTTGTGAAGCAAGATGAATCAAAAGCTACATGGGCGAGACTCATAAAAAAGGAGGACGGTTTTTTTTCATTCAATGAAAGCGCAGAAGAAATACATAGAAAGATGAGAGCTTTTGTTGTCTGGCCTAAGATATATACCATGATAAGGTCTCAAAGGGTTCTGATACACAAAACTTTCATATCTGAAGGAGGCGGGCGACCTGGAGATGTTTTAAAGATTGATGATAAAGGAATTCATGTTGTTTGTGGAGAAGGTGTGATAATCCTTTCTATTCTTCAAAGAGAGGGTAAAAATCAATTGAGTGGGAAGGATTTTGCAAACGGTATGAGAATAAAAGTAGGCGATAATATTCTGGATTATGCCTGATAAAGTTCTCGTAACTGGTGCAGCTGGATTTATAGGGAGCTTCGTTTCAAAGAGATTATGCGAAATGGGATACAATGTTATAGGTGTTGATGATCTCAATGACTACTACGATGTAAATCTGAAACTCTGGAGGATTGAAGTTTTATCTGGATATAAGAATTTTGAGTTCATAAAAATGGATATCTCATCTCGTGAAAGCGTTTTTTCTTTAGATGGAGAGAAATTTTCAGCTATTTTAAATCTTGGAGCTAGAGCAGGTGTTAGGGCGAGTATCAAAAATCCCAAGCTTTATTTTGATGTGAATCTTGGGGGAACAATAAATCTTTTGGATCTTTGTGTCAAAAACGGAATCAGAAAGTTTGTCCTCGCTTCAACATCTAGTATATACGCCAACTGCAATTTGCCTTTTGTTGAAGATATGAAAACAGATAGCCTTATATCTCCGTATGCTGCATCTAAAAAATCTGCTGAGCTTGCAGCATATACATACCACCACATATATGGGATAGATGTAACTGTTCCAAGATATTTTACTGTCTATGGACCATTTGGAAGGCCAGATATGAGTGTGTTTATATTCATCAAAAACATAATAGATGGAAAACCTATAAGAATATTTGGAGATGGAAGACAGAAAAGAGATTTTACTTTCGTTGAAGACATAGTGGATGGAACTATAAAGTGCATGCTTATTGGGTCTGGATTTGAGATAATAAATCTTGGGAACAATAATCCTGTTGAGCTTCTTTATGTTCTTGAACTTATTGAGAAAAATCTTTCTCGTAAAGCGGATATAATATTTGATAAACCAAATCCTCTTGATATACCAGCAACATGGGCTGACATCTCAAAAGCTAAAAGAATTCTGGGATGGAGTCCGAAAACCTCAATAGAAGATGGCATACAAAAAACTGTCAGGTGGTTTTTAGAGAATCCAGGCAGAACCAAAGAAATCAAGGTTCAGGAATAGTGGGAATATTAAGAATAGATGGGGGGTTCCTTAAGGGGAGATATATAAAGTTTCCAGACTTCAAAGATGTTAGACCAATTACTTCCTACATAAAGAAGGCAGTTTTTGATATTCTGGGGGATATAAAAGGATTTTATTTTGCAGATGTTTTTTGTGGAAGTGGGATCTTTGGGATAGAAGCAATTTCTCGTGGAGCGGAGAAAGTTATTTTTGTTGAAAGGTCTAAAACTTTATGTAAATCTATTCTTGAAAACCTTGTTGATCTTGGGATTGAAAGTAGGGGAGAAATTTTTTGCACTGACGCAGAAAATTTTTTCCAAAAAAATGATCGTGTTTTTGATGTTGTCTTTGTTGATCCACCTTTCCGGCAAAAATTGAGTGATCATCTGATGGAGAAAATAGCCGGTTCATACAAAGTCCTTGTGATAAGAAGACATAAATCAACTATGGCTCAAGATATAAATCTCATGAACTCGTTTTTTGGTGGAGCGTCAGATAAAAGAATATATTCTGATTCTGTGATTTATTTTTTCTTCCGATCATAAGAATTTCTGGCAAAAGGAAAATCCGATCATAAGAATTTCTGGCAAAAGGAAAATCCGATCATAAGAATTTCTGGCA
>CAZRNR010000012.1:13317-41307 GCA_964601505.1 uncultured bacterium | reverse complement strand
GAAAATCCGATCATAAGAATTTCTGGCAAAAAGAAAATACGATTACTTTGCTGCATTCATCAAAAACTCTTGAAGTTTGTGATATAATTTTCTGAATAAAGTGAGATAATTCTGCAACAAAGAGGAAAGCTAAAGGTTGATTTATGTTCCTAAAAGCAAGCATACCTATAAATTCCCTATCCCTTGTTGCTTATTTGAAGGCCTACATAAAAGCACAGGAGATTATAAAATCCTCCTTTGATCCTTTTATAAAGGTTCCTGATCACTTCTATAGAGTATTCCAGCCTCGTGAAAATCTGCTTTTCTGTGTCCATCAAACCAAGCATTTAAGATAGTGTGTTAGGATATGAAAAGTAAAATGCATAAATCAGCAATTTGACTTTGATTGCAACAAAGCAAAATACGATCATAAGAATTTCTGGCAAAAAGAAAATACAAAATCAGTCTTCGTAAATTCATAGGTTATATGAATTGGCGAGGAATTTTTCTTCTTATTTCAGCTGTTTTCTTTGCTGTTATTTTCGCTTGGAAGGGGATTAAGCTTGGCTTAGACCTGAAGGGCGGTTCATATTTTCTCCTCAATGTCCGAACAGATCTTGCATACCAGAACTATGTTGATAAAGTAGGATATGAAATACTCTCAAAATTAAAGGAAAAATATAATCAGGAGTCAGTCTTGATTCAGGGTGAAAAGATTTATGTTGGGTATATAACAGATTTTATTGAATTTGTCAAGAAAGAGTTTCCGTCATTTGAATATAAGGGAGAGGAGTTTTTTGATGACGCTACCTATGCTGTTTTCTCTTTGAGGGAAAGTGATAAAAAAGAAATTGAGGAGCTATCCGTATCTCAAGCCTTACAAGTCATATCTTCAAGGGTAGATGAGTTTGGGGTGGCGGAACCACAGATATTCAGGTTTGGGAAGTCCAGAATAGTAGTTCAGCTACCGGGAGTTCTTGACCCCGAAAGAGCAAAAAAGCTTATAGGGAGGACAGCTCTGCTTGAGTTCAGGTTGGTAGAAGATACATCTGATTACCTTGGTGGAATAACACCTCCCGAGGGCGTATATAAAAGTGCGGAGATGGCTGGCGGGAATCAAATACAGTATTTTTGGGCATATGAGAAAGATTTGGAGAAGTTGGCAAGATTTGTGGAAACATTGACTCAATATGTTCAAGGGAAGTCAGTTTTGATCGGGAAGGGAGAGAAGGAAGGAATTTTCAGGACATATGTTTTAGCTCCATCTTCTCAGCTTACAGGGGCTTATTTGAAGGATGCAAGGGTTAGGATGAATTCTATCACCAATGAGCCATATGTTGTTATATCCTTGAACTCTGAGGGAGCGAAAATCTTTGAGAAGCTTACATCAGAAAATGTTGGGCGCAGGCTTGCTATTGTTCTTGAAGGAAAGGTTTTCTCAGCACCAGTTATAAGGGAGAGAATTGCGGGTGGAGTAGCTTCGATTGAGGGGAGATTTACAATAGAAGATGCCAGGGAGCTTGCGGCTGTTTTGCGTGCTGGTGCGCTCCCAGCTCCAGTGGAATTTGAAGAAGAAAGAACTGTCGGTGCTTCCTTAGGAGAAGACTCGATTAGAAAGGGACTATTTGCTTCTCTATTTGGGGCTGCAGTCGTAACCTTGTTTATGCTCCTATATTACAAAATGTCTGGTTTCGCTGCAATTGTGGGAGTTCTTTTCACACTCCTTTTTATATTCGGGATGCTTTCTCTGTTTGGGGCAACTTTAACTCTTCCTGGAATCGCTGCTATAGCTCTTACCATTGGAATGACAGTGGATAACAATATAATAATATTTGAAAGGATAAGAGAAGAAATCTTGAAACGTCTTTCACTGAAACCATCAATTGATGTGGGATATAAGCTCGGTATGGGAACAATAATAGATGCAAACATGACAACTCTTATAGCCGCAATATTTATCTTCCAGTTCGGAACGGGACCTGTTAGAGGTTTCGCTTTAAACCTAACACTTGGAATTCTTGGAGCTTTCTATGGTTCCGTCTTTGCTGCAAAATTTATAATTGATTTCCTTTTAAAAAGGAAATTATTTAGCATATGAAGAAAGCCATGGGTGAAAAGGATAAACTTAAAAAGAAAATATTCAAGGAAGGAGAAAAAAAGGTTGAAGATGCAAAAAGGCAAGACATAACACCTGAAGAAAAAAAGGAAATTCAAGAGATAGCGAGAAAAGAAAAAAAAGAAGTTCAGGAAGAAAAAGTACCCTTAGAAGACAAAAAGGAGACGAAAATCATAACGCCACAACCACTCAAATTCTTTTCAGTATTTCCACAGGGAAAAATCATAAAGTTTATGCAAGCAAGAAAATTTGGTTATATCATATCTTCTATTCTATTTATCTTTTCTATATTCATTATTCTTTCTGGTAAAGTGCCTCTTGGTATTGATTTTAAAGGAGGTTTTTCCGCAGATGTTAAGATTACATCATCATCTGTAAATATAGAAGACCTAAGAACTCTTATTCCAGAAGCTTATATCCAGAACCTTGGAGAAAATAGATTCCTGATAAAATTACCATTAGACATAGTTGAGAGAGAAAGAACTGAAGAAGGATTAAAGAAAGACCCAGCTCAGATTATTTCGGAAAAGTTAAAAGATCTTGGAGGTTTTGAGATAATAAAGGTAGAAAGTGTTGGTAGTATTATAGGGAGGGAGCTGAGGGAGAAGGGAATTCTCGCTTTTGTCTTGAGCCTTCTTGGGATATTCATCTATATATCTTTTAGATTTGAATGGAGGTTTGCAATCGGAGCTACTCTCGCACTTATTCACGATATAGTTATAACACTTGGAATAATATCGTCCATCGGAATTGAATTGTCTATTGTTACTTTAGCTGGATTACTCACACTCGCTGGATATTCAGTTAATGACTCTGTTATAGTCGCTGATAGAATAAGAGAAAAGCTTAGATTTGCAAGAGGTATTTGGACATCTGAAACGATAAACAAAGCAATAACAAGCACTTTACCAAGAACCATTATAACTGGACTTACAACATTGTTTCCTTCTGTATCTCTTATTATCTTTGGAGGAGAGGTTCTCAGAGATCTTGGTATAACTTTTACAATCGGTATCATCGTGGGAACATATTCTTCTGTTTTTATATGTTCTGCGATAGCTTATGATATATATCTTTCTCAACATAAGAGGCGTGGTGAAACTCAAAAGCAAACTGCTCAGCAAACGACGTACGCTAAGGTGAATTGACTATGCGATTTATTTACCTGGTATCGGTTTTTATTCATATATTCTCGGTTATCTTTTGGCTTGGCGGAGCTTCTTTCCTATCATTTATACTTGTTCCCACCATATCAAAAAAGCAAGACTACCCAAATTTGCTTGAAGTGATGGTCAAAAGATACAGTAGAATAACATGGAGCATAATTTTCCCTCTTATCCTGATTACCGGTTATTTCAATTCATACATTAGAACAGGGTATCTTTATCCATCAAAATGGATGGAAGTTTCTTCTTTGATCTTCTGGAAGTTTCACCTATTCTTCCTAATAGTAATCTTAAGTGCGATTCATGACTTTTGGATAGGCCAGAAGGCTATATACGATATGAGGGCCGGAATAAATCCTTCTACATACAGAAAAATATCAAGCTGGATTGGAAGAATTAACTTCTTCCTTGGAATAATCATGTTATACCTTGGAATAAGGGTTGTAAGAGGTTAATAAGATTATAAATTAATGTCTTTTAAATAGATGAATGACTATAGCCAGTGGATTGAAAAAATAAGATCACTTAAAGACATACCAAGGTTTATAGCCTTTGAGGGAATAGAGGGCTGTGGTAAAACAACGCAATCAAAACTTCTCGCTAAATTTCTCAAAAAATGTGGATTTGATGTTAAGGTTGTCAGGGATCCAGGTTTCACTCCTCTTGGGGAAAAAATAAGAAAAATTCTCAAATCAGATGTCAGAATTGATCCAGTAAGTGAGCTTTTTTTGTTCCTTTCAGCAAGAAGGGAACTCGTTGTAGATGTCATAAGACCATCTTTGAGGAAGGGCATAGTTGTTATAACCGATAGATTCACCCCTTCAACACTTGCATATCAAGGTAGAGGTAGGGGACTGATGCAGGAGACTTTGCCTATGCTTTGCTACATTGCAACTGGTGGAGTTGAACCAGAGCTGACATTTATCCTTGATATACAACCTGAAGTAGGACTCAGTAGGCTGAAGGAAAGAACAGAATTGAATGAAACAAAGAAAGATAGATTTGAGTCAGAAGACATAGAGTTTCATAGAAGGGTAAGAGAATTTTACATAGAGCTTGCGCAATCTTCAGATAACATCATACTTGTGAATGCTTCAGATGATGTTTTTTCGGTTTTCTGGGATGTTTTACATAAGCTTTATAAATTTTCAAGAGAAAAATTCAAATGATTTTTCCAAGGATAAAAATCGCAAAGGTATTTCAGAAGTTTTTCCTTTTAGCTCAAGCTACCAATAATTGGTATGATTTTTTGCTATACCTCATAGGCATTGAGAAGAAGGTTAGGGTAAATTTGAAGAATGGCTTTAGTATAGATTTTGGGGAAGATGATAGAGCTGATATGCTCAATTCTAAAAATTTCAAGATTTACAAATCTCTGGCAAGTGCATATCTCTTGAGTAAAAAGGGAATCACTCGTTTCTTCAAATCTGGGTTGGAATTGTCTATAGGAGGTAAGAATTTATACATTCCATTTGATTCTTGCGATGAATTTGACCTTTTCCTTGAAACATTTTACAACCTAATACCGTATCATCACCGCTTTTCTTTTCAGGAAGTTAATAAACAGTATGTGTTATGTAAAGTTGATGGTTGCCTTTTCAAGATCAAGCCAAATTCTGGGATGCTTTATGGAATTTTTGAAGTGTTTTTTGAAGAGCAATACTCCGATCTTGAAGTTCGGGACAAGTTTGTCATTGATGTAGGAGCTTCAATTGGAGATTCGGTGATTTACTTCTTAGCTCGTGGAGCTAAAAAGGTGATAGCCTTTGAACCAGATAAAGACAGTTTTAATTTCCTTGAAGAGAATATATCTCTAAATGGTTCCCGTGATAAGGTAGAAATATACAATGACTTTGCAGATTCTAAAAAAATCAGTTCCTTAGTTCGGAGTCCAAGTGTATTAAAAATAGATTGTGAAGGTTGCGAATTTGAAATCATAAAAAATCTTGATGAAGAAGTTCTGAAAAATGTTGAGCAGATCATCCTTGAGTATCATCGCTTTCCTTCAAGCTTGATCTCCAAGCTATACAAATACGGTTTTGCTATAAGGTATGCTGACCTATATATTCCTTGGATAGGAATAATCAGTTTCAAGAAAAAATCGTGATTCTGTTTGGAAAACTATTTGGCCAGAATATCAAAGAAAACTAAATTTGGGAATGCAGAAATTAGAATCCTAACAGAGATATTAGTCATGATTCCGGCGACGATGTCGTCAAGAATCACTCCATAGGGAGATTTCATTCTATCAAAAAAGATAATCGGAGGAATCTTTGATATATCAAGGAATCTGAAGATGAGGAAAGATATGATGATAACGGGGAGGGTCTTTGGGAGGAGAAAAACTGATATAAGCATTCCAGAAACTTCATCTATAACTACATAGTGCGGGTCATTTTCTTGCCATATCTTTTTTATATTTGGTGAAAGGATGAGGGATATAACCAAAAGAGGGACGGTCAGGATGTCTGTAATATCGCTTTGAAAAGAATAACAGAGTATGCATGTGATGAAGGAAGCTAATGTTCCTTGACCGAAAGGAAAGAATCCAACTCCAAAAAAGGAAAAAAAAATTATGAGAATATATCTTGATGTTTTCATGTGAATGAGATTACATCCTGAAGACCGGATATTTTATCTCATCTTCAATGTTATTCATAGAGACTTCAAGGACAGTTCCAAGAACATCTCTTGTGTTTTCTGGGAATATAATACCGTCATCCCAGAGTCTTGCCGAGGAGTAAAGAGGCGATCCCTCAAGTTCGTATTTTTCAAAAATTTGTTTGTATATCTTTTGTTCTTCTTCTTGTGATAGTTCTTTTTCTTGTCTCTTGAGCTGGTTTTTCTTCACGGTGATAAGAACAAGAGCCGCTTGTTTTGCTCCCATAACAGAGATTCTGCCTGTTGGCCACATAAATAGGAAGCGAGGTTCGTAAGCTCTACCAGCCATAGCGTAGTTTCCAGCTCCGTGTGATCCACCTATGATGACGGTTATCTTAGGAACAGATACAGTAGAAACAGCTTGAACCATCTTTGCTCCGTGTTTTACAATCCCACCTTCTTCATACTTTTTTCCAACCATAAATCCGGCTATGTTCTGCAAGAAAAGGAGAGGAATTCTTCTCTGGTTGCAAAGCTCAATGAAATGTGCCCCCTTTAATGCTGATTCAGAAAATAAAACTCCATTGTTTGCAAGTATCCCACACAAAATCCCTTTTATACGAGCAAATCCGCAAACAAGTGTTTGACCATATTCCTTCTTGAACTCAAGAAATCTTGAACCATCTACAATCCTTGCTATAACTTCTCTCATATCAAAAGGTCTGCGTAAATCAGGTGGAATTATTCCCAAAACTTCATCTGGAGGATAAACCGGATTCTCAAATGAATCAATAGCTCCTATTTTCTTTCTTATCCTTTGTGAGGAGGATATACCACCCAAAGTAGAAACTATCCTTTTTAAGATTCTTATAGCTTCTTCATCATTTGCTGCGAGATGATCAACGACTCCAGATACTCTGGAATGCATAACCGCTCCGCCTAACTCTTCCTCTGACACATCTTCTCCTGTAGAAGCTTTGACTAATGGAGGACCGCCAAGATATATTGTTCCTGTGCCTTTGACTATCACGCACTCATCACTCATTGCTGGGACATACGCTCCACCTGCGGTGCACATCCCCATCACAGCTGATATCTGAGGAATGCCTTTAGCACTCATTTTTGCCTGATTGAAAAATATTCTCCCAAAGTCATCTTTATCAGGAAAAACCTCTGACTGAAGTGGCAAGAATGCACCTCCGGAATCAACAAGGTAAATAGCAGGAAGAAAATTCTGTTCCGCTATCTCCTGAGCCCGCAGATGTTTCTTTACTGTCTCCGGAAAATAAGTCCCCCCTTTGACAGTTGCATCATTCGCAACGACAACAACATAATTATCTAAAATCTTGCCTATGCCAGTTATTATACCCGCCTGAGGAACTTGATTTTCATACATACCATATGCTGCCAATGGGGATAATTCTAAAAAATCATCCGTCAGTTTCTTTATCCTCTCCCAGACAAAGAGTTTTCCCCTCTGTTTGTGAAGAGCTAAAGCATCCTGGTCTCTTTTAGTCCTTACTTCTTCTATGAGCGACTTATATCTGTCGCATACTTCTTTATTCTTTGAATAAAAATCTTTAAAGTCTTCAGAGTTTGTCTTTATCATTGACTTGATAACAGGGAAGTCCGCGTCTGTCATATTAATCTCCTCTCTTTATAGCAGCAATACCAGTTCTCACAACCTCTTTTATACCAAATGGATTTATAAGCTGCAGGAATGCGTCTGTTTTTTCCCTATCTCCTGTTATCTCCACAGTCAAGGTCTTCAGCGTGACATCAACTATTTTCCCTCTGAAAATTTCAACAAGCCTCATAACCTCGTCTCTATTCTCTTTTGTCGCATGTACTTTAACAAGCATAAGTTCTCTTTCAACATGTGGAACATCTGTGATGTTGCTGACTTTTATAACCTCTATTATCTTTCTCAACTGTTTCTCTATTTGCTCAACAACTTTTGAATCTCCCCGTGTTATTATGGTCATCCTTGAGATTTTCGGATCATTTGTCTCGCCAACGCAAAGGCTTTCTATGTTATAACCTCTTCCGGCAAAAAGTCCGGATATTCTTGCAAGGACTCCCGCTTTATTCTCCACAAGCAATGTGAGCACATGAGATTTTTCCTCTGTTTTCCTCGAAGGCCTTTTGGGGAGCATGTCTCTTGTAAGACCTTCAAGGGGAGCAATAGAAGGTGTAGAAAGAATAAGATCCTTTTGCTCGCTAGATTCATTTTTCATATCAGCCATGATTAGCTCCGAATAAGCAGTTCTGCTATCTGCACTGCATTAAGTGCTGCCCCTTTCCTTAAGTTATCCGAAACTATCCACATAACAAGCTCACCTGTTTCCGATTTCTTTATCCTACCGACGAAAACTTCGTCTTTCCCTGCGACCTCTATGGGAACAGGATATTCATCTTCTTCAACTTTGTTTTTCACAACTACACCTTGAGCTTTCTTTAAGACATTTTCTACTTCCTTCGTATCAAAATTTTTCTCAAGTTCAACAAATGCAACTTCTGAATGTGAAACAAATACGGGAACCCTGACGCACATACTGCTTACTTTTATATCAGCCTCCATTATTTTTTTTGTTTCATTAACCATTTTGTTTTCCTCCTCGGTGTGGCCATCGCTGAAGACTTTTCCTATTCTTGGAATCAGATTGAAAGCTATCTTCTTTGGAAACACGGAAGGAATTTCTTCTTTCATTTCAAAGTAAGATATGGTTTGTTTTGCGAGCTCATCCATAGCTTTTTTCCCAGCTCCAGAGACAGATTGATATGTTGCTACCGAAACTTTCTTGACCTTGAAGTTATCGTGAAGAGGTTTTAAGACCACGACAAGCTGAATAGTTGAGCAATTTGGGTTTGCAATTATGCCCTTTTTAGCATCTCTTACTCTTTGAGGATTAACCTCTGGAACAACGAGGGGAACATCCGGATCCATTCTCCAGCGCGAGGAATTATCTATAACTGTTGCACCTTTGCGAGCAAAAATGGGAGCGAATATCCCACTTACAGTTGAACCAGCAGAAAACAATGCTATATCTACACCGTTTAAATCCGCATCTTCCTTTAAAGCCTGAACCTTTACTTTCGTTCCCTTGAAATCTATTTCCTCGCCTTCAGACCTCTCTGATGCAAAGAGCTTTAAAGATTTTACGGGGAAATTTCTCATCTCAAGTGTTTTTACCATCTCTCTGCCGACAACACCTGTAGCTCCAACTACTGCAACACGATACATTATTTAAATTTGTAGTGGAAAACTGAAAGCAAATTCAAAATTGCAAAATACTCAACCTGAATTTATATGTTGCAATCATAGTATGCTGCTTTGGTATTTTACTTTTCATATCCTCGCACTAATTTGATGGATACAACAAAGCATTCAAAGAATATTCTCTCTCCTTTGTTGTAAGCATTATTTTCCTTGAGATATCACAAACTTCAAGTGTTTTGATGAATGTAACAAAGCAAAATTCAATTGAAAATATTGTTTTTGCTATGCTGTAAGTGTTTCTTTTTAGATTTTGTATAGGTGTCTGAGACACTAAAGGAGATAATAAAAGCTTTTAAGGTCTGCAACTACATTTCTTTAGGAATGATATATCTGCGAGAGAATCCACTATTGAGGGAAAAGCTTCTGAAGGAACATTTGAAAAAGAGAATTTTGGGACATTGGGGAGCATGTCCCAATATAAGCTTCACTTACCTTTTTACAAGCCTCATGCTAAAAAAGTATAGTGGAATTCACTCTATATTTGTAGTTGGTCCAGGGCATGGTGCTCCGGGTTTTATATCATCGCTTTACCTTGAAGGAACTCTTTGTAAATATTATCCTCATTTCTCTCAAGATCAAGAGGGATTGAAAAGATTATTCAGAGCATTTTCCTTTCCAGGGGGACTTGGAAGTCATTGCACTCCAGATCTTCCAGGTTCAATACAAGAAGGCGGAGAACTCGGATATACTCTCTCGCATGCTTTTGGAGCGGTTTTTGATAGCCCAGATCTTGTAGCAGTTGCGATTATCGGAGATGGTGAAGCGGAAACGGGTCCGCTTGCAACATCTTGGCATTCAAACAAATTCCTAAACCCAAAAAGAGATGGGCTTGTTCTTCCTGTTTTGTCTTTAAATGGATACAAGATAAACAATCCCACAATCCTGGCTCGCATACCGAAAGATGAGCTGACAAAACTTATTTCAGGATATGGATATGAGCCTATCTGGGTTGAAGGTGAGGAACTTGAAGATGTATCAGAGCAAATGTATCATGCTATGGAAAGAGCTTTCCAAATAATTATGGAGATAAAAGAATCTGATAATAAAAATTTTCGCCTTCCCACGATAATCCTGAAGACTCCAAAAGGATGGACAGCGCCGAAAAAACTCGGGGACAAATACATACAGGGACATTGGAGATCTCACCAGGTGCCTCTTTCGGGTTTTGACCAGAATCCAGAAGTTTTAAGATTACTTGAAGAGTGGCTTATGAGTTATGAACCTCACAAACTGTTTGATCAGAATGGAAGACCTGTGGTAAAAACAGACGCTATATTTCCAGAAGAAGGTAGAAGATTAGGTGATACGCCCTATGCAAATGGAGGATTGTTAAGAATTCCCCTGGAACTACCAGATCCAGCAGAATTTTCCAGAAAACCCGGGGAGATCTACAGTAATACTTTACCTTTGGGACAATATCTCAGATCTGTCATCCTGAAGAATCCAAATAATTTTAGAGTTTTTGGACCAGATGAGACGGCTTCAAACAAGCTTTATCCTACTTTTGAGGCCAAAAAAGTATGGATGCTTCAAAATCTTCCCGAAGACACGGATGAAGGTTTTCTTGATCCAAATGGTAGGGTTATGGAAATTCTATCCGAGCACACCGTGGAAGGTTGGCTTGAAGGTTATCTTCTGACCGGTAAGCATGGAGTACTGAACACATACGAAGGATTTGCTCCGATCATCACATCTATGGTCAATCAGTTTGGAAAATGGTTAGATATAAGTCAAGATGTTCCCTGGAGAGCTCCGATAAGCTCATTGAATTTACTCCTGACATCTGTTGTCTGGCGACAGGATCATAATGGCTTTACACATCAAGATCCAGGTTTTATAAACAGCATAGTAGATAAATGGCCCAATGTGGTCAGACTTTATTTCCCGTGTGATGCAAATACTCTTCTTGCAACTTTGTATCTCTGCCTGCAATCAAACAATAGAATAAACATAATAGTTGCAGATAAGCAATCTCATCCTCAATACCTTGGATATGATCAAGCTATAAAACATGTAATGAAGGGAATAGGTATATTTGAATTCGCAAGTACCCCTCACGGTAGTCCAGATGTTGTTATAGCCAGTTGCGGAGATATACCGACAAAAGAGGCTATATGTGCTTCTTTCATACTCAAAGATATGTTCCCAGATTTATCTATAAGATTTATAAATGTCGTAAATCTTTTCAAGCTAACTCAAGACACTGAACATCCTGACGGTTTGCCTGACTTATACTTTGATTCCTATTTCACAGTAGATAAACCAATCATCTTTAATTTTCATGGCTATCCTTGGCTCATACACAGACTAACCTACAGGCGGAGAAATCATAAAAATCTTCATGTTAGGGGATACAGGGAGAATAGAAAGATAGGTATAGATGCTTCTCATCTTCAGCCTTTCCTGAAAGGAAGAGGTGGAATAACTACTCCTTTACAACTTTCAATAATGAATCAGATAGATCGTTTTAGTATAGCTATAGATGTCATACAAAGAACAGCAAAGCTTCAGGGTAGTAAGAATATCGATGTTCTGAAAGATATGCAAATAGAAGCAATGAGATATGCTTACAAAGAAGGAGTAGATCATCCAGATTTCTCAGATGAGAACTTTCTTATCCCTAAATTACGGAAGTAGTTCCCTCAAATATGCTAAGTTTGCAGAGAGGGATCTACTTTTTAAAGAAACCATACAAATAAAAGGTCTAAAAGACCTCAAGAGAGCGATTATAGATATTAGAAAAAGGATAACCGAGGAGCCATACGCAGTAGTCCATAGAGTTGTGCACGGAATGGATTATAAAAGTCCAATGCCAATAAACAATAAAAATATCAAAATACTTGAAAAACTCTCGGAGATAAACCCACTACATAACTCTATGGCGCTTTATGGAATAAAGCTGAGCTTGAAAATCTTCCCCAAAAGCAGGCAATATTCTATCTTTGATACAGACTTTCATCGCGATATTCCGGAGTATGCAAAATTATATGGTATAGACCTGAAGTTCTATCGGCAGGGAATAAAAAGGTATGGATTTCACGGTATATCTTATTCATATCTCCTGAAGAAATCCATAGAAATCCTCAGAAATGATAAACCTAATCTGATTATTATGCATCTTGGCTCAGGATGTAGTGTGTCAGCGATCAAGGAGGGAAAACCTGTTGAAACATCTATGGGATTTTCTCCTCTTGAAGGATTAATCATGTCTACAAGGTCGGGTGATCTTGACCCGGGGGTAATCTTATACTTGCTTAAAAGATACAGGCCTGAACAGATAGAGAAAATTCTCTACAGAAAATCCGGCATAAAAGGAATATTTGGATCTGAAGACTTCAGAGAAGTTATAAAATCCAGATATAATGACCCAAATGCTAAACTTGCTTTTTTAGCATTTTTACATAGGCTTATAAAGTATGTCGGTTCATATTGGTTTGTTCTGGACGGGAAAGTAGATGCTATTGTGTTTTCCGGAGGTATTGGAGAGAATAGTCCAGAGCTAAGAGAAGAGCTCTGCCAGAGGATAAGCAAATTTGGGGTATACATAGATAAGCTGAAAAATTTACAAAATCAAATTATCATAAGTTCTCAATACAGTCCGACAAAGATTTTGAACATAAAAACTGATGAAGAATCAGAAATGATCAATATATTGCTTGAAAAAATTGGTCCGGAATGATTTTTAACCTGAATCTTGCAAGAAGTCTCCATCCTCTACAGTTTGGAGATGAATTTCAAGAATTTGACAAAAAGTCAGTTTCGGATTATAATTGTGATATATAACCCTGATAACCAAAGGGTTGGGCTCACCCACCTTATGGGTGGTAGGGTAGGAACTACCCGAACTTACGCCTGTGGAGAGGCTTATAGCCTCGTTGAAGCAGGAAGCTCCATATTCTATAAGATGGAGCAGTTCACTATTTCCTGATTTAAGCGTTAAGGTTTTTAGGATGTCAAATAATATTAAAGTGTTGGGCGGGTAGCTCAGAGGAAGAGCGTCGGCCTTACAAGCCGAAGGTCAAGGGTTCGATTCCCTTCCCGCCTATTTTTTTGAATGAACCTTGTCGTTGGCTCCATAAACTACGATTTTACCATATATGTTAGTGACTTCCCAGAAATAGGTCAGACAATAACCGATGGAGTTCTGCGTGAATCTCCTGGAGGCAAGGGGTTCAATCAAGCTGTTGCAAGTGCAAGAGCCGGTGCTAAAACGAAGTTCATCGGGTGTGTTGGAGATGATTCAATCTCAAATCTCCTTATGAAACATATGCACTCGGAACTCAAAGAGAATAAAAAGTTTATCCCACAAATAATAAAAATCAAAAATGTTAAAAGTGGTTGTGCTTTTATCACAGTAAGGGATAATGATGGAAGCAACAAGATAGTTGTATCACCAGGGGCTAACAGAAAGATTCCAAAGAGTAAAGTTTATGAGCAACTTAAAAAGAAAGATTTCTCCTGTATTCTTCTGCAGTGTGAGCTTGATGAGGATATAGTTAGAATGTGTCTTGAATTTTCTCGTAAAAATGGGAAGAAAATATTTCTCAATGCTGCACCATTTAAACCTTGGGTAAAAGATGTTTTCCACCTTGCAAATTTTCTGATCGCAAATGAAATTGAAATATTACATATTGGAAGAGCTTTGGGGTTAAATGGTGAAATACTTCAGATCGTTAAAGAAATATCTAAAGGCTTTCCCGGAGGCATAGTAGTGACTCTTGGGAAGAGAGGTCTTATATTTTGTGATAGGTCAAGGTGTTTTCATATGGGAGCTTTTCAGGTCAGAAGTATAGATACTGTAGGTGCTGGGGATTCCTTCTGTGGATATTTTTCTGCTTGTATCGAACTTGGCAAAAGCTTGGAAGATGCTCTGCTGTTTGCATCAGCATCAGGAGCTCTTTCAACCACAAAGAAGGGAGCCTTTAAATCTATCCCATATTTCAAAGAAGTTGAAAGGTTCATAAGGAATTCAAAAAAACCAGAGATAAAAACTCTTTAAATGTCTGGAGTAGATAAAAGATTTTTGATAATCCAAACAGCTTTCATTGGTGATTTTGTTCTGACAACTCCTGTTATAAACTCTTTGAATATAAGTTATGGTAAAGATAATGTCTATGTTTTAGCTCGCCCATTTGCGAAGGAACTTATTGAAAATAGAACGATAGAATTCAATAAAGATAAAAAATACTTGGCATTCTTCAAAGTACTATCAGAGTTAAAGAAATTGAAAGTAGATTTTGCTATTTCTCCTCATCTTTCTGCAACGTCTGCATTGCTATCTTTTCTTTCCGGAGCTAAGGATAGAATAGGTTTTGAGGAAAGTGTTCTACCTTTCCTTTTCACAAAGAGAGTGAAAAAATTTACAACAGCTGTGGAGAGCGAATCACAAAGGATCTCCAGAATTCTTGAGCCTCTGGGTGTTGTTCCAAAATCTCCGTATATCTTTATTGATATGCATTATGTTGAAAAATGGCAAAAGTTTTTCAAACCATTTGTGAAACTTAAGAAGGTTGTTTATGCCCCTTTTTCTAACTGGAACACAAAATCTTATCCTTTCTGGAGGAGTATCCTTAAATACGTCCCCCAGGATATGCTCTTTATTCTCATTGGTAAATTTGAAAATCAAGGATATACTTTAGGAAACTACAATGTTGTAGATCTAACAAATAAAACTAACCTCAAGGATGTTGTAGCGATTTTGTACTTATCTGATTTTTTCTTTGGAGTAGATAATGGTATATCTCATATAGCTTCTGCGCTTTCTAAAAGATGCTTTGTGATTTTTGGTCCAACGATCCCGGAATTTGGTTTTTTCCCAAATTTTTCTGATTACAAAATTATTCAGAGAAGTATCCCGTGCAGACCTTGTTCCTTACACGGAACGAAAAGGTGTCCTCGCGAACATTTTGCTTGTATGAGAACTCTTGACCCAAAATATGTTGTGGAAGAGTTCATGAAGTTTGCCCTTATGTGATTTTCTTATATGTTCTCTCCGTTGCAAATCTTGAACCGTCCCTCTTTTCTTATGTGTGATTGCTTTGTTGCATTCATCAAAAAAATCAGCCCCTTGGAGTTTGTGATATCTCAAGAAAATAATGCCTAACAATGCAGAATGAAAATATTTTCTGAATGCTTTATCCATCATAGTGCGAGGATATGAAAAGTAAAATATTTTGACTATGATTTGACTATGATTGCGACAAAAAAATTCACACTTTAGTGCGTAAAAAATCATAAAAAATGCGCAATCTGAAGCTTGCTTCTACCTTTTTTATTTTGTTTCTTGTTGGAATAAATATCACCAAATGGATCCAATGGGAATAAAGATTAAAAAATTTGGTAGCCGCATCCTTTAGGGTGTGTAAAAAAGTAAAAAAATTGTTTTATTGCATTCATCAAATCAAAAATGCTTTTTAAATAGGATATAGTGAATAATACATAAATCGGTATTTTGACTATGATCGCAAGGGAGCTGTAATCATTTTATAATTCTTTCCTCAATATCTCAAATGGTTCTTTTTTTATCGCTCTCTGAACAGGTATTATCGATGAAATGAAAGACGATACTAAAGCTATAGTCCAGCTCACGATTATATCCTGAATTTTTATCCTTGATGGAAGTGAAGAGATGAAATATACATCTTCGGGGAGTTGTATTATTTTGTATTTAGATATTACAAAGGATATAAAAATCCCTAAGATTGTTCCAAGTATTATCCCTTTAGCAGCTATTATCATACCAACACCTAAAAATGCTCTTCTTATTTCAGAAACGGATACTCCAAAGGATTTAAGTATTGCTATATCCTTTGATTTGTCCCGTAGCAATATAGCTAATGTTGAAAGTATGTTGAATGATGCTACAAGTATTATAAGCCCAAGTATTATGGTCATTCCTATTTTTTCAAGTTGCATTGCCGCGAATAAGTTTTTCTGTGTTTTTGTCCACGGTAGAGCGAAAAAAGGATATCTTATCAAACTTTGTATCTCATAGGATTTGCTTTCGGCTTGGTCTGGGTTATCAAGCATTACTGCAATGGAGCTTACGAAATTTTTTGTTTCAAAAAGATCATTACATATTTCAAGATCAAGAAAGACGAAAACTGAGTCCCAGTCAAATATTCCAACTTCTATTATCCCAGATATTTCAACTTCTGTTGCGTTCGGCACAAAGCCAAAGGCTGTTGCTTGACCATATGGTGAAATTATTGTTATTTTGTCCCCGATATCAAGCCCTATGTTCTTTGATAGAATTGATCCAATCACTGCCTTTTTCCCTTCGAAAATCTCCCCAGATTTCAAAAGTTTTTTGAATCTTTCGGAGTTCTTAACAAATTCTGGAGGAATACACTGTATCACAACAGAAGATGTCAATTCCTCTTTTCTTATTATCGCGTTTCCAACAAACAAAGGAAATATGTCCTTTACACCTTTAATTTTTTTCAATTTCTCTGCTAAATTTTCCCAATCTTCTATTATTCCACCAGATTTTATAACCAAAATGTGAGGATTTATGCCTAAAATCTTGTTTCGTAGTTCTTCTCTGATTCCTGTCATAACAGATAGGACAACAATCAGTGCTCCCACTCCTATTGCTATTCCAAGTACTGAAAGAATGTTCATAAATCTCAAGAATCCAGATCTACCCTTTGAATATCTTATTGATAGAAAAGAAGATGAATAACTAATATTTACGAGATCTTTGAACACTCTTTTAATTTTTCGCCATTATCTTTTCATCTTTGCGTTTTCTGTTTTTTTATGGTCTAAAAGATAGATGGAATCAAAGTTCTTTTTGTTCCTAAATTTTCCTTTTCATGTTGTTTTGATTTGCTGCTCAGGATGTTATTATTTCGTTTTCTCCATCTCTTATAATTATTGTGTGTTCAAAGTGTGCTGAAAGTGATCTATCTTTTGTTACCACTGTCCATCCATCTTCAAGAATTTCAACTTCGCTACTTCCCATACATATCATAGGTTCTATACATATCGCAAGATTTTTTATAAGCTTTATCCCTTTACCTGGGGTTCCATAATTCAGAATTGGTGGGTCTTCATGTAGCATTCTTCCTATTCCGTGCCCGCAGAATTCCTTCACAACGGAAAATCCAAATCTTTTCACATAGCTTTCTATGAAGTTTCCGAGATCTCCTGTTCTTGTTTCTGGTTTCACATATTTTATTGCTTCATATAATACTTCTTCAGTGATTTTTACGAGTATTTTTGACTTTTCATCTCTATCTCCAACAATGAAGGTTTTAGCTGCGTCAGCGTGAAATCCTTCATAAATAGCGCCAAAATCAACTGAAATGATATCTCCATCTTTTATCACCTTATCCTTGCGTGGGATTCCATGTATTACCTCTTCGTTTATTGAAACGCAAACCGCAGCAGGGTAGTTCTGATATTTGTAGAATGAGGGGTATCCGTTCCTCCTCCTTGTTATTTCCCAGGCAAGTTCATCTATTTTATTAAGGGATATACCAGGTTTAATAAGTTTTTCCACTTTCTCAAGAAGTTCGGCTACAATCTTTCCAGCTTTTCTCATCTTCTTGATTTCCTCTTCATTTTTTGGAATGATCATAGTAAAACACATTAAATTAGCCTATCGTAGATGTTTCTTCTTGAAAATCAGATAAATTTTTCCTCACCCTTGGCAAGTATTTAGTAAAATTGCCTTTGTAAGGATTTTACCCATAAACTTATCACCATTAGAAGCTTGTCGAACTTTATCTTGAAAAATATTAAGGCTATTAGTTTCTCATCATTTATGTTTGTGTAAAGATTTACATATTCTATCAAGTGTGTTCTGATATATCTGACCGCTATAAATCTTTAACATAAATTTAGCAAGAAGTCTCCATCCTCTATAGGGTGGAGTAGTTCACCATTATTTTCTATACATAAACATGAGGTTTGTATAGTCTTTTCAACTGCTTTTTTATTCTTGTGAAATTTTGTTTCACATAACTTTTATACCAATTTGGCTTAATTTTTCAAAGATAAGGCTCCGGTTTGTGCTTCCTTCATAAATTACCCTGACTGTGTTCATATCGACTGCCTCTATATATGTTGGAAGGTAGCTTTGAATTTGAGTATCTCCTATGAAGGTTATATCAGCTCTCTCAGCGAATATCTGGCCATTTTTTATTGGTATGCATAGAGCTATCCCTCCTATAATTCCAAGAAGCTCATTTATGTTTTTATCTCTCTGCACTCTTATACCAATTTTAGAGATATTGATCTTTAGGTTTGGTATTGATACAAGAATTAAATCATGAAATTCAGAAATTAGATCAAATAATTTTTCTTCAAAATTCTTTAGAAAGAAAAATTTCTTAATGTATTTTCTGTCTGAAAAATAAAGAAAGGGTGGTGGGATCCTTTCTCCTTTCAAAATGTTGACGAAATCATTTATTGAGTTTGAGAATGGACATATTCCTAAACTTAAAAATGATTTATCATATATTTTGTCTGGAAATATTATTCCACCGCCTTTCTCATAAATGTTCCTTATGGTAGAAGCTTTTGACTTGATCTCTTCCCAAGTTTTTATCACCATTGCTGAATAATTTTATTTTAATTAACTCAAAAATCCCCTTATTTAAATGGAGGTTTTTTGAAAATTACAAAGCTTTATATTGTAATATTATTTGGAAAAATATATGTCCTCTGAGGAATTCGTAAATGAGGGTTTTATAAAGCAGGTTATAGGTCCTGTTGTTGATGTTGAATTTCCTGATGGAGATCTACCAGCCATATACAATGCTCTTGTTACATATAATGAATTTCTTCCTCCTTTTGACAGTAAGAAATATAATGTTGTTCTTGAGGTTATCCAGCAGATAGGTGATAGGACTGTAAGGACAATAGCTCTTGATTCAACAGATGGTTTGAAAAGAGGGCAGAAAGTTTATGATACTGGGGCTCCTATAAAGGTTCCGGTTGGACCTGAAACTCTGGGTAGGGTTTTTGATGTTCTTGGGAGACCAATAGATGGAAAAGGTGAGGTCAAGGCTGACAGATATTTCCCTATACATAGGGTGCCCCCGGGAGTTTCTGAGCAATCAACAAAGGTAGAAGTCCTTGAGACAGGCATAAAGGTTGTGGACCTCTTAACTCCGTATCCAAAAGGTGGTAAGATAGGTTTCTTTGGGGGTGCTGGTGTTGGTAAGACTGTTTTTATAATGGAGCTAATACATAACATTGCTAAATTTCACAAGGGTATTTCTGTTTTTGGTGGAGTAGGTGAGAGATCAAGAGAGGGAAATGAACTTATATTGGAAATGGAAGAATCGGGAGTTATAAAAAATGCGGTTTTGGTTTTTGGTCAGATGAATGAACCTCCTGGTGCTAGGGCACGGGTGGGCCTTACGGCTCTCACAATGGCTGAATATTTCAGAGATGTTGAAGGTCAGGATGTTTTACTTTTCATCGATAACATATTCAGGTATGTTCAGGCGAACAATGAGGTTTCTGCTCTTTTGGGGAGACTTCCATCGGCTGTTGGATACCAACCTACTTTGATGCAGGATCTTGGTGAATTACAAGAGAGGATAACATCTACCAAGCGCGGTTCAATAACTTCTGTTCAAGCCATATTTGTCCCAGCAGATGATATAACAGATCCTGCACCTGCTTCAACGTTCGCACACCTTGATGCAACAACTGTCCTTTCAAGGCAGATTGCAGAGCTTGGGATCTATCCAGCAGTTGACCCTCTTGATTCAACATCAAAAGCCTTAACTCCGGAAATAGTTGGTCTGGAACACTACAGTGTAGCAAGAGAGGTTCAGAGAGTCCTACAAAGATATAAGGACCTTCAAGATATAATAGCTATTTTGGGTATGGAGGAGCTTTCGGAGGAAGATAAAATAACTGTTTTCAGAGCAAGAAAAGTTCAGAAGTTCTTAAGTCAGCCTTTCCATGTTGCAGAACAATTCACAGGTAATCCGGGAAAGTATGTTAAGATAGAAGAGACCATAAAAGGTTTTAAGATGATCGTAAGTGGTGAATGTGATGAGTTGCCAGAACCAGCATTCTACATGGTGGGAAAAATAGAGGAAGCCTTTGAAAAAGCAAAGAAACTTTGAGCATGAAGATTTTGATTCAAAATCCTTTCTCTAAGGTATATCAGGGCGAAGGGGATTCTGTCTATGTAACTACTCCTTCAGGAGATGCTGAGATACTTCCAGGGCACTCTCATTTTTCCTCTATAATCACTGGAAAAGTAAAGGTAAAAGATGACGGACTTCTTAAATTCGAATTAGATCTTGGTGATAAAAAAGGAATTCTGCATACAGATGGGAAAGAAGTTGTCATATTAGTTTGCTAACCTAACGAAGAAAGTCTCTGTTTGCGGTTTTTATTATCTCTTGTGAAAATGTTTGAGAAGTTGTTATGTCAGATTTGACATTTGCTTGCTGGCTCTTAGATAAGATGAACATTGCTTGAGGTTTTATTACTCTCTGCTTTATGACTATTTCTTTAATCTTTATAGTCTTTTTAGGCTGTGCGGACTGCTTCCGTTCTGCATAAGCGTTCTGTATGAAAATAAAGAAAACTAAAACTGCTACCAATTTTATTATTTTCTTCATTTCAATAACAAAACCTTAATCCTGTAATTATATTATAAGGAACAAAGTTCTTTTTTGTGAAAAAAAAGTAATTTTTATGAGAAACGGAATACCATTTAAAAATATTGTTTTAGCTTCCATTGAATATTGTGGGGATGATGAGGAGAAGCTTTCATATATCTTTGATTTCTTGTCATACCTTGTAGAAAAAAAGGCAGAAGAACAGATTGATCAGAAAAAGAATTGTTGTGCTTCCGATTATAGGCAGAAAAAGTTGGAGCTTAAGGTGGACGATAACATTCTCAGGTTTGCCAATTTTGCAGAAAGTCTTGGTTATTCTGTAAGTGGGATGCTTGTCAGCGCTATGGCTAAATTTTTCGGTATAGATAATAAATCGTTCAAGATGAAAAGATTGAAACAGAAGAAGATGAAAGGTAAGAGAACAATTTCTCTGAAACTTCCTATGGATTTATATTATGAAATAAAAAGGAGAGTAAACGAGCCAATAAATATTGTTGCAAGAAGGGTGATAAAATACTTTGTTGAATCTAAAGAAAAGTTTTTCACATTTGCAGACTAAATTTGCGGGGAGAGTGTTATGAAGCGGAATGCAAAAAATAAAAAATTAAAAAAGAGTGGTGAAATTCCTTTAGATTATAAACTTAAGATAGAAATGGAATTATCAAAGAAGGGATATATATACGGAACAGCTCGTGAACTTTCAAGTTGTTTAAGGATTCCATTGAGGTTTATTTATATGTTGATAAATGGTAACAAGGGTTTTATTTCTGATAAAATTAGGAGTGGTGGATGCACTTATTACTTTATAAGGAAGCGAAGTTCAAAAGCGCGCCTGTAGCTCAACAGGATAGAGCGTCGGACTTCGAATCCGAAGGTTGCGGGTTCAAGTCCCGCCAGGCGCACAAAATGATTATACTGATGATATATATAAACATAATATAGACCTGAAATCAAATCGAATTTTTGAACATTTGGTCAAATTTTTCTGATTTTAGTCTTATATTTTTTTTGTGCCCTAATCTGATGGAGAAGATATGGTAGAGGTTAATAATAGTAATCTTTCGGATAAGGTTGTAATAACCTGTGCTTTGTCGGGAGCTGTTGCAAATAGAACGCAATGTCCATATATCCCCTATACTCCAGAGGAGTATGCTGCTGAAGCTAAAAGAGCTTTTGAGGCTGGTTGTACCGTAGTTCATATACATGCAAGAAGACCAGATGGAACTCCATCATATCTTGTTGAGGATTTTAGAAACATCGTAAACGCTATAAAGGCCGAAGTTCCTGATATGATAATAAACCTTTCAACAGGGGCTGTTGGTCTTACCAGAGAGCAAAGAATAGCACATGTCATTGAACTTAAACCAGATATTGCTGCCTTGAATATGGGAACAATGAATTATGCAAAGTATAGTCCAAAAAGAAAAAATTGGGTTTTCGCTTTTGAGTTCATAAACTCAATATGGGATATAGAATACTTTATAGACAATATGGTAAGGGTTGGAACAAAACCCGAGTGTGAGTGTTTTGATCTTGGACATATAGAAACTATCTATCCTCTACAGGATAAGGGATTGCTTAAGATATTTCAGGTGAGCATAATATTAGGGGTTGTCGGAGGTGCTTCGGCAGATCCGAGAAATCTTGTTTATCTATCCACGAGGGTCCCAAAGGAAGCGCAATGGGAGGTTATAGGAATATCAAGAGAACAATGGGCACTTGTAATGCAAGCTACTCTTCTGGGCGGAAATGTTAGAGTTGGATTTGAAGATAACTTTTACCTACCAGATGATAGAATGGCTAAGTCAAATGGGGAGTTGGTTGAAGCTGCGGCTAAAATCATTAGAATGGTGGGTAGAGATATAGCGTCGCCAAGTGAAGCAAGAGCTATCTTAAAACTTGATGAAGCTAGAAAACTTGCTCAAGACATATAAAGCAAATCACAAAACACAGTGATATTTCTATGCAATCAATATTATATCAATTATAATTCTGCGGTATCGGTTCAGTTCAATTTACTTGGTTGTATTCTCCCGGATTTTCGAGGGAAAGTTGCAAGCAGTATAACGGATTCTTAAAACAGAATTTTACATTATTTGATTTTCTTGCAATTAATATCAAGTAATATGAATTTCAAAACGATTGATGATATAGAAAACTCTGTGATTCAGTTTGTTGGTTTGAAGCTTCCGAGGGTATATACAGAGGATGAAGTAAAACAGTTTCTGGATATAATCATATCCGATGAGATCTTTACAAAGACATATTCAACTTTCGGCATAAGGAGGGAAATGGATATACTCTTGTTTCAAATGCACAGGGACCTTGAAATTCTATCAAAAAGAATAAAAAGAATTATGAGCAAATCATCCATTGGGATGAAAAGTGAAATTGCTATGATATTGACAGGAATAATAAGAAAGTCAAAGTATGGATCAAAAGTTCCTTTAGAAGATTATGCAATAGTTGGGAACTCAAATCAAGGAAAGTATCTTGTAGTATATCCATTTGTTAAGACTTCTGAATGGTATCTTGAGGATTTCAAAACCAGAGCAGAGATGATGGGGGAGCATATAAAGGTTGGAAGAAAATATCCCGAAGTAAAACAATTACTAGCTTACTCTTTCGGATTAGATGATCAGGAGTTTATAGTTGCGTATGAGATGAATGATATCGTAGTTTTTCAAGACCTTGTTATGGAACTTAGAGAAACTAAAGCGAGAAAATATACTCTCAGAGATACTCCAATAATATCAGCCATAAGCGTAGATCCAGATAGGCTTTTTGAACTTTGAATTTCATTTTTTTCTTGAATTGAAAAATAATACAATAGATATAGCTACAAAGAGTGTAAGCGATAAAACTACACCAAATAAAAAGTAGATTGTCAAACCAAAAAATCTTGAAACTATGAGGATGATTAGAAAGTAAAAAGCAATTTTGAATGTGTATAGTAGTAGGGATATAGATTTACTAAATTTCCCTTTTTGTAGGATCTTCGTTGTCAGGAATATATTTATGACTATTGCGGATGAAAAAACAAGAAACCCGGATATGACCTGTACTAGTTCCACATTTTAATTTTATCTACTGACAGATAAACTTTAGATAACTATCTTAATTTTATCGGATAATATGTATCCTATTTTTCTGAACATAAAAGGCAAAAAATGTGTTATCATCGGTGGTGGTAAAGTTGGTGAGAGAAAAGCTAAAAGACTCATTAGAGAAAAGGCGAATGTTCTGGTAATATCGGAAAGTTTTGTTCCTTATTTTTACAAAAGGAAGAATCTTGTAAGTCTTGTAAAGAAGAGATACTCTTATGGAGATATACCTGAAGATAGTTTTTTAGTTTTTGAATGTACCGGTGATAAAGAAGTTGCTCATACGGTCTTCAAGGAATGTAAGGAGAAAGGTTCTATTTTTAGCTCTGCCACTCTTCCAGAAATTTCTGATTTTTTTGTACCATCTTCTTTGAGATATGGTGGGATGGAGATAGCTATATCTACATATGGGAAATCTTCTTCGGTATCTCGGGCTCTGAGGGAGAAAATAAAAAGTCTTCTTCCTAAAAATCTTTATATGAAGATTAGGATCATAGAAAAAATGAGAAAAGAACTTAAATCAAAGGGCAAAAAGACAAGAAAAGAGAACAATTTCTTGCTTAAGATTTCAAGGATTATGTATGAAAAGGCTGATTTATCTTATTTGGATTTTAGAAATTTAGTATTCAGGGAGGCAAAAAATTTCCAGATTAATCTCAAGAGACAAAGATATTAAATTTTTGATGCTCTAATTTTTACTAATTTGTGTAAGATGCTTTGTTTTCAGATAAATCTATAAGATTATCTGTCTAATACTTTACTGGTCCGATAAATTGCAACTTGATAAAAATTCAAAGAGATTATTAAATTATAAAATTATAACTAGTAGTAATGCAACAGCTTGATATATTTCACGATCTGGAGAATAGAATAGTTTCTCTGAAAAATCAAAGTGGTAAGATATATGGAAAGATAGAGAGCATATCAACGGTTTATGTAGTTTGTTCTATACCGTCTGGGAGTGTTGGAGATTATGTTGTTATACACACACCATATGGTGAGGTTGGTGGAGAAATAGTTGGATTTAAGGAGGGTAAAGCTATAGTTATTCCTTACGATGGAACGGTAGGTTTATCGATTGGAATGAGGGTAGAAAGACTGATTCCGCGAAATACACAGAAGGTAGGTTTCGGACTTCTGGGAAGAATAGTTGATGGTTTGGGTAATCCTATAGATGGTAAGGGGCCGATAAAGTTTGAAGACGAACTTCCTTTGTTTGGAAGCCCACAAAATCCGCTAAGAAGGAAAATGATAACTCAGCCAGCAGATGTTGGAGTAAAGACTATAAATTCTGTACTAACGGTTGGTAAGGGGCAAAGGGTAGGGATATTTGGCGGTTCGGGAGTGGGGAAAACTACTCTTCTTGGCATGATGGCTCGTCATACCACTGCAGATGTTAATGTGATAGCTCTCGTTGGAGAAAGAGGTAGGGAGGTTAAAGAATTTGTTGAGAAGATTTTAGATGAGGAAGCTTTGAAAAAATCAGTTGTCGTTGTATCCACATCAGATACTCCTCCTCTTCTTAGAGTGCGAGCTGTTTTTCTGGCTCATACATATGCTGAGTTTTTCAGAAACCAAGGAATGGATGTTCTCCTGATCATGGATTCAATAACCAGGTTTGCTATGGCTATGCGAGAGATAGGTCTTTCCCTTGGAGAACCACCGACTGCAAGAGGATATACTCCGTCCGTCTTTTCGACACTTCCAAGAGTTCTTGAGAGGGCAGGGGCCTTTGAAAAAGGAAATATAACAGCATTTTATACGATACTTGTCGAGGGAGATGATACTAACGAGCCTATAGCAGATAATGTTAGAGCAATAATAGATGGGCATATAGTGCTCTCAAGGCAACTCTTTAACAAGCGAGTCCTTCCGTCTATAGATGTTATGAGTTCTATATCTCGTGTTATGCCAGATATCGTATCTGATAATCATATAGACTATGCTTTTAAGTTTGTGAGAGTAATTTCTGATTATGCAGAAGCTGAGGACCTTATAAAAATAGGAGCATACAAAGGCGGGAATCCTAGACTGGATTATGCGATAAAAAAAATAGGAGATATTTTCGATTTTATGACACAGAAAATAACCCAAAGAGTATCTTTTGAACAGTCTGTGGAGGAGATGATAAATATTATCAAGGATTAATCTTTTCGGAAAAGAAAAATTACAAAATACTTTTGAATTTTTTAAATTTATATAGTGATGGAAGAGAAAAAGGAAAAGTCTCCATTTGATTTGTTAGATCCGCAGATGAAGGAAGCACTATCTAGGGCCATAGAGGAAGTATCATCTGAGGAGGAGGAGAAGACAAAAATTAAAAAAGGAGAAGAGATAGTTCCGGATCTTCTTCGCTCACTTTTAGATATACCTCTTGAAATATCCGTTGAGCTCGGGAGAACTAAAATGCTTATTGGAGATCTTTTACAGGTTACTCAAGGTTCAACTATAGAGCTTGATAAATTTGAAAACGAGCCCGTTGAAATTCTTGTAAACGGCCGACATATAGCTAGGGGCGAAGTTATCCTCATTGGAGATAAATTCGGGATAAGAATAATAGATATAATAAGCCCTGAAGAGAGAATAAAGAGGCTTGGTAAGATATAATATGTGCTAAGTGGTGGTAAGCTGAAGATAATTAAAGATATATACTTTTACCTTGAAAGCGGATTCCAGATAGAAGAGGCAATACAAAAATCTAACAATCTCATATTTCAAGATATCCAAAGAGGGCTAAGTTTATCTGAAAGTCTTAAGAAATTAGATTTTCCAGACTTTATTGTTCAGAATGTCAAAGTAGGTGAAGAAACAGGGAAGCTTAAAGATATATTGAAAAATATTGTTGAAATTATAGAAAGGTCTGTAGAATTTCAAAGAAATTTGAAAGTATCTATGCTGACACCTTTCTTTACCTTCTCCTTGGCTTTGTTCATTTTTCTTTTTGTTGTATCTTTTGTCATAACTGAAATATCCCAGATAATGACTGATATGGGCGTTTCTGTTTCAAAAAGTTTGAAATTTGTCTATGGTATTGGTTTATATCTGCGAAAAAACATATATTTATCTTCATTGGCATTATTTGCAATCATAGTTTGGTTAGGATACACCTTGTTCTCATTTAGACTGCCTATTTTCAGAGAGCTCATTGTTTCTTTTATACTCAGATCTATATCTTTGTGTTTGAAAGGCGGTATTGAGCTTCAAAGAGCATTAGTGATAGTATCTGAAATATCAAATATCAAACAAATAAGGGAAGCACTATTGAAAGAAACTGTCAATCTAATGAGAGGTAAGGATCCTGATTTTTCTTTTGTTCCAGAATTCTCTGAAGAATTTAAAAAGGGTTATGAAGCTGGAAATTTGTCGTTGGTTCTTGAAAGAATATCAGATTATATGGAAAAAAGAAGCAGAACTAGACTTGAAATCATAAAAAAGATTATGGATCCAATTTTGTTTTTGATAATAAGCTTGATCATAGTTTTTATTGTAGTCTTTATGTATGGGCCTATGATAAAAGAGATGATAAAAATAATATAACAGATGGAGATTAAAAATTTTTATATCATTCCCTGTTTGAATCTTGTCATTCAAAATGTCAAGATTTTCTCCAGAAGATACTAACATATATGAATCCTATTGTTATGTATCATAAGATAAAGAACTGTAGGTTTGGAATTAATTTTTGCTTCGTTTAAAATTACAGATAGATTTCTTATTTCCTGATACAGGCGAATATTATAACCTTTTTATTTTTCCTGAAGCCATTTTCTTATAATAAGTATAGCGATATCCTTATTGGTAGAGACTATATCTTTAGCTACAGATGCTATGGTTTCTATATCTTCTTCCGGAATAATAGGTGGAGGGGCAATTTCTATTGAAGGAAGTTCAAAGGAGGGAGGGGGAGCTATCTTTAGTTGAGGCATTACTTTTTCCTCTTCTGGAGGTGGTAGCGTGATTTCTTCAATCTTTATCTCCTCTTCGGGTGGCTTTGTAGGGGGTGAAATTTCTTCTATTACCTCTTTTGGCGCTGGTGGTGGTTTTACCTCTTCAGGTGGTGGTTTTATTTCCTCAATTACAGGTTTTATTTCCTCAGGTGGTGGTTTTATTTCCTCAATTACAGGTTTTATTTCCTCAGGTGGTGGTT
>CAZRNR010000012.1:0-13217 GCA_964601505.1 uncultured bacterium | reverse complement strand
TTACCTCTTCAATCAATACTTCAGGTGGTTTATATTCTGGAGGGGGAGGAGGAACTTTGACCTCAAATTCGGTCGGTGGGGGTGGGGGAGCAATTTCTTCAAATTTTATCTCAATCGGTTGAGGTGGGGCGATCTCAATTGGTAAAGGAGATGGGGGAGCTGGAGTTTCTAAAATAACTGGAATTTCTATCTTCTCTGGTGGCTGCTTTTCAAATTTTGGAATCACGACCTCGACTTCTTGGGGAAGCCTTCTTTCAAATAGCTTTTTGAATATAAGATATAGAGAAATGAAAAATCCAATTGCTGCAATAGCAATCCATTTATACATACTCGCTCGCTCCTTTGAAACTTCAGATAATTCAAACATAGCTAGCCTTTCTGCATACCTGAATGAACTTTCAAATGGAACTGAAACAACTGATATCTGGTCACCTCTTTCTTGTCTTATGCCAACGGCTGAAATTATGAAAGACCTTATGCTTTCAAGCTGACCATCTGGAAGTGGGATGAACTTTACATATGGTTTATTGTTTTGCCTTTCAACTTCGTATTGACCATCTACCATTACAGCTACGGAAATTCTCTTTATATCTCCGACTTCTTCTTCAACATGCTCTACTATCTTTGATATCTCATAATTTCTTATTTTTTCGTTCCTCTCGTATTCGGACTTTCCAGGGAGAGGTTCTATTCCTATATCAGGAGGAACATTCTCTCTTGTTCCTGGGGGCCCAACAGGCACTGCTCCAACTCCTTTAAACCTTTCATCAATTATTTGCTCACTTCTGACAGCAGTTTCAAAGGGATCATATCTTTCTGATACTCTCTTCACTTTCGTAAAATCAAGCTCCGCATCTACTTTTACTGCAACTTTTCCCTCTCCAACACTTTTTTCAAGTAGTTCTGTGAGCCTTTCTTCAAGATCTCTTTCAAATTTCCTTTTAAGTTGTATCTGTGCTTCGGATGCTTCAACATGCATAAGTTCCTCCTCTTCTTGCTTTTTGGGAGCTAAAATCCTCCCTCTCTGGTCAACCACTGTAACATTTTCAGGTTTTAGTCCCTCAACAGATGATGAGACAAGATGCACTATACCCTTGACCGCTCCAATTGGTAAAGAGCACCCAGGAGTTATCCACAGCATAACAGATGCTGTCGGTTCTTTTTCTTGCTCGGTAAATAATTTCTTTTCAGGGAATGCTATATGAATTCTTGTATTTTCTATGCATTGTATCTTTGATATGGTTCGCTCAAGTTCTCCCTGAATAGCTCTTTGGTAATTGACTTTCTGCATGAAGTCGGTCATTCCAAAGCGAGGTTGGGCAAATATCTCAAGTCCAGCTCTTTCCTGAGGCAGTCCTTTTTGTGCTAATGTGTTTCTGAGTTCTGGTATAATTTCTTGTGGAACAAATATGGAGTCTGCTGTATCTGAAACCTTGTAAGGAACTTTAAGCCTTTCAAGCTCATCAACTATTCTTGAAAGATCGTGTGACTTCAGATCTGTGTAAAGTACGCCCCATTTTATCTCTGGTTTTTTACTTTTCGATAAGTAAATAAATGTGATTCCTACAGCTAAGGCTAAAAATAATGCTGCTGATCCAATAAGAAAAGGTAAGGGAATTCTTCTTATGTTGTATGATATGGAATCAAGTATTTGTTTTCCCCTCATTTCAGAATTGTGCCCTCATAATGTTTTCAAAAGCTTGAACTGCCCTATTTCTTATCTCAAGGAAAAGTTGGAAGAGTACCTCCGCTTTTTCTCTCGCTATCATAACATCGTGTATATCCTCTGTTTCGCCAAGGATTAATTTTACTGACTTTTCTCTTGCCTCTTTTTCAGCTTCAGAAACCGTAGAAATAGATGACATTATTTCCTGAAAGAAACCTCTATCTTCTTTTCCACTTGCAATATCTTTTCTACCTTCTTCTATAATTCTTTTATTTTTTTCAAAAATTTCATCTATTATCCTTGATGATGGAAGTTCTGGAAGAATCTTTTCCATATTACAAATTTTACAAACTTCTACATTTTGTTCAGGTTTTTTCCTCTTCTTCAAAGATGATGTTTCTTGGGAGATTTTGAATAAACATCTTTATCTCTTCTAATTTCTCTTTTTCCTCAAGAGCTTTGATTTCCTGGTTAAGTAGCTTTGAGAAATTTTCTTTCGGTATTTCTTTTATTTTTAAAGATACCGAATTTATTGAATCAATTATCTCTGTTATTTTTTTGGCTTCCATAGCCTATCCTCTCAATAAATAATAGTTAATCGTCATATTTAATTTTTTTGCTTATACTAAAATTATATCATTAAATTTTAGGTTCTTCTCCCTATTTCAAGAGCGAAATTTGCAATTTGCCTTGTAACATTTATGGCATTTACATTGGCTTCAAATGCTCTCTGCGCAGATATGAGATTTACCATTTCCTCTATAGGATTTATATTCGGATAGGCAACGTATCCTTCTTCATCAGCATCAGGATGCCCCGGATCGTACTTCATAACTGGAGGTCTTGGATCTTCTATTACTCCATCAACTTCAACCTTTGAGAAAGAATAATCAACAGGTATCTTTGTGTCCTTGATGTTCTCCTCTATTCTCTCCCTTATGAAATCTGGAAGGTAGAAAAGATGAAAAACTAATGGCCTTAGGAACATTTTGTTTTCAAACCAGAATTTATCGTGCAAGGGTTTGGCTTTGAATATAACTTCCTTTCTTGCGTAGGGGCCTCCTTCTGAAGTTCTCGTAGTATTTACATTAGCAAGGTTAGATGATATCGTGTTTATTCTTATTCTCTCCGCTCTCAATGCAGAAGAAGATATTTCCCAGCCTTTTAGTATGGCTCGCATTGAAAAAATCATGACAAATTTGTTCCTCAGGGAAATTTTTTCCTACCAACAAACTGATTTTTTTTCAAAATTATACCACATGTTCAAATTCATGGTATGTATGAGACAATAATATCTGAAAGGAGAGCTGGTAATCAAGGTTGGATTATCTTGAATAGACCAGAAAGGAGAAACTCAATATCTCCGAAAATGACTTTCGAACTTATTGATGCTTTCAGAAAATACGATGAAGATGATGATATAAAGGTGGTTATTCTTACGGGTGCGGGGGATAAGTCTTTTTGTGCTGGTGGAGACCTTGCCCCTGATTCGTCCGGACCCCAAGCTTTTTTAGATAGATACGAGTCTTCAAGGAAGTTTGCAGAGTTGTTTAGGATTTTCGAAAACTATAGAAAACCCATTATTGGGAGGATAAACGGAGATGCTCTTGGGGGAGGATTTGGATTAGCTGTTGCTTGTGATATAACTATTGTTGTTGAAACTGCGAGGATGGGAACACCAGAGATAAATATCGGTCTTTTCCCTTATATCATAATGGCTACATTGATGAGAAACACATCAAATCCAAAAAAACTTCTTGAGCTTATGCTAACAGGAGAAAGAATATCAGCAAAGGAAGCAGAACAATATGGATTCGTGAATTATATTGTTTCTCCAGAACAACTGGATCAGAAAGTAGATGAAGTTATACAAAAATTAATTTCAAAGAGCCCAGCTATTTTGCGCATGGGCAGAAGAGCATATTATACAGCTAGAGAACTTGAGTTCTCAAAATCTTTGGAGATGCTATCTTCTATGCTATCATTGAATATGATGGCCGAGGACCTTATAGAAGGAGTTTCCGCTTTCTTTCAGAAGAGAAAACCAGAATGGAAGGGTAGATAATCTTGCTTGATTTTATTTTTTATGAGATTTTGTGGAATAGATGAAAATGGACTTGGTCCCTTCCTTGGACCATTAATAATAACTTCTTACGAAGCTGAAAGAGTATCTGATGTTCAAATTATCAAGGATAGTAAAAAAGTATTTTCAAGGAAAGAGAAAGATTTTGAGTTTATAGAGAGGTTTTTTATTAATGAGTTTGGGGAGGTAAGAGATCTTTATGATCTTTTTGAAAAGTCAGAGTTGAGTCAAGTAATTAGAAGTATTTGTCCATTCTCTCCTGAGACATTTTGTTTTTCAAAGATAAAGATTCCTGTTTGGACAAATTTTCCTATTAGTGTTAAAAAGAGCAGACCAAATATAAGTTTTATATTAGCCTGCCCTGGTTTATTGCATTTGAAAGTCAGAGATTTTGGGACCAAGTTCCGTGCAAACGCTTATTTTTTGTGTATCCTTGCTTTGAAGTCGGAATCACAAATGGTCTTCTGTGGAAAGTCGGGTTATAAAAAATCTTATTTGGAGGAGCTTGAGAGAGCTATGTTAGATATTGGTATTAAAACACAAACAAAAGTGGTTAAGGAATCCGATGAAGTAAGTATATACGAAATAAAAGAACCAAGTAAAAAACGCATACATTTTATCAAAGATGCTGATTTAAAATTTCCGGAAGTTGCGTATGCTTCAATAATAGGTAAATATCTAAGGGAATTATGTATGTTATCTATGACAAGATTTGCTTTTCAGGATTCAAGATTCCCAATATCTGGATATGGGAGCAAGAAGAAAATGAATTACACGGTTAAGAGAATATTAGATAACTTGAGGACAAGATTTGGTATTTTTGATGAAGAAACCGCTAAAAAATGCCTGGAGAGAAATTATTAGTCTACGATTTTAACTCAAAAGAGCAATTCAAGTTTTTTCTTTAATGTTTTAAAAAAACTGAAAGAAGGTTCTCTTAAGATATCAATAGTTTTTTTTGAATATTTCACTTCTATATATTTGACATTCGATATTAAGTTTCCATCTGAATATAAATTGCAAAGTTTTTTTGATGTAATTTTTATTTTTCTTTTAGGTGAGATGATAACGGATCTTGCGGATAGAGAAAATGGTGCTATGAAGGATATGATAAAAAGTTCGATATCTGGTATAACCAATGGTCCACCAGTGGAGAGATTATATGCAGTTGAACCAGTTTGCGAAGAGACGATGACTCCATCTGCTCTTACTTTGAAGTTATCATGTTCATCTATTTTTATTTCAAAATCACAAAGATCTGAGCATTTTATTACGATATCGTTTAGAGCGAATACCTTTGTATCTGAGATTTGCATCAACCTTTTCCTATTTACGATGTATTCATCTTTTTTAAGTTTTTCTATTATATTTTCAACGTCACTTTCACCAAAGGTAAGGAATCCGACTTTACCCATATTTACACCTACGATGGGCGGAATTTTTGGAAGTTTCACTATTTTTTCTAATGTTCTTAAAATTGCTCCATCTCCACCGAAAACGAAAACTAAATCTAATTTTTGATTTTTGAATTCCGGAACATTCGGTAAGCTCTGAAGTGAGAAAACAGAAATATTTTTAGAGCGAAGTAATTTTACAATCTCAGATATCTTTCTATGATCTATGTCTGGCTTGGTTGATATAAGAACTCTTTCTAATTTCATTTTCATTTTTTATAGTTATTGTTCTTGCTTTTCACATTCATTCAGAATCTTTTTGAACATAAGGTATATTGATGAAAAATCAAGTTGAGCTAATCCTTTTTCTCTTGCTTTATCATACAAATCATATAATTGTAGTGATAGAAACATCTTAGAACTCAGATTTCCTAAGGATGCTATATCTTTGAGATAGTCAAGGTCTTTTCTTATTAGTGAAATTGAAAAATGAGGAGAGAAATCTTTGTTGAGAAGTTTTGATCTTTTTGCTTCTAAAATGGAAGATCTACCAGCACCATGCGAGAGAACATCAATTAGAGTATCATTAGGGAGATTTAGCTTTTCCCCAATAGCCAGAGCTTCGGAGATTACAGCCATAAATCCTCCAAGCACAAGATTATTCACAAGTTTGAACTTTGATGCGATCGGTATATTATTACCAAAATAAAATATTTTTGAGGATATTGCCTTTATGAAATCTTCAATTCTTCTGTATGCAATTTCTTCTCCAGCAACCAGGGTTGTCAATTTCCCTTCAGTAGCTGGAATAACACTACCTAAAACAGGAGATTCTATATACGTGCCACCTCTTTCTCTTAAAGTTTTGGAGAATTCTATTGCTTTATCTGGATGATTTGTTGTAAAATCTACTATTATTTTTCCCTCACTATTGATTTTCTCCAGAACAGATTGAACTGCTCCACTATCGAATAAGCACATGAAAATGATTTCAACATCTCCGGGAATAGAGGAGAGGTTCCTTAATGGTATGGAAAGTGTTTCAGATGAGAAGTTTTCAACTTTGGCATAATTTCTTGACCATACATAAAGGTTTATCTTATCACCAAAGACATTTTTTATTCTTCTTGCTATTGCTCTTCCGAGATTTCCAAGCCCTAAAAAGGCCACATCCATGAGTTTCTGAATAGTGTTTTCAGTTTTCCTTTTTGTTTATTTCTGATTTTCTCAAAACTTCAAAGAAAATTTCTGATACTTTTCTGTGGTCTACAAAAGTGCATAACCAGTGTCCAGCTGGACATTTATCTCTGCCGTGTAGAGAGCATGGTCGGCATCTTAGATTTTCTCTCATAACAACTCTTGATCCTGTTGGATAAAATCCCATCTGGGGGTCAGATGATGTAAAAACGGAAATCGTGGGAACTCGAAGGGCAGATGATATATGAGATATCGCTGAATCTACTGATACAACGCATAGAGCTTTACTCACTATATATTTCAGATCTCGCAGAGATATATTCCCAAAAAGCTTTACTGATCCTGAAAAAATTTCTGAATTTTTGGAGTCTTTACCGACTACAACGACATTGAATCCATTCCTTTCAAGATATTCTATAAATTTATTACATTCTGAAAAATTCCATGTTTTTGTTTTCCATCTTGATTCAGGTGCCACGACAACAGTATTTACAAGCCTAATTATATCATCTTTTTCTGGCCTTTGTGGAGGAAAAATTTTGGGCAATATATCTTCTTGTGAATTGATATTAAGTCTTATACCTTCTTTTTCTAAGATAAGTATAGCTGGTTCTAAAAACCTGAAAATCATATGTTTTACAGATGAGAAATTTTTGAGAAAAATGGCTTTTCTTCTTTCAAACCTTTGTGAGTCCCAGATGAAAGTTTTTTTCCCGGAAGGATCAAATGTTTTCCTTATAATGAATGTCAAAATTTTTCCTTGCAGATCTAATATATAGTCTGGATTTATATTTCTAATAGTTTTTATCAATCTTAATAGGTCTGATGTTCCATTGAAACTCAAGATATTTATGTAAGGGATATCTTCAAGTATTTGGGAGAATTCTTTTTTAGTGAGGAAGTATATATCAAATTTATCTTTTAGAACTCTTGGGACGCTTGTTGAGAGAACTACATCTCCAAGTGAGCTTAACCTTATTATCAGAACTTTTTTTCTCATTACTGTTTCTTCAATTTCCTTATGATATCAAGAAGTAGAATTGTAATTATTGATAATATTATTAGTAGTGCCCATATTGACAATCTTATTCCTAGGAATTCTGGAGTTTGGCATATGTTTCCTTCGCATAAATTACTTTCTGATGAGAGCATTTCGTGTTTTATTAATTTCAGATCTGCCCAAAGTGATATGGTAATAGGTAGAATAAGAATAAATTTTATTTTTCTTGAAAGTATGCTGAGCAAAGCTATGAGTAATATTGCTATCATACTGTATCTTATTGTCAGGCATAGAGAGCATGGTGGGTATTTATAAAATTCTGTATAAAAGCTTCCAGCTAAACTTAGAAACGAAAGTATTATTATTGAGAGAATTGTTTTATCAGTTGCTTTTTTTGGAAGCATATTTAATCAAATTTTTCCCTCGCTGTAATCCAATATGCATCAACATCATCATTTTCTACGAACTCATGAACATTCTTTATAGAAAGGTATCCTCTATCCCATAAGTATTCAACATGTGCTCCAACCTCATCAAGAGCTAATATGAATTGATATCCCTTTTTATCAGGAAAAAGAGAATGTGTTATTTCAACCATAGTCTTTGGTTCCTTACATATTGTCAATATCTCTCTTAATCTTCTGAAGTGATGCTGTTTTATTTCTTCTGCCCTCTTGTATACATCTTCTATTATTGTGTAATGCGCCGGGAGTCCATACGATATTTTTCTATCCAAAACAATTTTTTGGATTTTCTCAAGGGATTCAAGGTAATGTCCTGTTCCTGTATATTTCATTATGCTTTCGGGAAATTGATGTGGAGTTATATAAGGAAGTATATGATCTCCTGTGAAAATTACATCATCTAGTATCAGACATATGTGCCCTGGACTATGCCCTGGAGTGTGAATGACTAAAAAATCCTCTAATTTTTCCATATCTTTTAGGGGTTTTGATACTTTTACGGATTTAAGAAACTCTTTTGTAGCGGAATACATTGACATGTAAGTTTTTACTCCCTCATCATCTAATCCAGCTCTTCGTAAAAATATATTAAAGTAGTGTTTTGCATATATGAATGTTTCTTCAAATCTTTCAACAGCTTTTGAGTCTATCTCATGAACAAAAACCTTTATTTTTGGATTCACCTTTAACAGATTGTATAACCCGCCAAAGTGGTCAATATGTGCGTGTGTTATTATTACCCCGTATATTTCTTCTATTCCAACTGAATACTTTTCTCTAACTTTTTGAAATTTCTCAAAAAATCCATCAGGTCTTACAGAAAATCCGAAATCTATCAGGAAAACTTTATCATCAAGGAATACTACATATATGCTATTGAACAGTCTTGGTAGTGTATTGACCGATAAACGGATTATTTTTCTACCTTTTGAGGTTGTGTATTCAACAGTTGGAAGCTCTTCGGTTATTTTTTCTCTTTGTCCCTCTTGAGATTCCATAACTCAATAGTTAATCCTTATCCTTAAATTATTTGAGCTTTTCAAAATTTCTGAAATGGAATCCTAAGAAGATAAAATAAAAATATGTGAAGAGATTGATCATAGGCCTTTTAAGTGGTTTGGCTGTTTTGATTTTATTTTTCCCAAGTTTATTCCGTCCAAAAAGGCTCTTTGAGAATTCTACATTGATTGGTAAAGTTCCACCTGATTTTGAGATTCAGGATGTTAATGATGGTAAAAAAAAGATGATTTCGGATATATCAAACAAAAAAATCGTTATAAATTTTTTTGCATCATGGTGTAATGAATGTTCGTCGGAGAGAAAAAAGCTTTTACAACTTAAGTCAGCTGATGTCTTTGTAATTGGTGTGGTTTTCAATGATTCTAAGGAGAGAGTAAAAGAATACCTGAGGGAGCTTAACCCTTATGATTTTATAGCCTACGACAGCGGACAGATTTCCCTTGATTATGGAGTCACTGGTGTCCCAGAGACATTTGTTATTTATGATCACAAAATAGTGAAAAAGTTTATAGGTCCAATAGAAATAAGGGAAGTCCTAAAATCTTTTCAGTTATCAAAAGCAGAATGAAACTCCACCGGAAATATAAAAAGAAGAAAAATCAAAATAATTTGATCTCTTCAATGAGAGACCTCTTCTGATAAGATTTATGGTAGAAAATGTTCCGTTTACAAAAAGATAAGAATTTTCTATGCCGTATTCTGATTTAGCAATAGATTCAGATCTTCTATCTAAAGGATCAAGTAGTATGTTCGCACCGAATGATAAGGATGGACCGAAGACTGCCCCAATTTTTGAGCTGTCTGGATAGCTTTCAAATACGAAATAACCAGAGAAGAAAATTCCAAGATTGGGAACAAATATCTGCTCTTCCAAAAAATCAAGAAATAAGGTTGGTCCAATGCTTGAGGGCATAATAATAAGTGTTGAGAATTTTTCATCAGTTGCAATGATTTCCCCTGAATCTGAAAAGATAAGCCTTTTTCCTTGAAGAATAGATGGATTTAACCTGAATGATATAAAAATTGGAACCTGATTTATTATTTTCCTGCCTATTAAAATGTCAGCTAATATTATTTTTTTCCCATAAGCCAGCTGGAATAGGTTTTGTCCTTGAAATATTCCAAGTTTATTAAAAGTTGTTATTCCAGCTCCGATAAAAGCAATACTGTCGTATGCAAATGCTTCTTTTCTAAAAGCTTTTATGATGTAATGAGATAACCTATAGTAAGCCCTGACTAAAAATTTCCCACCTGGAATTTTTAAAAGCAAGTCTCTGATAGCTCTTAGGTAATAGGTTATTTTGGACTCACCAAAGATATTCGCTATGATGCAACCGAATTCTTCGGCCTCTGTGAATTTAAAAGTTTTTGCTGGAATTACATAAAATGTTTCAGAGTTTGGAGATATTTTACCTCCATTGTCTATAGCTTGTACAAATCCACAGTATTTCGCTCCGTTTTTTACTTTCTCTCCGGAAACATATGTTATGCTCACTTCATAGGTCGATGTTTCAATATTTTCAGAAGAGCATGATTCAGGGAAACCAAAATAAAGTCGGAATTTGTTGATATCTCTATCTATATGTTTATTCCATCTTACAGAGAAAGCTGATTCTTTTGGGATAGCTTGAATCCCGGATGGAGCTTTGGGATAATCGTCATAGATGAGCTGGCAGCTTAATTCAGATATTACTGTATATCCTGATGTTCCTGTAGAAGATAACTCAAATGAGATAAGAATAACCCCATCCGAAATAAAAAAGTTCTGGAGATCAAGCTTATAGTTTATTTCTCCATCTTGGTTTATCTGTTCTTCTTTGATATACCTTTTGCCATAGGAATCATCAAAGGCTATTCTCATTGTGTTTCCCGCACAGTTTTTGCAAGATATCGTTATTTCGGTAGAGTATATTTTACTTCCAGAGACGGAACCTATTTGAGTTATAGATGAGCAGAAGTCTTGATTACAGCTTACACAAGATATTTCCCCCTCTGATATTTCCGGTAGCAGGAGAGAGAATATCAGAGAAAATAAAATTGAAGATTTAAAAATTTGTATCATTCGTAAGATTTCTTAATAATAAGAATTTTATCAATAGCTCTTTTGAAAGCTTGAACAACTTTCGGATCAAAATGCTTTCCTGATCCTTCTTCTATTATCTTTAGTGCTTCTTCTACGGAGAGAGCTTTTTTATAAGGTCTTTCAGAAGTTAGTGCATCAAATACATCTGCAACAGCCACTATTCTGGCTTCAATTGGTATTTCTTCTCCTTTTAGACCGTATGGATAGCCAGTCCCATCATATTTTTCGTGATGATAAAGTGCTATATTTGAAGCTATTTTCAAGATATCTATATCTGAATCTTTTAAAATTTCATATCCAAATATTGTATGTTTTTTCATTTCTTCAAATTCTTCCTCTGTGAGTTTTGCTGGTTTTAGGAGGATTTGATCTTTTATTCCAAGTTTTCCTATATCGTGCATAGGTGCGGCAAGTCTTAACATTTCGCACCACTTGATATCAGGATTTATTTCCTGAGCTATGACGAATGAGTAGTTCGCCATACGAATGAGGTGATTATATGTTGTCTCATCTCTGAACTCTGCAGCGAGTGATAATCTGAAAACAATCTCATCTTGGGCTCTTTTTATCTCCTCATAAAGCAGTGCGTTTTCAATTGAGTTTGCAGCATAAACTGAAAGTATTTTGGCAAAATCCATATCAGAGTTTAGAAAATCCCCTGAAAGCTTGTTTATACACTCAAGAACCCCGACCGTATTTCCAGAATAGGTTCTAAGTGGAACTGCGAGAATGTTTCTGGTAGTATATCCTGTTGCTTTATCTATTTCTTTGTTGAACCTCGGATCAGAATATGGATCAGATATTATGAGCTCTTTTGAATTTATAAATACAAATCCAACTATACCCTTATCTTTTGGAACTTCTATCCTTCCTCCGACTCCTTGTGCTACCTTTGTCCAAAGAGTTTCTTTTTTCTTATCAAAAACAAATATGGAAACCCTATCGCATTCTATAAGTTTCTGTGTTAGTTCAGCAATCTTTAGCAAAACTTCATCTATGTTCCTAAGTTCTCCTATCTGGAGAAAACCATAAAGCAGATTTGAAATCTTTCTATTCAGCGCATCAGAAAATTCTGAAACCTCAAACATCTTGATAAAATTTAGTGCAGGAAAATCAAATGATCAATATTAGGGAAAAGTTATTCTATTCTAAGTCGGCAAAGGTAGCAAAGGTATCTTGAACATCTTGATTTAAATATTTCAATTAGTCCTTGCGCTTCTACCATGTTTAGTTTTTTTATAATATTTAGTATTTTTGAGCCAGAATTTATTATCCTGTTATCCTCCTCCTGTGGAAAAGATGAAAAAAATTCAATAACTTCTTCTTTGTTCCTGTAGAGTAAGATATATGGTATGAAAACATTTGCCATAACAGTTCTAAATCTTCCTGGTCCAAGATTGCTTACCAAAAACGATCTCTGCCAAAGATTATACGGATACCTTTTATCAAAGAATTCAAGTATCTTTTGTGATAGAGGATGATTCTTCTTATAAAAAAGTACAAGACTTTTAATTCTCTTTTCTGGTTCATTTTGGGGTCTTGTGGGAGGACTTTTGATTAATCTGAAGGATGAAAGAAAATTTGATGCAATGTCTGCAATCGTAGCATCGTCTATATCCATAATTTTCCCTGAGAACTCTCTTGCAAATAACAGAAGAGTGTTTCTAAATTTCTCATAACCGAAAGCTTCCGCTGTAAACTCAAACAGTGCTCTTTCGTCTCCGACTTCTGATATTCTCTCGCTTATCCTTTCTGCTTTCCTTAAAAATCTTACATATGCAAGATTTTTTAACTCTTCTCTCTTTTTTTCCTCAGTGTTTTCAGTGCACAAAAAGGATTTTGAACTGTTGATAGATTTTATTTTACTCAAAGAAATTGTTATGATATCTGTATCTATGTCATCTTCCCATACAACATGGATTTTCACAGATGAGAAATTATCATCTAAGTTATGTCGGTGTTTAAACCAATCTGAGGAAAATACATGACATTCCACATCTCCTTCAACTTTTAAGTTATCTATGAATAGAACTGCGGACCGAAAATCTGGTCCGAACCTTGATTTTATTCCGGGGAATGCAACGAAGATACTCTTCTGCCCATCAAAGATTTGACTACCTTTGAGACCTTCCCATATAGCTTTAACCTCGTCCTCACTCATTATGTATGTAAGGAGGGGAGATATTTATCCCCTCCTTAAATAATACTAGCCTCCAAGTAGCTGGAGCACAAGCTGAGGAGTAAGTCTTGCTATCGCAACCATAGCATTAGCACTCTGCTGGACAACTTGTAAAGAAGTTAGCAGAAGTG
>CAZRNR010000011.1:0-46840 GCA_964601505.1 uncultured bacterium | reverse complement strand
GCAGTGTTCTGAAGTTGGGGATGGCAATACCCAAGGAGGAAAAGATTTTTCTTGCTAATCCTTCTGTCTGTCTATATGGTAATCTGAGGGAGAACTTTAGGAGCAAGAGTAAGAATATGAGTGCCTTTGGATATGTGTATGGTCTTGATCTTTTTGGCTTTGTGTCTGGAGTGTCTGGTTTTCAAAAAGGGATAGGTCAATTAGCATTTCTCCTCTCTTAACCAGTTCCTTGTTATAGTCCCCGTCTCTCATCTCTTCCCTACATTATTAAAGAAATTATATCTTAGACAAAGCAAAAATAACTCAAAGAGCAAATAATTTTGAGATTACAATACTACCCTTACACCTGATTACTCTTTTAAACTTATGTTTGAGCAGATGAAAAATTATGGTCTTGAATATAAAAAAGGTACACTACACTGGTACGGAGTAAATCTCAAAGATTTATCAGAAAAGTTTGAAACACCTCTTTTTGTTTTCTCACTTGATGAATTTACGAAAAGGATAAAAAAATTCAGAGAGAATACAGAATATGATCACATACTTTGCTTTTCTATCAAGTCAAATAATAATCCGCATCTTATATCATGTGTTAAAAATGAAGGCTATGGAGTAGATGTTGTATCAGGGGGTGAACTATATTTTGCAAGAAGAATCGGTGTTCATCCGAGCAGGATAGTTTTCTCTGGAGTTGGGAAAACAAATGAGGAGATTGAACTTGCCCAGAAAGAAGGGATACTACTTTTAAACATAGAAAGCGAATCAGAGTATAAATCTTTGAGGGAAATTTCCAAATCACATAACATAAGATTTGGTGTTTCATTCAGAGTTAAGTTTGAGGTTTCGCTTGACAAACTCCATCCGTATTTGGGTGTTGGTAAGAAGGATTCAAAGTTTGGAATTCCTGAAGATTTGGCATTTGATTTATACAAAGATGCGTTCTCGAACAACCTTCCGGTTCAAGGAATACACTTTCACCTTGGTTCTCAGATAAAAGATATGAACATATTTGATAAAGCTTCTGAACTCTGTGGAGCTTTTCTTGAAAGGTTAGAATCTTCCGGAATAAAGCTAAAATATGTTGATGTTGGAGGAGGACTCGGACTGAATTACGAAGAGCTTACAGAGCCGGACCTTAAAAGCTATACAGAATGCTTCAGAAAACTATCAAAAGGTAAAACTATAATCTTTGAGCTCGGTAGGTATCTTTCCGCCCCCTCTGGGGTACTAATCACCAAAGTCATAAGAAATAAAAAGATCAAAAATGGGAAAAACTTTTTAGTTGTAGACTCTGGTATGACAGAAATTCTAAGAATACCGCTTTACAAAGTTTCACATCAGCTGATTCCCGTATCAGAACATCATGATAATATGGAAATATTTGATATTGTCGGACCTATTTGTGAAAACTCCGATTATATCGCTCAGAATATAAAATTTCCAGATCTTCAAGAAGGGGAACTTATATGCATACTTTATGCTGGAGCATACACATCTACAATGACTTCAAACTATAATGGAAGAGGTTTTCCAGCAGAAGTAGTTATAAAAGAAGGGAAATATTTCCTTTCAAGAAGAAGGCAAGAATATCACGAAATCTTCTCAAGAGATATTATTGAATCATGATCAAGAAGATCTTGACATTGTTTGATCTGAGTAAATCAGAGATTGAAAATCTGATAGACAGGTCCTTAGATGTTTTCCTTGAGATTCGCTCCAGAAATTTTAAACCAAAGAGGAGAATTGATGGCAAAGTATGTTTGATGTATTTTGAAAAACCATCAACAAGAACAAGAATATCCTTTGAGTCTGCCATAGAAAAGCTTGGCGGAAGAGTAATCTTTGTAAGTCCGAATGAAACACAACTTTCAAGAGGGGAAGACAAATCAGATTTTGCAAAGGTTTTCGCAGGTTATGTTGATTTCACTGTAGCCCGTGTCCATAATCACGAAACGCTTGAGATCTTCTACAAAAACACCAACATACCAACAATAAATGCCTTAAGTGATCTTTCGCATCCTACACAGGTAATATCTGATTTAGCAACAATAAAGCTTATACTTGGAGACTACAAGAACAAAAAAATATGCTTCATGGGAGATGCACAAAACAATGTGGCAAGATCATGGATGGAAGCTTATAATGTCCTTGGAGATTTTGAACTCATACTTTCAGCTCCACAAGATCTCCTACCTGATGAAGATTATCAGAAAATCACCGATCCAATAAAAGCAATAGAAAAATCAGATATAATCTACCTTGATGTTTGGTTTTCAATGGGTCAGGATTTTGATGAACAAAAGTATAAAAAGCTTCTGCCTTATTCGCTTGATGAATCCAAAATAAACCTTCTTTCAGGCAAGATTGTCATGCACTGCTTACCTGCCAAAAAAGGTGAAGAAATCTCGCACAAAGTTTTCTCTTTATACGAGAATATAATTTTCACACAAGCACATATGAAAATGCCCTGTGCCATATCTATAGTTGAGAACCTTGATATATGATGAGGTCAGCTTAAGGTAGATGATACAACAGCCGCACAAACCTTAAGAGCCCTTACGTTTTCCTTAACATCATGAACTCTTAAGATTCTGACTCCTTTTAGTAAAGCTATAACAGAAACCGCAATCGTGCCTTCTAACCTTTCGGATGGAGGAAGAGGATCAGAAGGGTTTAGTGAGTATCCTATAAAAGATTTTCTTGAAGCACCAAGCAAAACAGGATATCCAGTTTGAACTAGTTCTTCAATTCTGTTGATTATTATAAGATTTTGATGAGGCTTTTTACCAAAACCAATCCCGGGGTCAATTATAGATTTTATTCCCATTGAATCGCTCTCTGCAACAGATTCCATAAGATACGCTTTTATAATATCCATAACCTTATTATCATCCTGAATACATTTTTCTTGCATCAATTTTGGCTTTGCCGTTGTATGCATAAGTATCGCAGGAGCCTTATAATTCTGACAGACTTTCTTGATATTCGGATCAAACCTAAAGGCGGAGATATCATTCAATATATCAGCACCAAGATCAAAGGCAACATTGGCAACCTCACTTCTATATGTATCTACAGATATAACAACATTCGGGAACAATCTTCTGATCTCCTTTATTATTTTTATTCTTTTTATCTCCTCATCTATTGGTATTTCGTCGGCACCAGGACGAGTAGATTGCCCGCCGATATCTAAAATATCTGCACCTTCTTGAATCATTCTCTCCGCAGCATCCAGAGCATGTTTCGGATCAGAATACCCAACATAAAATGAATCTGGAGATAAATTCAATATGCCCATAATATATACATTTTTGGAGAGGTCAAGCATAACCCCTGAGGCTGGAGTCTTTATCAGAAATCTATCGGATTGAAAATTTGAAGGAAAAGGGATCATGAAGAAGCAAGGATACTTTCAATCTCGTCCTTAACAAGAGTCTCCTTCTCAAAAAGACCTTGAGCTAACTTATGAAGCTTATTTATATTTTCTAAAATTATGGATTTTGCTCTTGCATAGCATGTTGATATGATATTTATAACTTCCTGATCTAACTTCCTCGCAGTTTCTTCAGAAAGCTGCTCTCTTCTTGTTAATTCTCTTCCAACAAATATGTATTCCTCGTTCGTCTTAAAAGATACTGGGCCAAGAGAAGACATTCCCCACTCATATGCCATCTTTTTCGCTATTTCTGTTACTTTTTCTATATCATCCGCAGCACCTGTTGATAGGGAGTTAAATATTAAATCTTCGGACGCTCTTCCTCCAAGAAGAACTACCATCTTATTCATAAGATATTCCTTATCCATTATATATCTATCTTCTTCTGGGATCTGCATTGTAACACCGAGAGCTCTTCCTCTTGGAATTATTGAGACTTTCTCAACTTGGTCTGCTCCAATGACTTTGGCGACGAGAGTATGACCTGCCTCGTGATAAGCAATTCTCCTTTTCTGCTCATCGTTTATATAAATACCCTTTCTCTCTACGCCCATAATCATTTTATCTCTGGCTCTTAAAAGAAGGTCTTCATCTATCTGATCTTTTTTCTCTCTTATGGCCATTATTGCAGCTTCATTAACAATATTTTCAATATCTGCACCAGAAAAACCCGGAATAGATCTTGCAATCTTCTCTATGTCTATTGAAGAAGAAGCCTTGACACGTTTGAGATGAACCTTCAGAATTTCCATCCTTCCCTTGAGGTCTGGAAGAGGGAAGAAAATCTTTCTATCAAACCTTCCTGGTCGGAGCAAAGCTGGGTCAAGTATGTCAGGTCTGTTTGTTGCAGCGACTATAACTATAGGTTCGCCTCTAGATTCTATTCCATCAAGTTCAACAAGAAGCTGATTTAATGTTTGTTCTCTCTCGTCGTGCCCTCCTCCTATTCCAGCACCTCTCGTCCTCCCAACAGCGTCTATCTCGTCTATAAATATTATACAAGGAGATTGCTTCCTTGCACGTTCAAAAAGATCTCTTATTCTTGAAGAACCAACTCCGACAAAAAGCTCAATAAAAGAAGAACCTACCTCGTAGAAAAAAGGAACACCAGCTTCATTAGCTATAGCCTTGGCCAACAGAGTTTTCCCAGAACCTGGAGGTCCTATAAATATAATTCCCTTGGGTGGTCTTACCCCAAAGCTCCTGAACTTATCTGGATTAGATAAATACTCTATTACATCCCTGACCTCCTCCTTGACCTCCTCAAGTCCAGCGACATCATCAAATGTAACTCTATTATCTTTCTTTGGAACAAAAAGCTTTGCCTTTGACCTTGTGAACGTTATAGCTCTCGCATTCCCTCGCTCAATACCCCTTATAAGACTGAAAAAAAGAAAAACAATTATCAGGGTTGGAACCCAAGCTATCAATATATCTCTAAGGATGCTTGATTTTTCAACAGGAACGAGATTAACAGAAACTCCTTTCTCAACCATCATTTTTACCAATTCAAACTCAATTATCCCGGAGGTAACAAAGTATTCTCCACTTTTGAACTTACCCTCTATCTTTTCGCCCTTTATAAAGACCTCCTGAACATCATCAAGTTTATTTACAAAATCACTGAAGGATATAGATTTATACTGAGATGACTTCTGAATATCTAAGGAAACTTTATATATCAACAGAGCCACTGCAAAAACTATCACCCATATAACAAGGTATCTCATGAGCCTGATATATTAATAAATCTAATCAATGAAATTGAAGTTTTCAGTTTTTATTTAGCTCTTGCTAATGTGAAAGCATAAACATTGTCAAAATAACCTTTTATAACTCTAGCGCATTCAGATAATGTGCTGCATGTTGTTGCAACATCATCAACAATTAGAGCTGTCCCCCCATATCCTTGAACCTTACCACACAGAACAAAAGCTCCCTTTGGATTTTCCATCCGCTGGATCCTGCTAAGGCTAAGCTGAGAAGGTCTGACCTCCTTCTTCCTCAGAATGTTCAGAATCTTCCTTCCAGACAAATCCGAAATCAAAGAAGACATAAAAAAACTTACATTATATCCCCTACTGACAAACTTAGCAACATCAGATGGTACCGGAGTGATAACATCAAAATCCAACATAGAAATTTTGCTCTTTATCAAATCTCTAAAATCTTTCAAAACAGAAAATTTTCCGCCAAATTTCAGAGCGTGTATTATCTTTTGTCCAACTCCCTCATACAAAAACAGACTCAAAAGCCTATCAAAGTGCATATCCAATTCATTGCAATCTGGACAGAAGCCTTCGTAAGGTAAAGAACATTTCTCACAAACCTTGCTTGCTCTATCAATAAATTTGATATCTCCAAAACATGCGGGACAAATTGAGCGATCTAAATCTCCTATAAATGCATCACAAAGAATACATACATTGGGAGAAAAAAGGGAAACAAAAGCAGATTTAAGTTTGTATGCTAATTCCCTTGTCATCTATATCGAATACATATTTTCCAATCTTTATTGGAGTTCCCCTCATTTTTATAACAGAGATAAATCTTTTAAACTGTTCTGCTTTTTCATCGATCGATAGCTTCAAAAGACCATCACACAAAATCTCCGCAAATCTATCTTCTTGACTCAGCAAAATTATAGAAGAACAACCCATAGATTGCAGAATACGTTTGAGATTAAGTAGAATGTTTCTTGGAGAAATAGGCTTTCCTAAACACAAAGATGAGAAGTTATCTATCACAACCCTCTTTGCTGATACATGCCTTATGGCTCTCACAAGGACATCGAAGAACTCATTTATATCTCCCAAATCTTGAACAACAAAGTTTCCAGATGTCTTACCGAAGTTAGAGGAAAAGCTATCTAACACAACAAGACCATTTTCTGTTTTCCAGCCGAAATTCTGCATTAATCCCAGAACTTTAGAAGGATACTCATCTGTAGTAGCAAAAACGCCAGCCTCACCAGAAACAAGCCCTGCAAAAATAAATTGCAATCCCAAAATAGTTTTTCCAGTTCCCGGACCCCCTTGAACAGCAATCATGCTTTTTTCAGGTATTCCGCCGCCTAAGACTTCATCTAAACCAGCTATTCCGCTCTTTATTTTCTTCTGCATTAGGAAATCTTTTCCACTACCTCCTTGACCTTTATACCGATCTCAGAAGGACTTTCAGCAACCACAACTCCGGCTTCCCTAAGAGCATTGAACTTATCTTCCCAACGACCAGAACTACCCATTATTATTGCTCCAGCGTGTCCCATTCTCTTTCCGGGAGGAGCTGTTCTACCTGCTATGAATGCCACAACGGGCTTTGTCATTTTCTCCCTGATGAATTTAGCAGCTTCTTGCTCAGCTGTTCCCCCTATCTCACCTATTAGAACAACTAATTTGGTCTCTGGGTCTCTTTCAAAATCATCAAGAATCTCAATAAATGTTGTCCCAACAATAGGATCCCCCCCTATTCCAACACAAGTAGATTGGCCTATTCCAAATTTAGTCATCTGCCAGACAGCCTCATAGGTTAATGTACCACTCCTCGAGACGACACCAACAAATCCCCTCTTGAAAATATATCCAGGCATTATACCTATCCTACATTCTCCAGGTGTAATAACACCGGGACAATTCGGGCCAATTATTCTTGAACCTTTTAACTTTGCATACTGTTTTGCTTTCAGAAAATCAAGAGTTGGAATTCCCTCTGTTATCACAATAATCAGAGGTATTCCAGCATCAACAGCTTCTACAATAGAATCGGGTGCATATTTTGCAGGAACGAATATACATGTAGCATCTATTCTCCCAAGTTCTCTTTTTGCTTCCTCACAAGAATTGAAGACAGGTATCCCATCAACAAACTGTCCCCTTTTTCCAGGCGTCACCCCACCCACTACTTTTGTTCCATATTCCTTAGATAGTTTAGAGTGAAATGAACCATTCTTACCAGTTATCCCCTGAATAAGTACTCTTGTTTCTCTATTTACAAGTATTGCCATTGCAAGAAACCTCCTTTAAACTCTTATATCTTTTCTCTTTCTCCCTCTCTTTTTACCCACCGAAAATTCCTGAGCTTTCTTAACAGCCATTTCCGCTCCCTCCCTAATACTTGTCGCAACTGATATATCTAAACCAGATTCCTGGATTATCTTCATCCCAAGTTCATAATTGGTTCCCTCAAGTCTAACGACTATTGGGACCTTATTTTTCATCTCTTTAGTGACCTGAACCAGGGCGTTTGCCACAGTGTCGCATCTCATTATTCCACCAAATATATTTACGAATATAGTTTTGACCCTTTTGTCTGAAAGTAGTATTGAGAAGGCCGCTCTAACTTGCTCTAGCGAAGCTCCCCCTCCAACATCAAGAAAGTTAGCAGGTTTTCCACCCGCCAGAAGTATCTCATCCATGGTAGCCATCGCAAGACCCGCACCATTGACAAGACATCCTATGTTTCCATCAAGACCAACATATGAAACCCCTATCTTTTTAGCACGAACATCTCTTGGATCATCTTCAAGTGGATCGTAAAGCTTCTGTATATCAGGATGCCTAAAAAGAGCGTTATCATCAAAATTTATCTTCGCATCAAGAGAAACTATCTTACCGCTCTCTGTAAGAGCCAAAGGATTTATCTCACACAAAGAAAAATCATTCTCCAAAAAAGCCTGAAAAAGTCTCTTGATAATATCTGTCACATCTATACCTAAAAATTCAGAAATTCTCCTACACTTATATTCCGGAAGACCCCAAATCGGATCTGCATACTCAACGATTATCTTCTCCGGGGAATTCTTAGCAACCTCCTCTATATCTACACCTCCCTCTGTACTTGCAATTATAGATATCTTCTCCCTACTCCTATCCAAAACCATTCCAAGATAATATTCTTTCTTTATCTTCTCCGCCTTCTCAATAAGTATTTTCCTGACCTTCTTTCCTTCTGGGCCTGTCTGATATGTCACAAGCTTCCTTTTAAGCAAATCCTTAGCCTTGGCTTGAACTTCATCGGGACTCATCGCAAGCTGAATTCCCCCGGCTTTTCCTCTTCCCCCTGCATGAATCTGAGCTTTCACAGCAAAGTAATCTCCCCCAAGCTTAATAGCTATTTTTTTAGCCCTTGATGCAGATTTTGTGACCTCACCTGGAGGAACAGGTATCTGATACTTTGCAAGAATTTGCTTTGATTGGTACTCGTGTATGTTCATAGAGTTCTAAAATAGACCAACAACATCAAAATACATATTTTTTAAGATTTTTTATATTCACCATAGTAGTGAGTATATATTAAGAAAATCCTTAAACTATGCAGATACAGATTTTGAAGAATTGAAATCTTGTAAAATTAAAAATCACTTAAATCAGCAGTTTAATTTCGTTTTTTCTAATTCCGAGAAATAATCACATGAGAAGTATATTATCACAAAAAAGTTTTACAATGTTCCACCGGAAAAATACACCCCCAATATCTCAAATTAAGTTTCCTAATCTCTTAATAAACTCAATATGATTCGTTGCAAACATATTGAAATTTCATTTGTCTTGGACTCTTAAATCTTTTTGCATTTCAGACTTTATAAGCTCCTCAAGGTCTTTGCTTTTATGTAGATTTCCAACAGAAGCAACAAATTTGTAAGTGTGTTTGCTCTTTGGTGAGCCTGAGCATAAACTCCAGACTTCCTTTTTTCTTTTGTCGTATAACTGGGTATCACCTAACTGAGAAATTCAAGAGGTTAATTTCTGATTAATGCAGTAAAGCAAGCTCAATAATTACATTTTTTCTGATCAGATACTTAGAAATCTTCATTAATTTAAATCTCTGATTAGGGAGTCAAATTCAATTGCACACTTTGTGATTCCACTGAATTTCCATCCATAGCAAAAACTCTACTCCTTAATTTTTTTGTTCCAATAGATAATCCACCCCACCAGTCTGAAATAATAAAAGTTCCCATAGAAGGATAAGTAGAAGATAACTGGAAAATATTTCCTTGCTTAGTTGCAACATCATCAACCAATAAAAGCACACTGGTTGCTTGCGCAGGCATAGCGTAAAAGCCCAAAACGTTGCATAAAAATGGTGTCATAGAGCATGTAGTTTTTGACATAGAAACTCCGCTCGGCGGATATAAAATTACAGATGTGCTACTAAAAGGATATGTCATATATACAGGATAGCTGATATAAGATGGATAAGTTATCTGATCACCGTAAAATATCGGGAGTATGTTAATAAGAGAAGGAAATGAAGGAGACTTTGAAACCACAGCGGTTATCTGAGATTGACTCTGAAAACCATGATCATCTTTAGCTGAAACCTCAAGTGTATAAACGCCTTCAGGTAAAGTAGTCGTATCAAGAAAATGATACCAAACATAGGTAGCCTGCAGTTTATATGTAGTTCTACTTTGCGATTCAGAGTATATATCAAGCCTGACATCTGTAATTCTTCTCGGGTGTATTGAAATCCCTATAACAGGAGAAACCCCAAAAATTATCTGACCATTCTGCGGAACTAAAAAAGACGAGAAAGAAGGAATAAGAGAAATTATATCTGATATATCATTTTTGATTTTCACACTCACAGAATCCTGACTTGAATTCCCAGAGGAATCATATGCAACAGCATCAATAGTGTAAGCACCATCCGAAAACTCTCTTGTTTTGAGTAGAAAATACCATCTTGCTCTTGACTTTATATCTGCAGAATATGTCCTCCTTTTCCCATCATTAGAACTAATAGATATAATGACCCTTGTGATTTCACTTGGATGAAACGAAATTCCTACTACAGGTGAATCGCCGAATATAATCGCTCCATCATACGGATATACAAAAAGACTATAACAGCTATCACAGGAACAATTCACACAAGCTTTTTTAGACTTACAAGATACTGATAACAAGAACAAAAAGAACACCACAAAAAAATTAGCAACATTTCTATACATGAGATGTACAAAATAAATTTTAAAATTATTATAAAAAAGTAAAAAATGCAAACAGATAAATAAAAAAGAAGAGCAAATAAAGAAAAACAAAAATAGAAGGGAAATCAAATAGAAAAATTCTTATTGGATACTACAACAATTGTTATTGAGGCAGTTCCAGTTCAAACAATCTGAATCTTCATCACAAGCTTTTATATTCTGTCTTTTATCAAAGCATTTTCCTTCAGAACAAAGATCGGTTTTGCACTCCTGATCTGATATACATACATCTCCAACTTCCTTTTTCTTCTTACATATGCCGTTATCACAATACAAACCATAACCACATGAAGAACCACATGGCTGACCTTCTTTTGATAACTTCAAACAAACACCTTCTGCCGAGCAGAAAAGCCCCTTATCACAGAACTTTTGAAAACATTTTTCATTCTCTTTACCATATGGCTCACATAAAGATACATTTTCTTTAGTAACACATTCTCCACTCAAACAATAAACAGAATCATCACCAATCTGACCACAAGGCTTACCATAATCCGCGAACTTGTACTGAATACACCTTTTGTTCTGTAAATCACAAGAATACTCACATTCCTCAGGTTTTTCACAATTTTCTCCCTTTTCCTTAAAAAGAGTGCAGACACCATCAAAACACAATTGAGGAGGGCTGCAATCAGAACTAGATCTGCACGGAGTAGCTGCAGTTGAAGTGCAAACCGAAGAATAGCACACTAAACCTTTCTCACACTCGCTATGAGAATTACATTTATCTCCCTGTTTCCCTAAAGGCATACAAACGCCCGGACAACTCTTCCCACCGCAATAGAGCCCTTCCTTACATTCGTTTTTGTTATAACAATCTTGTCCATCAGATAGAATTCCAGAAAAAACCTCTCTTCCGAAAACACCATTGAGATTCTCATATAATTTCACTAAATGAGATCTTTTTGAAAAATTCTCACAGCTTTCTGATAACAAATCCTGAGCATTCTTTATATACTGGTAAGCTTTAGCTCCATCATAGGAAACAGATTTCCTTTCAACTGATTTCTTCATTTCAGATATCCTTGCCCTACAAAATTCAGAAAACATATCTTTATTCTTCTGTATAAAACTTTCAAAGTCTTGCTCTGGTAATCTCCTAAATATGAATATAGCACCAGCACACTCATAAACAGCTTTCTCATATATCCTTCCATGTATTTCAGAATATTTCTGACAAATTTCATCCATACCAAGATATTCCTTCTGAGACTGAGATTTAGAACAATCAGGCATTAATAATAACAACAAAAATAAGAAAGGGCAACCCAAAGAAAAAACATATCTGTATATTCCTAAATACCCCATATCTAAAAATTTTACATAATATTAGGACAAAACAAAAAAACTACCTCTTTAGAATTGCAAGATTCTATGCAGACAGGTGGTATGAAAATATTCATGTATTTGCAAATAGTATAGAACCTTTACCGAGGTCAGCACTAGCGAGGTTGTATGTGAGGAGGGCAAGGGGAGGCGGGCAAGTGTGAAGCTTGGGAAGAGCTTCCTCTCCATTTTCAAGCTTGGTTTGGTGAATATGTCAGCCATATGAAATTTGAGAAGAAAGAAGGTAATATTTAAAGTATTGATAGTAAATCTATTTCTTAGCCTGGGAACTTAAAGAGCACGTGTTATAATACAAATGGGAAGTGGAATTGTCACGAAGACTTAATTGATGGGTGTTCATAATTCTCAATCATTTTAATAATTTTAATCCATTCCTGAAATTCACATCCCCTTTCTATTTGATTAAATACCATAAATATTTGTAAAGCAAATACTCCTATATAACCTATTCTATCAAGTGGTTTCATAATTCTATCACCTCTTCTTGCTTGATTTTTATAAGAATTAATCTATGTAATAGGAGCCAGAGATGGTAAGAAAAAACTTTTGCTTAATTATGAACACCTCTCACTTAATTTATATTTTTAGACAGAACAGCAAGACTCATTTTTCGATTACTATTCAAACCATAGCACAACACAATAGAGAATCATCTAAAATGAAAAAATACCATTTAAAATTTTAAATAGGTAGGTTAATATAATATATGCGAAATTTCACTATGAATAACAACAACGGCAAGAAAAGAACAAATATGAATAAAAAAATAAAAGAATGAATGATAGCATAGAAATAATAAAAAAAGAACTTTTAAAAAGAAAGGAAAAGCTTGCCGAGAACATACCATCTGATATAGAATACAGAGAAGATATATCAAAAGAACTTGGTTTCAACTTTTTTGTGAAAAGAGACGATATACTTGGCAAATACGGAGGAAACAAAGTAAGAAAACTTGAATTCCTCTTCCCTAAAATAAACACAAAAAATGTCTTTATGTTTGGTCCTACAGGCTCACATCATCTTATAGCAAACCTAATATATGGTAAAGATAGATTTGATTTCACGACTTTTATATTTCCTACATATCTTTACAAAACCGGGGACGAGGTTATAAAAAAGAAAACGGAACTTGTTAAAAGACAATCTAAAAGATTTATTTTTGTTCCAAATATTGCTGTCGCGTTTGCTGTATCTTTTGTTCTTTCTAAAATCCAGAGAGCTTTCCTGATTCCACCAGGTTCAACATCTGCCGAAAGCTCATTAGGTTTTGTCTTATCTGCCATTGAGATTTATGAGGATGTGAGGAAGCAAAAGATACCTGAACCTGATCTTATCTTTCTGCCATGTGGGACTGGTGGAACAGCTGCAGGTTTATCTGTAGGTATTGCACTCTGTGGCTTAAAAACTACCTTGATGGCAATTCAAGTCGTAAAAACCTGCAGGAAATTTATCCTGAAGAAAATCTGCGACAGAATATTTCATGAAATGGAAAAGATATTGAAAACAGAACAAAGCGAAATCAAAAAACACCTTAAATTTGAGATACTCAGTGATTTCATCGGTAGAGGCTATGGTTATCCTACCAAAGATGGATACGAAGCGATGAAATTCTTCAGAAGGTTTAATATAGACTCCGAACCAACATATACGTCAAAAACTCTTTCAGCTTTGATAAAGCTCAAAGAAAAACTTAAAGGAAAAAACATCATATTCTACTATACACTCAATACATTGAATATACTAAAGTAAATACTGATATAGCTAATTTGTATAACCCAAAAACCCATAATTTCCCAGAAAAGGTGATTCTTCTCAAGATCAAAAGGGAAATACAACCAAATAAAAAAGCAGAAATTACTCCAAACACAACCTCTGAGAAACCAATCCCAAATGATTCTCTCTTCATGATAATCTTAAAAGACTCATAAGCTATGGCAGAAATTATCGTAGGAATAGAAAGAATAAATGAAAAGACAAAAGCTTCAGCTGGATTCATACCAGAAAATATTGATGCGGAAATGGTTGTTCCAGATCTTGATATTCCTGGAACCACTGAAACTCCTTGCATAATTCCTATGAAAAAAAATTTATAAAATCCCATGCTATATCTTATTTTCGGTAAAACCATCAAGATATTTCCCCCTACAAAGAAAGATATAGCAAGATAAATCAAATTCTCCTCAACAGATTCTGCAAATCCCTCAAAAAAGAGAGCTACAGGAACAGTGCAGATAAAAGCAATTATTACACCAGAAATAATCTCTTTTTGCTTCAGGCTTTCTTTTATATCTTTCCACAAAACAAGCAGAACAGAAAAAGTTGTTCCAATATGGAGAGAGATATCAAAGCCAAGTGGATTTTCAATATTTTTATTAAGTATTTTCTTGAATAAAGCAAGGTGTCCAGAGCTTGAAATAGGAATAAACTCCGTGATCCCCTGAATTACTCCGAGAATGGCACTTTTCGCAATCTCATCTTCCATGCGTTAAAATGTGTTCATTAATAAAATCCTTAACAGATTTTACTGTAATGTTATAATCCGCATTCCCTATGCTTATGCCAAATCTTTGGCCACTGAAAAAATACAGCCTACTTGAAATTAGTTTCATCTCCCTGAAAATCTCATCAAGCTTATCTTTGTTCCCTGATGCATACAACGCATAAATAATCTCAATCCATTTTTCAAAAAATAATGGATCTTCTTCATAAGCTTTAATATATGCTTCCGCAGCTTCACGAAATCTACCCATACCCATGTATATCTTTCCCAGAGTATAATAAACCGATGTCAGATTTTGAAACAAGCTAAGACTTTGAAGACAGAACTTCTCAGCTTCCCTATAGTCCCCCCTTTCTAAAGCAAAATTACAAAGAAAAACATAAACTTGCGCGGAAAGAACCCTAGCTATCTCCTCTCTCAAAGTCTGCGTATCCTCAAAACTCTTGATCCATACATTATCTATATAAGTTCTAAAAATTGAGTAATGCGAAAATATAATAGGAGAAAAAGGTTCAGGAAAACCTCTTATGTGCTTCATACTTTCATCAAGGGGCAAATCTTTCAGGCACTTGAAAAAATTTGAACAAGATGTCTGAAAATCGCTCAAATTTTTCATAGAGTAATTCAAGAATGTAAGGTTATACCAGAATATTAGAGACTTTGGATTAAAAGAGACTGCTGAATTCAAATATCTCAAAGATTTCTCTAAAAACTTTTCTTTCCCATTATTAATCTTCACAGCTGAGATCATATATAAGAAAGCGAGATCCGATAATAAAGAAGACTTTATGTATCTGTCAGCATTTTCTGCAAGAGAAAAGCACCAAGATTCAGCATAGCCCAAATTCTTATCATTTATACAAACCGGGAAATTAAAAATGTGATTTATATAACTCCTGAATGAAGACACATCAGATTGAAAGGATTTTCTATAAATATCATCATTTTTTAACTCTTCAAGCATCCTTTTGAAAACCGAACCTTTCGTTATACCTTTTATCTTCTGATAACCCAACGTAGTTATTCTTTCTCTCTCCACATCATCAGAAATATATTTTTGTATAAGTTCAGTAATGTTTGACTCCGCGTAAGGGACTGCTTCCTCAAACTTCTTCAAGTACTTCCAAGTTTCAAAATTATCATCTTCTAAAAATAAACAAGCCCCAGATTTCAAAGTCTCAAAAACTCTCATATTCATCTCCTTCTTTACAGAGTAGTTAAACACAATCTTTGAAGTAGATAAAGCTTCTGAATATAATATTCTATCATAAAGGCCACAAACAACAGCAACCTTGTAATCCTCCGGAAGAGTTAATATCTTTTTGAGCAACTTGTTCCTTCTGCTATGTATTCCCGGATTAAAGCTTCCCACAAATAAAACATCTATCTTCTTACTCTTCAGAACTTGATTCAAATCAGATCTTTCAACAACATCAACATAAGATACAAATATGGGAACTCCAACAACTTTCGCAGGAATTCTCCCAGAAAGCTGTGATTTACCAACTTCATCTAAAAAGATAACACTGAATTTATCTATATTTTGCAGAAAAATCGGAGCGTTTAAATTCCAATCTCCCAAAACTACAGGATACTTTTTTTCATAAACTGGTGAAAAAGCATATTCCGGATCCCAAAGTAAAAAAGGCTCCTCAAACCCTAAATCTGTAAAATGAATTACTTTTGACTTATCTTGAACTTCATAAAGTTCATCACTATCCTGAACAATATATGAAACAGAAAAACCATCATGTTCCCTTGAAGGACGGATACATTGAAATTTCTTCTCCACTACGATAATTTTAACATAGTGCGGAGTATCTTTCTTATTCCCTTGATAAAAGAGAAAGTTTATGATCTGTATAGGAAAAATTCTTCTTTCTATTTATCTCTATACCTTTGCCTGGGGGTTCAAGTCCAAAAAGCATCATGTCATAATCAACCATTATCATAACAAGCTCCTTGAATGTAGTCCTTGGTTCCCATCCAAGAATACGTTTTGCTTTAGAATAATCCGCCTGGAGGAACTCAACCTCTGTTGGTCGGAAATATTTCCGGTCAATTTGTATTATAACCTTGCCAGGTTTCAAAATGTGTTCGTATTTTTTTACAACACTCTTTACTATTCCTTTTTCTTCTTCTCCCTTCCCTTTCCACTCAATTTCAACTCCGGCATATGAGAAAGCTTCTTCAATAAATTCTCTTACGGAGTGGCTCTCGCCCGTTCCCACGACAAAATCATCTGGTTTTTCGTGCTGTAGTATAAGCCACATAGCTTCAACATACTCTGGAGCAAAGCCCCAATCTCTCTTGGCTTCAAGATTCCCAATATAAAGCTTTTCCTGTTTCCCTGCTAAAATAGAAGAGATAGCACGCGTTATCTTTCTTGTAACAAATGTCTCCCCCCTTCTTGGAGATTCGTGATTAAAAAGTATTCCATTGCTCGCAAATATTTTATAACCCTCTCTATAATTAACGGTGATCCAATATGAATAGACCTTTGCAGCAGCATATGGACTTCTTGGCCTAAAGGGAGTCTCTTCATTCTGGGGTGGAGGAGATGAACCAAACATCTCTGACGATGAAGCTTGATAAAACTTTGTTTTTATACCACTACGCCTTATAGCCTCCAGAATTCTAATCGTTCCTAAACCGGTTATATCGCCCGTGTATTCTGGAATATCAAAGCTAACACGCACATGACTTTGAGCCCCAAGATGATAAACCTCATCTGGTTTCACATTGTATATAAGATTTGTAATCTGCCCAGAATCAGAAAGATCACCATAATGCAAAAATATACGCGCTCCGGGAACATGGGGATCAACATATATGTGATCTATCCTATGAGTGTTAAAAGTACTTGCTCTTCTTACAAGTCCATGAACCTCATAGCCCCTTGAAAGCAAAAATTCCGCCAAATAAGAGCCATCCTGACCGGTTATCCCAGTTATCAAGGCAACTTTCTTCATTTCAACTGAAAATTTTCCTAATCTTTATATACGATATAAAAAACACAGAAACTAAAAAAATCGTCGGAATGCTGGAAATCGGATGAAAAGTCTCACAAGCACATCCCCAAACCCGACCAGATCCATCAGAAGATACTGGATTAGAATCAACTGTACTGTGTCTATTCTGAACCTTTACAGTCCACTCCTCCAGAACCCTCTCAACACAGTTTTCCACAGATATGGTTATGCTCTGGATCATCTCGCCATAACGGGGATTTTTCAAAAAGACCTCTATATCCTGATCAACATAACCTTTTTCAGAAGAAATATACATCTCAGTTGAAAAATTATCACCTAACCTGAATAGAAGGTCCTGGGGAAAAACTGAACGAAGAAATATAGGAGATGTTCCTTGCACCCTCAATTTTGCGACATAGTTATCCCGCGGTGAAACCCAGTCATACCGCTCCACTCCCTTGATTGTCGGACCCTTCAAAACAATCTTTGATGATTCATTCGTCGCAGCAATGTTTATATTATTTAATTCATCTGAATAAATTACAACAAGAACATTATGCTCAACACCCATATAACCAAATGCAGATGTATATGAATCGGGAAATTTTGTCCCCTTCACCCAAAAATCCTGTGAATCTAAAAGCAAACATGGAGAAGAATCCTCATTTATATTTGTTCTTTCAAAAACCCAGGGATCAGATTTTGATGATCTTGGGACGACCCTAATACCATAGTGATTCTGGCAGGTTAAAAAGAGTCCTTTATTATCTTTTACTTCCCCACAACTTGAACCACACCCGGGAAAACACTCATCTGTATTCACACGGTTTGAACCCACCCTTTCACGAACGATTTGATCATCTATATGCCAAATAAGGACACCATCCACAGGGAAATCTGAATCAAAATTTTCCCTTTTCCTAAATTCAAGAAGGAAGTATTCCTTTGAATCTGCTGAAGAATAAGCAGGGACTTTCAAAAAATAAGTTGAAGCTGAAGAAGAAGAGATTTTATCACAGAATTGTCCGGAAACAGTCAGAGCTTCAGCCCAACCAAGATAGATCTTTTCCCAGGGAGAAAGATTTGATGGCAATGTTCCCAAGGCACCTTTTGGTCCCTTATAGAGACCATACCCCATAAGAGAATAAGGGCCAACTCCACAGGATACAAGCCCTGATGCGCCAGCATCATAGAGATCTACCAAGCCTAAAAGGTGCCCAAACTCATGAGCGATAAGCCCCATATTCCCATAAGGGAATATTTCAGATATCCCCGCCGCTATAACACCGCTTCTTATAGAAACTCCGTCAGATGTTGAAATATATGTTGAAAAAGCATGCGACCATATATCACAACACTGAGAAGAAGAAATCGGATTCTCCTGAACTTCTCCACCTTTACCTGAATGTATTATAATGAAGCAATCCACTGCATTATCTGCATTTCCGTCAAACTTTGAAAAATCAACCTCACCATCAGCAAGCCTAATCAATTCGCTAGCTATGGCACTGGTTCCACCTCCAAGACCACAGTACCTACCACCACCATTCTTCACACCACAAGCATAATCGGAAAGAGTAGATGAAAGAACATATGGACCAAAAACTTGTCCCTGAACATTTAGCTTCCCACCAGAGTTTATCTCCCAGTAATCCTTAAACGATGGGAATTTATAATACATGTTTTTTGACAGCGAACCGAAAATAAGTTCAGAAAAATATTCCTTTGGGTCATAAGAATTTTGTCCTATTTTCACATTAAATTTTTTATCCTGAAACTCTGCGAGCAAGACTACACAATTTATAGTTCCTTGTGATTTAACCTGCAAGCTTGGTTTCGGTAAAATAGCTTCAGGAGAAAAATACATAACTCCACTCTCCGATTTAAAACCTAATCTTGTCTTTTGCCAAACCCCAGGATATGGTGGTGCTGAAAAGGCAGTTTTGGAACAAAAAATAATGAAAGAAGAAAAAAACAGAATGAAAGAGCCAATTAATTTCATCATTATAATATAATCTTAAATCTCAAAGATCCTCAAAAAACTATAAAATTAGAGATTTTATATCTTCATCAGTTATCTTTTCACCCTTCCTAATAACAATTCCGCACTCATTTGAGAAACCTTTATCCTTAAGAACAACTTCAACTGATTCAAAATCCGGAAGTTTTATGTGTAGCGAGAAAAAATCTGGATGAATCGGAACCTCTCTACCAACTCTATTTACCAGAGTAAAAAGCCTAACGTATGAAGGTCTCCCAAAATCAAATATTTCACACAAAGCTGACCTTATAGTTCTTCCCGTGTAGATTACATCGTCTATTAAAAAAACTGGAACATCATCAAGAGCAAAATCTATCTCTGTTCCCCTAACTATTGGATAGGGATTTCTTGAAATGTCATCTCTCCAGAAAGTTATATCAAGTGCTCCAAGCATAACTTTTTTATCCTGAGATAAGAGCGAACCTATTCTTTTTGCAAGAAAAAAACCACCAGATTTTATACCGATAATCGCTACAATTTCCCTATCCAAATCCCTTATAATACTTGAACAATTCTCAATAAACTTCTCTATAAGGTCGCTTTTGAAAATCAATCTCATATTTTTTCTAAATTTTTTAAAGAAACAAAAAAAGAGATTAAAATCAAACTAAACTAAAATTTAAATTTCACAAAACGGAGGAAAATACCATGAAGCTTAGAAGAAGAAGTGGCGGGGAATTCAATCCAGAGGAAATGGGAGAAGGTGGAGGTCTCAATGTAGTCAATCTCATAGATATGTTCGTGATAATAATTATATTCCTACTGAAAAGCTACTCTGCTTCAACTGAAGCAAATATATCTGTATCACCTGATCTTCAACTCCCCATCTCATCTACAGATAAAGATATAAAAGAGTTTATAAACATAACGATCAAAAGGGATGCTATCTTAGTAGATAAAAAAGTTATTGCGCGAATATCAAATTGGCAAGTAGAAGGTATAAAACCAGATGATCTTTTTATACCGTCTCTATATAATGAAATAGAAAAGAAAAAGGAAAAGATCTTACTGATACAGCAATATAACCCAAATGTTCAGTTCAAGGGAGAAGTAAATATAATAGCACATAAAGAAACACCATTTTTCATAATAAAGAAAGTAATCTTTACAATTGGCAGAGCAGAGTTTGGAGAACTGAAACTTATAACTCAAAAGGAAACTTAGTATGATATGTCCAATCAAAAACTAAGTATTCACATCAAAAATTTTGGATGTAAGACAAACTACTTTGATGCCTTCTCTGTACTCGGTAGGATTAAACAGTCCTTTGATACGAGAATAACAAGTACTATGAGTGAATCAGATGTAGTGATACTCAATTCCTGTTCTGTCACGAAAGATGCAGAAAAAGAACTGACAAAATGGATTAAAAAGGCAAAGAAAAACGGTAAGAAGGTGATAGTTACTGGGTGCCTACCTAATCTAAAAGATATCAACGCAGACCTGATAATCGGTGCAGGGAGATATAATGAAATATCACAAAGCCTAATAGAATCAATATTTATAAACAATGAAGGAATATCAAACAAATATGTCATAAAAGATCTCAAAATCAACGGTGATGTCATAAATGAAGATATAGAAAAAGCAGATTTTGAATCATTTCCAAGAACACGAGCTTATATAAAAATCCAAGAAGGATGCAACAAGTTTTGCAGCTTTTGTTCCATTCCACAAACAAGAGGTCTTCCAAGATTTGTTTCGGAACAAAAAGTTATATCAAAAATAAAGGAGCTGGCAGAAAAAGGTTTCAAGGAAGTGGTTCTGGTAGGAACTCATCTGGCTCTTTATGGAGAAGAAGGAAAAAACAAAGATAAAAATTCTACCCTTGGTAAGCTTATCAAAAAGATATCAAAAGAAATAAAGTCTGAAATAAAAATAAGGCTATCTTCGATTTCACCAAAAGAAATAGATGATGAAATGCTTGAAGGACTTTATATTGGGAAAAAAATATTCTGTCCGCACTTTCACATAGCGGTTCAATCCGGATCAAATAAGATCCTCAAACTTATGAGAAGATGGCATACATTTGAAGACTTCTTACAAGATGCTGAAAAACTACTCAAAATATTCCCTGATGCTTGTATAGGAACAGATATAATAATCGGTTTCCCCGGAGAAACAGAAAAAGAGTTTGAAGAAACGATTTCAAACATTAAAAATTCCCCTGTTGGACATATTCATATATTCCCGTTCTCTCCAAGACCTAAGACACCGGCGTTTTTTATGAAATCAATTGAAGAGAAGGAGCAGAAAGAAAGAGTAAGAATAGCACTAAATATTGCAAGAGAAAAAAGAAAAGAGTTTTTCAAGAAGTTCATCGGTAAAAAGCTTGAAATCCTTGTTGAAGAAACAAACGGTAAGATTGAAGGAACAACTCCAAACTACATAAATGTGGTCATAGAGCAAAATACAAAACTACAAAAAGGAGACAAAACCAACTGCTTGATAACGGGTGTTATTGAGGAAAGAGAAAGAATATATTCAACGGCTGTAATATGAAATGCTAACTTGGCGAAAATTCAAATTCAGTAAATAGACAAAATTACTTGACCTTTCTTATAAGAACTCTCCAATGTTTATCACTTATTTTTTCTTGAGATATAACTTCCTGACCATCCTGTTTAAGAGAAAGGGGAACATTTCTTATAGGTTCCCCATCGTCAAGAATAACTTCTATTATCTGCCCGATTTCCATTTCCTCCATTCTTATCTTGGTTTTAACATAATTTAGAGGACAAGGAGTACCCTTCAGATCCAAAAACACATCAGCTCTCAATTTTTCAAATCCAGCTTGCTCCATCAATTCTAGTTTCGTCAAATAGAAAAAATAAACACTATTTGCAAGAATATTTCAAAAGTCTATTCAAAAACACATCTCCCAACAATACAAAACCCCAATAAAGATTGATAGAACAAGACAAAATTACAAACAGAAGCTATGAAATAATTACAAATTTTAAATACAAATTGAAGTTTTGGTTAGTATAATGGAGTTCAAAGACAAGGTAAATTCAGGTAAAATCAAACACAAGCTAACTCAAGGTCATAAACAAATTAGAAATTTTTGGAGTAGCAAGGTTATAATCTTAATGAGATAGAAAAACAATGTTCGCGATAAAATATCTTACCAAATATTCAAGTGTTCGGAGAAAAATTCAAATTTTCAAATATTCAGAGAAAAATCAAAAGAAAATAAGAGAAACTGAACAACACAAAACACAAGAAAAAAGAAAATTTACATACATAAGATTAGAAATAAATAATAAATAAGGGAATATGAACAATATTCGAAAACGAATCTGAAATGTGGAAAGAAAAAAAGCACATAATAACAATAGATGGACCTGCAGGTTCTGGTAAAAGCACTATAGCAAAAGAAGTTGCAATGAAGCTGAAGATAAACTTCATAAGTTCAGGCAAAATCTACAGAACCTTCGCGTACTTCGTAAATAAATACGGATACGAAAAAGCTAAGGAAATGATACAAAGGATAAATATAACCGAAGATGGTTGCATTTATTTTGAGAATGAAAATATAGATGATATAATATCTTCAGAAATTATCGGGCAAAAAGCTTCCGAAATTTCAAGAATAAAAGAAGTCAGAGATATAGTAAATCAAATACAAAGGGAAAAAGTATATAGTAGGCAAGGTAGCTTCGTAGTGGAAGGAAGAGACGAGGGAACAGAAGTCTTCAAAGAAGCAGAAATAAAAATATTCCTTACCGCATCTTTAGAGGAGAGAGCAAAAAGAAAATACCTTGAACAAAAAGATAAACCTCTGGAATATTTCATAAACAAACTAAAAGAAAGAGACGAAATGGATTCAAAGAGAGATGTTTCTCCATTGAAAATCCCTGAGGGAGCTATCTTAATAGACACAACTTCACTGACAATAAATCAAGTGTCAGAAAAAATAATCACTGAAATCTTAAATAAGATTCCTGACATCTCCGGATAATATAGAATCCATTAGAAAATTTCTAAATCCTTATATGCTAACTTGAAGAAATCTATACAAAAACTGTGCCAATTGAACTTACAGCGACTGAGAATTTAACATTTCATAAATTCCGATATATTGACTTTCAATCAAATACATTATGTAAGATTGGCTTAGATCAAAACTCGTCGGTTATATCAAAAATTAAATTAGAATCCAGCAACTCTGAAAGTATCTTTGAAAACTTTATAAAGGTAAAATGTTCCCGTAAAGCAAACAAGATTTGATATTCGTGAAACAACCTTTGGTATCTCATCAATAAGTATTATTTCAGAGTTTATACCTAAATCATCTGTGAAACTCTTTATATCTTCAGGTGATAAAGCTCTTTCATTATGAACCCTGGTTATATAAAGATAGTCTATTTTATCCTTCAAAATCTTTATAAAGCTTTTCCAATCCTTATCTTTCATGAATGCAACAACAAAAACCATATTAGGAAGAGTTTTTGAGAGGAATTCAGCAGATGCCGGATTATGTCCTCCATCATAAATAAAATTCCCCTTCCTCTCAACTCTACCCTTTACAAGTCTTATATCAAAAAACAAATCATTCCGAGCTATATCAAAAAACTCTTTTAGTATCAGATGAGATGAAACCGATGACAAGACAGAGTTTTCAATGAATCCATAAGGTCCAAAAAAATTAACCAGAATATCTTCATCATATGAGACCATTAACCTCCCCTTTAGGAAAAATGAATCTACATTTTCAAAACCAAAATCTTTTACATAAAAATCATTTATAATCCTTCCATTAGAGACATCTCTAATAGCTTCAAACTGAACATCTCCGGGTTTGTGCATCGTTATTCTTGTGGATTCTGCTGGAACACATAAAGCCTTCTCGTAAGCTATATCATACAAACTCTCACCAAGATAATTCATATGGTCAAAATGTATTTTGCTTATTACCCCCAATTTTGCATTAGCAGTAGAAACAGCATCAAGCCTTCCACCCATTCCAACTTCTAAAGATGCAAAATCAATTCCATTCTCTTTGAACCACAAAAAAGCCATAACCGTTGCATGCTCAAAATAAGTAAGTTCTACACCAAGTCTCTTCTCAGCAGAAAAAACCAAATTTGAGATCTCAAAAATCTCATCTTCTGATATCTCCCGTTCCTTACCAAAATGCAAAATCTTTATCCTTTCCGAAAATCTCTCAAGATGTGGAGATGTATATAGCCCTATCTTGCCAAAATACGATAAATTATGAGCTATATTTGTTGCAATCTGACCCTTACCAACTGTTCCAGTCACAACACAAGATTGAAAACACTCCTGAGGATTACCAAAATATGACAGAATCTTACGAACCCTTTCAAGACCGAGCAATACTTTATTTTCTGATTTTGAAAAAATTGGAGCCAATTGCACCATCTTGTAATGTAATATAAATAAATCCTAACGACATATTATTTAAAATTTCACCTTCAAAAAATCATGAATTAAAAAGAAATGAGAAGCATTTAGATAAATCTCGGCAATACGGATGAATTGCTCTGTCCAAGAACACTACTGATAGATAGACATGGAAGGCAAAAAAGACTACAACAAAGAACTGGTCAAAAGAGGTGAACTCCTTATTGACCCATCCCTTTTCCAAGAAGAACAAAAACAGAAGAAAAACCCAAAAGGAGGCAGATCATACCTCTACCCCAGAAGCCTCATACTCTTTCTCATGTTTCTTAAGTTTGACCTCAGACTACCATATAGACAAACAGAAGGTGTAGCCAGAAAGCTCCTCTCATTTCTGGGAGTTAAAATCCCAAACTTCAGAGCACTACACGGATGAATCACTTACTTCGATGTTCTTTGCAAAGCTCAACTATCGCAAGAGTCTCAGTAGAGAATCGCAAAAAAGCAATAAATGTTGATACATAATACCATACTTCTTAAAGAATACAGAAACAAATAAATTACATAAAGTTTTATTATTTTTATCAATTATGAGTAGGAAAAAAATATCAACCATGAAAAATATTTGGTTACTTTTTTTCACTGTTTCAGCTGTTTTATCATACTGTTCGAAAGATGATAATAGATACAAACTCACAAAGCCTGCAACATGCTGCGTATCTAAGCAAACAGGTAGAATAGTATGTGGAGAAGATCCGCAAAACTGCTCAGACTGGTTACCCTATATGAGGGATAGGAACAACAGATACATATTCATGCACGGAGTAAATCTATCTGGAAGTAATAAGTTCCCCGTAAATGAGGACCCATGCACATTTGATGTTGAAGGAGTTCCAACATATGTCGGAAAACCTTTTCCTGAAGAAAAAGCAGATGAGTATTTCAGGCAGATAAAAAATCTTGGATTTAATTCGGTTAGATTTCTCATCTCAATAGAGGGATTAATGCCAGAATCCCCAGCAAAATTTGATGAAAGATATCTTGACTACATAGAGAAAATGGTCAAAAAAGCATATGAGTATGATATATATGTCCTACTTGACTCTCACACAGATGCCGTTTTCTCAAGATTCCTTATAGCCAAATTCAACGACACAGAATCGCCTGTGGTGAGGAGAATAAAAGGTCTATTATCTGCAACGGGTGGTGGTGGACTGACAGGTCTTATATCAATCCCAGAAACTTTAGGTGCTTTAATTCCTAACGGTGGCAAAAACAAATGTAAAGGAAAAGAAATAAGCTCTCCTTACAATAACGCTGTCAGAGGTAACATGTTTCCTCGTTGGGCTATTGAAGCAATATTTCCAGAAAGAAACCTTAACTCAAAAATATGGGGATACCCAAGAATAACTATATTTCTAAGAAATTTTATATCAAAGGAAGAAAACTGGGACAAAATAGTCAACGTTGTCTCAAAATTTGATAAAACAACTGGAGATCTACTAAAACCACTCCGGGAGCAAATCATATCTTTTCTTGATGAAGGAATCAAAAATTTTCCCGTTGATGTGACAAAACTTACATACGAGGAAGTAATAACAAATACAACAGATATGCTACCGCTAACAAATTGGGGAGTAAATACAGTCTTATCCTTAGACGTTCAAAGAGCTTGGGCAGCATTTTTCGCTGGCAGAGATGTTTTTCCCGGCCTTCAGGCCTACGATCCAGTTGATAACAAAACGAAAAATATCCAAGATTTTCTGCAAGATGCTTACGCGAGAATGTGGCAAGAAGTTGCTAAAAGAGTTGGGAAATATCCAAATGTCATAGGTTATGATCTGATGAACGAACCAAGCGGCTTTTTCCTAATACTAACAATAGCGGCAGCGATAATACAGGTTGGTTCAAAAGATGGTGTCGCAAACTTAATTGAAACAATCTTTGCAGACAAAAAATTTGCACAAGACTTTGTAGATGTACTGACAGGAATAGGAATCCTTCCCCCAGTTGATGAAAACAATAGGGAACATATCAAGAAAGTCTTTGGTTTAGACAAAGCGAATCTACTTGGACTCATAGGACTAAATTATGGGTTCGATAGAGGTTACATTCTTCCGTTCCACGAAAAAATTGGAAAAGCTATAGAAGAAGTAGATAATGATGCTATAATATTTGTTGAAAGGACAATTTCCTCCATAGAAACACTTCTGACATTTATAGCTCCAGGGGAAGGTGAGAGTTTTTTTGATCTCCCCTACACGAGACCAAATCTTAGACAAGTGGTTTATGCTCCGCACTGGTATCCAGATATATATCCTTTCCCCGGCTTCAATTCTCCATACAGGGTTTTCAAAACAGAAGAAAAGAGGAAAAAATCAAGTGAATACGCAAAATCAATCTACGGTATGATATCGACTCATAGAAAATACATGGGAAATGTCCCAGTAGTTCTTGGTGAATTTGGGACATACTTTACTCTTTCTACCAAAAATGTGGGATTTGATACATCTAATGGCTATAAGATCTATGATCCAAAATCGGATCAGGAAATTGGAGTATCAAATATATGGGAAGGAGCAGCTAAGAATGCTAGAAACGAGGATTTCATAATCCCAAATTTAGTTCTGAACGATCTTTACGAAGCATTAGATTCTCTAAACCTTCAAAGGATACTCTGGTGCTGGTCGTGGGAAAACGATGATTACAGAGGTGAAGGATGGAATTCCGAAAATTTCTCTATAGTTGAACCTGTACCTGCAGATCAATGCAGAGGTATAAAAAATCCAGATACTTGTGAAGGAGATCCATACATCGCAAAAATACAAGATGGAACTTACCTTGTCCCAAGAGGATACAAGGTATATTCAAGAACACATCCAAACTTCACAAGTGGTAAGATAAAATCAATGAAATTTTATTCAGACTACCACTTTTTTGATCCAGAAAAAGGAATAGTCAACAGGTTCGGAGAGTTTGAGATGGAAATCGAAAGCAAGGAAACAGATCACCCAACAGAAATATACATCCCGTATTATATTTATTATCCCAATGGATTTTATGTTTGGATATCAGACGGATATATCATATACGATCATGAAAATTTTAAGCTCTACTGGTATAAATACGAAGATGCTCCAGAGTTCATACATCACATAAAAATAAGGGGTATTTTAGATGGACAAGAGAATGAAAACTGGGACTATTTCGTCAAAGAGGATAAAGTAATATCACGGAAGAAATAGATACACGATCAGTTAAAATTGTAAATTCACAAAAAACTCTGTTGCAAAATTAATCCTCTTATATTTCTGTTAGAAAGATTAAGGAGGCTTTCTATAAACAGAGAGGAATTTTGAATTAACTCAATTTTAAAAAAGCTTATAGATTTGAAAATAGTCAGGCGACTATGTATTAATTATGAATGAAACGAGAAATTTACATGTTTTCCCATCTTTATACACTTGGTACAAACTTTTATCTTTTTTAATTTTCCATCAAGAGAGATTCTGACCTTCTTTATGTTAGCTTTAAATTTTCTCGTCGTTTTATTTCCAGCGTGAGAGACATTATTGCCAAACATAGTTTTTTTCCCACAAAAAAAGCACCTTGCCATATCGGCAATTATAGTCATCCGAATATTTCAATTCTGGATTTTCCATTTCTTTTAGCCTCATAAAGAGCATTATCTGCAACTTTTAATATCTCATCTTGAATCTTCACAGATTTTGATGGGAAGAAAGTTGCTCCAGCAGAAATAGTTATCCTTATCTCTTTTTCATGTTCTCCTTCACCAACAATTATAGGTCTTGTTTCTATCTCTTTTTTGAGTCTTTCATAAAAAGAAACTATGCCATCTCTTCTTGTTTCTGGTAGTATAAGTACAAACTCATCTCCACCATATCTCACAAGGTAATCATATGGTCTCTTTAGAGAAAATATTCTCTTTGATATCTCTACAAGGACTTTATCACCGGCAGGATGACCATAAGTATCATTTATTTTCTTGAAATCATCAATATCAATAACAATAACAGCGAGTGTTGAACCCTTTCTCAGAGCGCGAGAAACTTCCATATCAAATATATCTTTCATATACCTTCTGTTAAATGCTCCTGTAAGAGGGTCCATTATAGATGTTTTATACAGATCTTCACCGGTTTGTATAAGCCTTTCAAGAGATCTTTTAAGTATTGTATGAATTCTTATACGTGCAACAAGCTCTCTTTCAAATTCTTCTTGTGTTACATCTCTCGTAGGTTTCAAAACAAAATCTTTAGCCCCAGCTTCAAGTGCATCTATCCTCGAGCGGGGCGCAGTTCCAGTAATAGCTATCACCGGAGTTATATTGACACGAAAGTAATTTACAATATCACCTTTCTCCCTATACTCCCTCTCAAGCTCCTTTAAAGTCCTTATAAACTGAAGTCCATCAAAATTCTTCATCCTTATATCGCATATAATAACATCTATAAGACCCATATTCTCCTTGAACTTCTTTAGACCTGACATTCCATCGTCCGCCTCAAGTATATCCTGGGAATCAAAAAGATCATATTTTTCTATTATATTCCTTATGCTTATCCGGGTAAAAACTGAATCATCTATTATGAGAATCTTTCTCCCCTGTATTTTCAACTTGTCTTCCAATTCAAGAACTGTGCTATATATTCTTGAAAGTCTTTCATTACCTAATAAATTTTGCAATTCCATAATAACCCTTTCCTTCTCATCCATCATCAGGTAATAAATAATTTAATAACCAACTAAATTCTTGTAACTGATAATAAAAATTCATCAAATTACAATTATACGAACTTATTTGACGGGATATATAAACATTCATGTTTTGATAAAGATAAGTAGTCCAACACCTTATTTTACAAAATAGCAGAGTAAATCTATCTAAGAGAAAAATAATCCTTAAAACCTTTCCATTATAAGAGAGTCTGGTTCATGCAAATAAGTTTAAAAGCTATTATAAGATAGAAATGTATAAACTCAGGCAAAAGATAAAATTTAGGGATTTACCAATGATGAGTATTATTGGAGTAGCTGATCCTATACGAAATAAAGGTCCTGGAGCACATAAAGGAATCTTATATATGGTGAACTACTCCATCTTATAGAATATGGAGCTTCCTGCTTCAACGAGGCTATAAGCCTCTCCACAGTTCGGGCCGTCCCAGCCCTACCATCCTTGACAAACCTTTGGTTATCAGGGTTATACATTACAATTATAATCAGAAATTGACTCAAGTCTTTGCAATTCATCTCCACACTGTAGAGGATGGAGACTTCTTGCAAGTTTCAGGTTAAAAAAAATTTCTCTATGAGGCTGACACGAGGTTAACAACTCAAATCTAATTGTTATTAGTAAGTTTATTGACGTGAATATCTGATCAGATTTCACAAAAAGTATCTGATCTTCAGATGAGGTGATATTGAAAAGAGAAAACATAGATATCGGAAAAAGGAAAGGTATGTATCATAGTTAGATCTTAGAAGAAAGAAAATAAGATTATAGCCATCAGCGAATTCAGAACAAATTGATTGACTTTTCACACGACCTTCTCGGTCTTAAGATGATTAGCTTAGTTGATATTGAACTTGAGAATGCAGTGGATTTTTTGATGGAACAAATTTACCGAAGGATCATCAATGAATTTATAGGTGAGGAATTTATCGTAAGTTGAAGGAAGAAGAAAGATCGTACCATCAGGAGCAGAGAAGATATTGCAAAAGCCTTGGCAACAAGATGGAGTGATTTATATACTAATACATTGAACTGCACAGAAAGGATAAGGAAATTTGGGTGAAGCTAAAACCTTTGATAGGAATCAAGAAACGTAATATAAAGATTATTAAGTAATGAAGAAGGACAAAAACTATCAAGATATTTTTAAACATAGAGGGTGTATAGAAATCTATGAAGATTAACCTAAATGATCAATAGAGGATAAAACTTTTATTTGAACAGAAATCCTAGAATCACCAGAATATTGCTCACACATACCATACATGTCCTACAAACGATGGTCCAAACCTCTGAAAGAATATAATGATCCGAAGATAAATGCGGAGAGTAATGCTCAGGATGAAGAAGCAGTAGATTACGAATGACGAGAGAATATAAATTTTTTGCTATTCATAGCTATCTTAAAACAAATAACCTCTCAGGCCTTAATGATATAGTCGCGGCCATTAGTGGTTTGGGAGATAATTTTGAAAGAGCAAATTCAGGCATGACTATCTCAATCAATGCGTTAGAGTTATCAGGTTCAAATATAATCGTTGAAACTGGGCCAGAAGTATATATCTCCTTTATAATGCCAGTGAGGAGATTCTCTCTTCTCATCACAAGGTCAGGTCTCAATATAATAATATGCTCACTCCTTATACCAAAGGTAATAGATGAACCGATGAGAGGATGATCTGGGGAATTGGCGAAAAGATAAATGGGCAGCATGATCTCTGTATTAAGTTCTCTACAATAAGCTTTATAATAGTTGTTTTCCTTACCAATTATCTCAGCTTTAAAGATATTTTTGATACCAAAGAATTTTGCCACCTCAAGGTTTAAAGGATAAAGATAAACTAGATCCTTTTTATCGGTCTGATGTATTACACCATTTATCATAACACTCACGAAATCTGCTAAGAAAAAAGCTTCCTGAATGTTGTGGCTGACCATAAGTATAGTTAAGCGATATTTTTTTTGTAATTCTTTAAGTAAAAACCACAACCCCTTTTTCATTCCCTCATGTAGTGAGGAAAATGGTTCATCAAGAAGAAGGTATCTGTGCCCTGGAGCAAGCGCTCTAGCAAGTGCAACACGCTGTCTTTCACCCCCACTGAGATCAACGGCCTTCCTTTTAAGTAAATGTGCAATCCCTAGCAAGTTTGCCATCTTAATAGCTTCATCATATCTATCTTTTTTGTTTGAAACAGTGCCGTATCTTATTCCATAAACAATGTTTTCCTCAACACTGAGATGTGGGAATATAGCCAGGTCCTGCGGCACATAAGAAAATCCCCTTTCATGCACAGGCATATCTGTGATATCTTTCCCATCAAGCAAAATCTTTCCTTTTTGAATCTTTCTTAATCCAAGGATTGCCTCAAGAAGGGTAGTTTTACCAGAACCTGTGGGACCAATCAGTACATGGCACGAGCCTGTTTGTACAGTGAGTGATATATCCTTTAGGGCAAATCCTTTTGTTTGAACTGAAAGGTCCTTTAACTCTATCACGAAATCACTCCCTTTTTTGTCAGAAGTCTTACTCCGTAAAGGGTCGTAAGACCTATTGCAACAATTATGAGGATAAGGGCAACAGTGCCTTCGATGTCGGCAGTAGAGAGTCTCATGAATATAGCAATCGGCAGGGTCTCTGTTCTCATCGCCATAGAGCCTGATACCGTGATTGTGGCCCCGAATTCTCCTATTGCCTTTGCCCATGTAAGGACAGATGCAGCTATAATGCCCTTTTTACAAAGTGGAAGCGTTATTGTCAAGAATGCCTTGAATGGAGACACACCAAGAGATCGTGCCACATCTTCATATCTAGCAGGAATTTCATCCATCGCTGCCTTAATGAGCCTTGCCGCTATACCAGCAGTAGATATGAATTGAGCAAGTATTATGCCATATGCGGTAAATACGAATTGCACGAAATTATCTTGAATCCACGCGCCAAGAGGGTTATTGAAGAATATCAGAAGCATCGCTCCAAGAGCTGCCGGAGAGACAATCATTGGAAGTTCTAAGATAGTGTCAATAACATGCTTGCCTCTGAAATCAAATCTTGAAAGTGCATAAGCAGAAGGTAATGCTAAAAAGAGAGATAACAAAGTCGCAATCGTGGCAGCAATAAGACTTATCTTGATTGAAAAAAGAGTCCTTTCTGAAATGATAATCTCCACAAAGGTAGATGTCTTATAGAAATAAAAAAGAGAAAGAACCAGTCCCGCATAAAGGGAAAAGATTGACAATGCAAAAAGTATCGACAGTCTTTTAAATGTCATCTTTTCCCGTTATTTTTCAGCATTAAAAATTATAGTCTATTTTTTAAGCCAATCTGCTGGCACGACATACTCACCACCAATCGGCTTTTCCTCCCCTATCCATGCAAACGCTTCATCTGGAGTCATGAAGTAATTGTATTTTCTGTAAATGGCTTTACCTTCTTCAGAGATCAAAAAATCTATAAACTTCTGTGCAAGCTCCCTGTTTTTAGTGAACTTAGAAATTGCAATAGGAATATAGCCGATACGAAAAATTTCCGATTTCTTCAGTGGAATAGTCTCTATCCTCTCAGGATCCCAGTGTTGAAACACACTCCAACCTATCACTGCATCAACAGCCTTTAAAGATATTACAGTAGCAGTCTTTTCACAGCTTTCTGTATAGTTTATCAGATTCTTTTTAAATTGAGCTTTCTCTTCCGGGCTGAAATTCTTCTCTATTATCTCAACAGCATAAACTCCCACACATACACCTTCAGGATTTGCAATTGCAACCTTCAAACCAGGTCTTGTGAGATCTTTTAGCGATTTTATATTCTTTGGATTTCCCTTCTGAACATTAATAGCAGGCACAAGATAGACCACATATCTTTCTGTTTCGGGGAAAACGACGTCTTTTTTCTTTGCTAGTTCCATATAATCTGATGAACCAGGGAAATAAATATCACCTTTTTTGCTAAGCATCATCTGAGACAGAACATAGCCGGAACCACCAAAAACCAAGTCTATCTTTACACCTGTTTTCTTCTCAAAAGCCTTTGCCGCTTCCTCAGTAGGCGGTTTGCTCGCAGCACCTGCAAAGACCAGAAGACTTTCTTCCGCTGAAACCGAACCTACAAACATCATAAATCCCCAAACTATCAGAGTGATCAAACTTAACCTCTTCTTATACATTATATACCACCCTTTTAAATATGTATAAATAACCATAAAACTATCCAACAAAAATTTTTAGATTTTAAATTCTCCTAATTTTTTTTCAAAAATTCTGCAACCCCCTTATAGATTCTCTGGAAAGATTCAATTAAACTACATCCAGATTCTGTAAGATTTTCACACTCTTTACAATCTGTTTTAACAGGAAGAATTTTTGCCTTCTCGTTCAATGATCTCCAAGCTCATATGCAGAAGGAAATAGCGTTTTACTTAGCAGACACAGACCCGCACCGCTTATCTAGAAAAATAAAACCGCCATAGCTAATAAATGTATCATCTTCTCCTCCAAAATCTACCAATTCATATCACAAAAGTTCTTACCAGATAATTCAAATGCGCATTGGGCACATTTTGTTTTGTACCTTTTTGATTGAAAAATTAAAAAGAAGAGATACATCTTCCATTGATTTAAATTAAATCAATTTTTGAAGAAAGAATAACAAACCTTTATAAGCGTAAAGAAATGATGACTAAACTAATTAATGATCAATAGAGTATACCACTTAGATGAATAAAAATCTTTATACTCCAAAGGATTTCAAGAAATCTATATTAGTACTCCGAAATCAAAAATGATGCAAGCCCGATGAAAAGATATCTAAAAATGAAGGAATGATTTAATAATCAATAATTTAGAGAAGATTGAAAATCGTTGTCTTACCGCTTGAAGGTATACCCACAAGCCCAGCTCTTATCCTCTCTCCGTATATCATCTCATTACACCATTCCCTAATATCCTAATAAATATATCTTTTTATAAAATCCTGAAACATCTCAAATCCCAGAACTCACAACTCCTAAATATCCAGTAATTCCCAAATTCAAATGCAAAAAACGATAAAAATAATCACATGCTTCTGATCCTCACCACAATACTTGGTATCTTCCTTCCTTCATAGCCAAAATTCCTACGCACAAGAAGATTTAAATAATATCACAAAAAACTTAGAACTCGCAAAAAATTTAGCCCTAAAATTTGAAATAAAAAAATCTAAAAATATCACAACTGAAATAAGAAAAACCATAATACATAAATGCAACGATAAAAAATTCCTCAAAGTCTATGCTGAAACATTCGCAATAGATGGAATATCTTCATATCTCTCCGGAAATAAAGAAGAGAACCTAAAGATATGGAGTAAAATGTTCTGTGCAAGTTTGAAAAATTAAGGGTGAAGGTAGTGTCCTGATTTTACCTAAATTATCTAAATAGAACAAAAAAGAAATATATTGTTTAAGTTTAGCAGATTTATGGAATGAATATCAATTTCTTCTCTAGCAAATAAGCGATGATGGAATTAAGCAAGTCTTCTTTAGAAAAGGCATTAAAGGATGAGCAATGCGATCATATACAAGGCCCTAAGTATGATAGGAATACTTTAAGGTAGCATGAATGTATACTGGAGATGCTGATAATCCTAAAGGATAGCAGACTATAGATAAGGATTCCGAGTTTAAGACTTAAATTAATCAAGAGTTAGGTGATTCTTTTGCTACAAGTAGAGAAAATCGGAGATAGATGATGTAGTGAACTACTCCATCTTATAGAATATGGAGCTTCCTGCTTCAACGAGGCTATAAGCCTCTCCACAGTTCGGGCCGTCCCAGCCCTACCATCCTTGACAAACCTTTGGTTATCAGGGTTATATATTATAATTAAATCCGAAACTGAGTTCCTGTCAAATATTTGCAATTCATCTCCACCCTATAGATGGAGACTTCTTGTAAGATTCAGGTTAAAAATTATGATTTCGATGCAATTAAACTAGAAAATTTAAAAGAACTAATTATTTAGAATACAATTAGCAACCCTCTAAAATTTTGTTCATCTTTATGCTCAGCAAGCTCAATTCCTCAGGGAGATAGCAGTATTGTTGCTAACATTCCACAATTCAATAAAAGACAAATAACATTAAGACCAATAATGCAATGTTCATCTTTTTTATCCTAAAACATTTTTCTCCTAGATGACATTTTATTATTCACAAAAATCTCGCTTAAATTTATCCAACATTCCCTTTGATAAACTTCCTCATATTGCAAGAAACCAAATACACCAAATCTCATATCAGAAAAATCCAATTTGACTCCGTGTAAAAGCATCGTAAATCTCCATTAAATCCATTATGAATAATGAATATTTAATAATTTAGCATGAAAATCATACTTTGATTCTGATATAGTTTCACGGTTTGCAAATGAGAATGTTCTCAAATCACATTCACAATGCATATAAATAGCATAAAGAGATGTAACCAATAAAAATAAAATCAAAAAATGAATTTAAACAAATATTGCAAGTAAGACCATTCAGAAAATACCAATTTAAAGTTTTTTAGTAAAAAAAAATTATTGAATATGAGATTATCAAAGGAAGATCTTGAAAAATTGCTCTCGATTGTAGAAGGAATCACAGGAACCTTTGGAATAAATATACTGGAGAAAATAAAAAGATACATCAAATCCTTGATATCAGGAATAAGCGAAGTAGATAGAACAATTCTTGCTCGAGTTAAACTTCGCATCTCAAATGAAATAGACAGACTTTCATCAATGAATGAATTAAAACTAGAAGAAAAAATCCGTCTCAGCACACTTGAAGAAGTAATTAAAATCATAAAAGAGGAAGAAAACAAAAGAGATCTATATGATGTTATTATACAGCAATAAAATCATTTTTATTACTTAATTAGGATCAGAAGTTAATAAATCCTGCATATACAAATACAATCCTTGTATTCATTTTTTTTCAACTCCAAATATCCTATGATCAACTGGGCATTATATAAACATTTACTCTTCAAAAATTCAAACAGATTCATTTCTTTGCAAAGTTGAAATGTTTTTGAGATTGAGTTGAAGACTGCCTACGAGCAAAATCAAAAGAAAACTACATTTAGGATTATAAGTATAGTGATTGAAACAATTGCCCAAAATTCCGGTTTTGAGTAGAATCTAGAGCTTTCTGAATCAATTTCTCCCGATCCTCTGACAAGATCTTTTATTTTCTCTATTTTTTCTGGTTTTGTGAAAATAGAGACTAAAATTGTGATAGCAAATGAAACCAGAAAGCTCCAGAAGGCTCTCCAAAGGTTCAAGGCCATCTCACTTGGATTATCATAAAAAGCAATATACTTTGGTGGTATAAAAGAATGCCTTACACCAAAAAATATAAAGAAGGAAAATATCATCCCTATAAGAAGTCCCCAGAAAGCTCCCGGAGATGTGATTCTTTTTGAAAACATTCCAAGTAGTATAACTGCAAACAAAGGAGCATTAACCCACGAAAATATAGCCTGGATATAATCCATTATTGTTGGGAATTCCATAGCCCAGTATGCAGCACCAATAGATACAAGCATACCCAATATAGTAGATACTCTACCAACGACAACAAGCTCACCTTCCGATGCGTTCTTTCTGAAAACGGGCTTGTATATATCTTGAGTAAAAGCTGTATTAAAAGCGGTTATGTTCCCAGCCTGTCCAGCCATAAAACCAGCAAGCAAAGCAGTTACACCTAAACCAACCAGACCCGGAGGGAAGTATCTTGTTATCAAAGCTGGTAAAGCAGAATCTGTTATGGTATTTCCATTCTCATCTACAAGCAAAGATAATTTACCATCACCGACGAGTATGAATGTTATAATACCCCCAAAAGTTACAACGAAAGGTAAAAACATTTTAAAGAAAGAAGCGATGATGGGAGCTAATTTTGCAGCTCTGATATTTTCAGCGGCAAAAGCTCTCTGTATCACAAGAAAGTCAGCAGTCCAATATCCAAAAGAAAGAACGAAACCAAGTCCAAGTATAATACCGAGAAAATCAACGCCCATAGGATTTTTTGAAGGGTCAAAAGTATTCGTCCAGAGAGAAGACATCTCAGGAGGAATTTTCTGAAGGAATGAAAGTCCTCCGAACTCTGCTATAGCGAAGAATGTTATAGGCACGAGGCCAAGCCATATCAAAAAAAACTGAACAACCTCTGTAAATATAGCAGACATAAGACCTCCCAAGGCAACATAAATACTTACAGTAAGTCCTGAAACCCAAATACTAATATGCCAGTTCCATCCAAGAACCATTTTGAATATCAGAGCCATAAGGTAGATATTTACTCCAGACATAAGTAGTGTCATTACAGCAAATGAAACAGCACTTAAAACACGAGTTTTTTGATCAAACCTCTCACCTACATATCCCGGAACAGAAAATATTCTTTTCTTATAGTAGAACCTCATCATAAATATACCTAAAAAGATCATCGCTGGAACTGCACCTATCCAGTAGAAGTGAGCGGTAAGCATACCATATTTGTAGGAAGCGCCCGTCCAACCTAATATTTCAAGCGAACCTAAATTAGCGGAAAGGAAAGCAAAAGCCGAAACCAAAGCTGAATTTCTCCTACCAGCAAGAAAAAAATCCTCATTCCCATAACTCCATTTTCTTAGATAAAAGCCTATAATGATGATAAAAAGGAAATAAAATAAAACTATTATCCAGTCGATTATTTTAAGTTCTACCATTATGAATGAAAAAATATAAATTACTTAACCATTTTTTACTTATTCCGATAAATTCCTAATGGGAGCGTTGAAGGTTCTTTCCTCCAGCAAAAGGAGGAAGGAACTAAAATGAGGTGCAAAAGATGTAATGGCTTTACCTTTCTTGACGTAATAACAACGGTAGAGGGAACGGTAAAAACATTCAGATGCCTTATATGTGGATACATAAGCGATACAGTAGTTGAAATGAACAAGATCAATCCTCCCCCACCACCAGAAAGAAGGGGTAGGAAACCGAATCTCCTTATACGAGAGATAAAAAGAAAACCGTTAATAAGAAAGAAAATCATGCTCTAATGAAAAATTGAAAAACAAAATACATACAAACAAAATAAGGGAATAAATTGTATATAATTTTATTAGAATGATCATAGTTGCAGGTGGAACTGGGCTGATAGGTCAAAAACTCATAAGTGAGCTAGGAAAAAATGATAAGATCATAACTATAACAAGAAAAAAATCTGAATGGAAAGAAAACCTACTTGAATGGGGAGAGATATTTGAAGAAAAATGGATAGAAAAACTCAAAACAGAAAGAGAAAAAATAATTATCAACCTTGCAGGGGAAAACATAGGTAAAATATGGACAAAAGCTACAAAGAAGAAAATACTAGAAAGTCGTTTGAATTCAACAAAAACAGTGGTTGAACTTGCAGAAAAAATAAAAGCTCAAAAACTTATAAACGCATCTGCAATAGGATACTACGGAGATACAGGAAATGAAGAAAAAGATGAAAAATCAAAAGTAGGTAATTCCTTTCTTGCAAATGTGTGCAATATGTGGGAACAAGAGGCGAAAAAAGTAGAAAGTTCCAAACTCTATATACTTAGAATAGGGGTAGTTCTAGATAAAAAGGCTAAGATAATATCATCATCAATAACTCCCTTTTTTATTGTAAATCCATTCGGACAGGGGCAAAACTACATATCTTGGATACACATTGATGACCTCATACAGGTGATAAAGGATATAATAGAGGGGAAATTTGAAAAAAATGATAAAGATGCGGCAGGCAAAATGCTGAAACTTCCTGAAACAGTGATAAACTGTGTATCACCTAACCCTGTGAAAGCAAATGAGTTTATCAAAACAATCTCACAAATCAAAAAAAGAAAAATAATAAGCATACCACAGATAATCCTTGAATTGATCCTTGGGAAAGATTTCGTTAGAGAAACGATAAGTATAAGTCAGAGAATAAGACCTTCTTTTCTCATAGAGAAAGGTTTTAAATTTAAGTATCCCGATATAAAATCTGCTCTTGAAAACATAATTTGACAGGAACCAAAAATCATCTAACCAAGAACCTCAGGCCAAGAGTTCTTATAAATCCCTCTGCCCATCTAACTATATCACCGGATGTCTCAAAACTAACAATATCTTTTTTATAAACAGAATTGGGAGATGATCTTGAAAGAATACGGATATTGCCCTTATACAAAAAAAGCTTTATTTTTCCTGTAATCTTTTCACAAGCTTTGTCAAAGAGGGTCTGCAAGACTTCCCTTTCTTCAGAAAACCAAAATCCCTTATAAACAAGCTCTGAATAAATTGGAGATAGAAGGGAGATGAGCTTCCTTACATTCCCGTCAATCGTTATAGCTTCAAGGTTTTTTTTCGCAAAAAGCAATATTTCAAAACCTGGGGTTTCATATATTCCTCTTGATTTAATACCATTTGCTCTTGTCTCAACAACATCTCTTATCCCAATACCGTTTCTTCCACCAATTTTATTGAGTTCAATCAGGATTTCTACAGGAGAGAGTTTCTTACCATCTAAAGCAATCGGTTCGCCGTTTTCAAAATCTAATTCTATTTCTTCTCCCTTCTCATCTGCTTTTTCCGGTGGAACGACCTTTCTGAATATATGCAAAGGATAAGGTTTTTGTATATCTTCTATTATTCCGCCTTCAAAACTCGTGTGCATTATATTTTCATCAACACTATATTGTTTTTCTTCATAACTTACATCAAACCCTTTAGTTCTTATAAAATCAACAAGATCTTTTCTTGATTGAAAACTCCACTCTCTCCATGGAGCGATTATTTTGAGATGTGGAGCGAGCTTCATATACGCCAACTCAAATCTTATCTGATCATTTCCCTTTCCCGTGGCACCGTGAGCGACAAAATCGGCTTTCTCTCTGATGGCTATTTCAACCTGCCTTTTAGCTATAACAGGTCTCGCTATAGATGTCCCAAGAAGATATCCTTCATATTCTGCATTCGCTTTAAGCATTTTAAATATATAATTTCTAACGAATTCTTCTTTGAGGTCTTCAACTATGACCTTACTTGCACCAAACTGCAATGCCCTTTTTTTCACAAGATCAAAATCTTCCTCCTGACCAATATCTGCACAGAAAGCGATCACATCAAAACCCTTATCTTTCAGATAAAGCAAAACTGCTGAAGTATCAAGCCCACCAGAGTAAGCTAAAACGACTTTCATAATGCTCTAAAGTAGATGCCCTAACTTCTCTTTCTTTGTTTTCAGATATCTTTCATTCTCAGGATTAGGTTTTACAGAAACTGGAACTATCTCAACAACTTCCATTCCATATCCTTTCAGACCAACTATTTTTCTCGGATTATTTGTTATAAGTCGTATCTTCCCAACTCCAAGAGATCTTAAAATCTGCGCTCCAATCCCATAATCTCTGAGATCTGGTGGATATCCAAGAGCTTCATTTGCTTCAACGGTATCAAGTCCCTGATCCTGAAGATTGTATGCCTCAAGCTTCTTTATAAGGCCTATCCCCCTTCCCTCATGAACTTTTCCCATGCTTTCTTTCCGCATATATACCAGAACTCCTTTTCCCTCATCTGCTATAATTTTCATAGCAGATCTGAGCTGAACTCCACAATCACACCGAAGAGATCCGAAAACATCACCGGTAAGGCATTCTGAATGGACTCTCACAAGAACTGGTTCATCAGGTTTTATCTCACCCATAGTGATTGAAACATTCTGAGTCTTATCTAATACATTTTCCCAAACCTGAATTTTGAACTCTCCAAACTCTGTTGGTAACCTTGATTCAACTACCTTTCTAACCAGTGTTTCTCTTTTAAGTCTGTATTTTATTATATCCTCTATTTTGAATATTTTAAGTCCAAATTTTTCAGCGATTTTCACGAGATCTGGCAAGCGAGCCATAGTTCCATCATCTTTTATTATCTCACATATAACAGCAGCTGGGGCAATGCCTGCAAGCTTACAAAGATCTGTTGAACCTTCTGTATGCCCAGCTCTCACAAGAACTCCTCCAGGTTTAGCCACAACAGGAAAGACATGCCCAGGTCTTACAAAATCTGAAGGTCTTGAATTTGGGTCAGCTATCTTCCTGATAGTCAAAGCTCTATCGTATGCAGATATTCCAGTATCCACACCATCTTTTGCGTCAATGGAAACAGTAAAGGCAGTCCCATGCAATGCATTGTTATGTATAACCATGGGAGTAAGTTCTAGTCTCTCTGCAATCTCTTCGGTTATCGCAACACACAGAAGACCGCGAGCTTCCTTTATTATGAAATTTATCTTATCAGGAGTTGCAAACTCAGCTGGAAGAACCATATCCCCTTCATTCTCGCGACTCTCATCATCTACAAGGATTATTATTCCACCATTTTTAAGAATATCTATCGCCTCCTCTATATCGCCAAATCGCATATAGTATATAGTAAAAACAAATCTCCTCCAAATTCAATTTCACAGCAAATATCTGATTTCTTCAATCCCTTTATCAAAACTTTCAAAAAATAACATCCCAAAGTATTAAGTATTAATATATACTTTATGTTTAATAAAATAAGGGTTGGCTTACTACATCTTTTTGAATCGGCTGAAGGAAAAACTGAGAAAGAATTTTATAATGAGAATATAGAAATAATTGAGTTTGCAGATGCGGTCGGACTTGATACAGCATGGTTTGCAGAACATCATTTCTCTGAATATGGAGTTATGCCATCTATACAGGTACTCTCCTCATTTGTAGCCGCAAGAACAAAAAGAATAAGGCTCGGATCTGGAGTTGTTGTCCTACCCTTCCATAACCCCATAAGAGTTGCTGAAGAATTCGCAATGTTAGATATACTATCTGACGGAAGAGTTGATTTCGGAGTTGGCAGAGGATACCAACCACATGAGTTTGAAGGATACAACATACCAATATCTGAAAGCAGGGAAAGGTTTGAAGAAATGCTACAGATAATAAAAATGGCATGGACAGAAGACGAAGTGAATTTTCATGGTAAGTTCTTTAAATTCAATAAAGTAAAGGTTCGTCCAAAACCTCTACAAAAGCCCTATCCCCCATTTTTCGGAGCATCTTTTAATCCCCAAACTATAAAATTTCAAGCTCAGAAAAAAATGAATCTACTTTTCACTTCCCTGCTTGCAAGCCCAGAAAATATAAATGAATATAGACAAACACTCGAAAATCTTGGTGAAAATCCAGACGAATATAGAATATGTAGCCTTGTATTCGTATATGTTGATGAAGACAGAGAAAGAGCTATTCGAGATTTTGAAAAACCATGTATGTGGTATTTCAGAAAATTCACTCAACTAATACCAGCAGTAAAATACCCAAAATCAGAAGACTTCTATTCTAATCTCCATAACATATTATCAGAATACATCAAAGCCTATGATAACGGAAAACTTACATTTAAATACACTGTTGAAGAAGGTCCATTCTCTCACGGATTCCTGGTAGGAGACCCAGATTATGTCCTGGAGAAAATGAGATCTCTGGCGCAAAACTACAAACTCACAGATATATTATGCTGGACAAGACTCGGAGGTCTTGATCATAAAAAAGTAAAAAGATCTATGGAACTACTATGCGAAAAAGTTCTCCCAAGATTAAATAATTCCCAAAATGCTCAGTGAAATAAAAAATTACAAAGTTGATCTATTGAATTGTGTGTAATCTGACAGTCAAGCTAAAAATAATGATTTGCTCTGTTGCAATTATAGACAAAACACTGATTTATGTATTTTATTTTTGGTTCCTAATATTTAAAAAGCATGTTTGATGAAACAAAGCATGAACATACGTATGGAAAAATCAAATGAAAAGTAAACTCTGCAACAAAATTTACTTTCTGTATGAAATCAAGCAAGCAATTTGAAATTTCTTCCTTTGAAAAACAATAAATATCATTTAGCTTCCGAGAAAACCAAAAAACTGATTTTCAAATACAACAAGCAAGTTAGTTTAAATAATTTCCTAAAAAATGATTGAAGAATACATACCTCAACAGATAGAACCAAAATGGCAGAAAATATGGGAAGAAAGAAACTCTTTTGGTCTAAAGGGCGTAGGTGAGAAAAAGTATATCCTTGTTATGTTTCCATATCCATCAGGTAGGATACATATGGGGCATGTGAGGAATTACTCAATCGGAGATGCCATTGCAAGATTTTACAGAATGAAGGGTTATGATGTTCTTCATCCAATCGGATGGGACGCCTTTGGCCTCCCTGCTGAAAACGCAGCAATAGAACATGGTGTGCATCCCGCTGAATGGACAAGAAACAACATATCTCATATGAAGGAACAGCTCAAAAAACTTGGGATATCCTATGACTGGAACAGAGAAATAGATACTTCATCACCAGAATACTACAAATGGGAACAACTTTTCTTTATAAAAATGTATGAAAAACAACTTGCATACAGAAAAATGGGGTTTGTGAATTTCTGCCAGAGCTGCGAAACAGTCCTTGCAAATGAGCAAGTAGTAGGTGGATCATGCTGGAGATGCGGAACACCAATAACAAAGAAAAAAATGTGGGGATGGTTCCTAAAGATAACAAAATATGCTGAAGAACTACTTGATGAACTTAAAAATCTTGAGTGGCCAGAAAGGGTAAAGAAAATGCAGAGAGACTGGATCGGTAAATCTAAAGGAGCTAAGTTCAACTTCCCCATCGCTGGATCAAACCTAAAACTTGAGATATTCACAACAAGACCCGATACGGTTTTTGGAGTGACATTTATGGTTTTGGCTCCAGAACATGAACTCGTGATAGAAATAACAAAACCTGAAAATAAAATGGAAGTTGAAGCCTTCTGCGAAAAAGTGATGCGAATGACAAAAGAAGAGAGAGGAGAACAGATGCTCGGAGTATTCACTGGAGCCTACGCCATAAATCCATTCAACAATGAGAAAATTCCAATATGGGTATCAAACTATGTTCTACCAGATTATGGAACAGGTGCTATTATGGCTGTTCCCGCTCATGACTCAAGGGATTTTGAATTCGCACGAAAGTATAATATACCTATAAAACCTGTTATTGTTCCGTATGATAGGGAGCATAACTTTTCATCAGCAGCTTTTGAAGAGTCTGGAAAAATTATAAATTCAGGAGAATTTTCTGGAATGAATTCGGAGGAAGCAAAGAACAAAATAACCCAATTCGCCAAAGAAAAAGGTATAGGAGATTTCGCCGTAAGCTATAAACTCCGAGATTGGGGAATATCAAGACAAAGATACTGGGGAACTCCTATCCCAATAATATACTGTCCAAAATGCGGAACCGTCGTGGAAAGGAACCTACCTGTTGTACTGCCACAGCGTATGGATGATATGGAAAAGTGGAGCTATACAAGATGCCCATACTGCAATACCGAAGCGAAAAGAGAAAAAGACACAATGGACACATTTGTTGAATCATCGTGGTATTTTCTCGGTTATCTTTCTGGAGACACATCAAAAGTAGATTTCTCAACGGAACCTTTCAATTCAAAGCTCGTTGAGAAATACATGCCTGTTGATATGTATATAGGCGGCATAGAACATGCAGTATTACATCTTCTTTACGCGAGGTTTTTCACAAAGGTCCTGAGAGATCTGGGTTATATAAAAATCTCTGAACCATTCAAAAAACTTATAACACAGGGAATGGTAATAAAAGATGGAGCTAAGATGTCAAAGTCAAAGGGAAATGTTGTTGATCCGGACGATGTTGTGAAAAAATATGGTGCTGATACTGCAAGATGCTTCATACTTTTTGCCGCTCCAGTTGAAAAAGATCTTGAATGGTCTGATAGAGGAGTCAATGGAATCTACAGGTTCATACGCAGGGTATGGAAAAACTTTTCTACAATCTTTGAACTCATAAAAGAATACGATATTGAAATATCAGAAGAAAAAATATTCCAAGATGATATATCTGAAAAAGTAGCAGAACTCAGAAAAGCTTATTCAAAATCAATGGTCTCTGCCTATAAGGATATCATGGAACTTGGCTTCAACACAGCTCTGGCTCGGATGATGGAGTTCATAAATCACCTTGAAGAATTCATACAAAACACACAGAAAATTCAGTCAAAAAACGATGCAGAATGTATCGCAAGCATTGCAGCTGGATTTCTTAAAATCTTCTCCCTCTTTGCCCCACATGTATGTGAGGAGCTATACCAAAATATACCTAAAATAAGAAAAGATAAAATGATCGCTGAACAAAGCCTTGACGATTATGAAAAACTCTCAATATTCCTTCAAGAACAGATGATAAAAATACCTGTTCAGATAAATGGTAAGCTCAGAGGAGAAATAGAAATTCAAAAAGATTCAGAACAGGAAGAGGTGAAAAACATAATTCTGAAATCTGAGAAGTTCTCAAAATATATCAATAGCAAAAAAATAAAACAGATAATCTATGTCAAAAACAGGATAATAAATGTGATAGTAGAATAATAATCACAACAAATGAAAAGTCAATACTTTGTTGCAAACACATTCAAACACACTGAAATTTCATTGTAAAGTGATCTGGGACTCTTAAATCTTTTTGAATTTCAGAATTTATAAGCTCCTCTGCTTTTTATGTAGATTTTCAAGGGAGGCGATAAGAGAATTTGTAAGTTTTTTTGCTTTTTGGGTGAGCAGATAAAGATTTCAAACTTTTAACCTTCAGAAAATATTTTCCCCCTGTTTCTTTTATTGTATAACTGTACATTATCTCACATCCTTGAGAAAATTATAGTGCTTTCCTGAACTTTTACAAGAAAAAGCTATAACACAACTATAAAGAAATTTAAGATTTTCTTTCAAAAAATTAGGGAATGCACTATAATCGCAAAATTCAAAAGGGTAATTTTTGATGAATGCAACAAAGCATTTTATGCTAGAAAAATTTACAAAATTTTCCTTGTGAGATTTGATACTGAGATAAAGGGAATTTTTGAATCTGCTGCAAAAGCTGTCGTTAAGCTTGTTCTCAAAGTTGATATACTTGAGATAAAACCTGCTGCAACAGAGATTCAGGAACTCCTCAGAGCTGATTTCGTTGGAATAATCAGAACTCATAAAGGTTCCTTCCTTCTTCACATTGAGTTCCAAACATCAAACGATGAAACAATGCCTCAAAGAATGCTTCAGTATGCTATCGCTCTTTACAGAAAATATAAACTCCCCCTTATCCAGATTGTCATTTACATAGGTAAAGAAAAACTCAGAATGAAAAATGTTTTTTCTCTTAAGACAGATTTTACTGAGATATATCACAGGTTTGAGATAATTGACATAAGTGAGATAGAAGCAGAGAGTTTTTTGGAATCTGATGAACCAGATGTGTTTATTCTTTCTATTTTAGGGAAGACGGGAGATAGGGTGGGAGTGCTGAGGCGTG
>CAZRNR010000010.1:0-49513 GCA_964601505.1 uncultured bacterium | reverse complement strand
GTATTGAGGGGGGTGGTAAGGGTATAGGGGGAGGTAAGATACGGATGGGATGGAGGTTTATATGGGTATGGAAGGGGAGAAAATAACTATAATGGTAATAGGCGATCAAGCACTTGCTACTGTGAAGGGGGGTATAAGCGAGGATTTCTGGAGAATTCAGGATAGGGTGAAGTTTGCGCTTCCTTACTATTTCCTCAAAATCAGTGGCAGGCCGTATATAGGTAGGGTTTATGGGAAGTTGGTGTGTCTTCTTGACGTTCAGAATTCCAAGAGGATAGATATTAAGTCAGCGTTGCCAAAGAGAATAAAGCTTATAGAGCTTATTCCTACAGATGGTCTTACGGTTATGACTATCGATTATCATCTTCGTAGGGAACCAGACTTCATTTTTAAGAATGTAAGGGAGTTGGAAAGGAAATGGAAATCTTAGTGCCTTGGGGTTTGCGTTCTTTTACTTTTAGTGGGGAGATTATCCATTCAAAGGAGGTTGAGAGGAGGTTTGAGGAGAATTCTGACTTTTTATTTCCTTTCAGATTTCCGAGGTCTGAGGACGAGTTTAGGGGATTTGTTGGGGTGAGTGGGAGTTTGGTTGAGGCAGACCTTCCCTTCTCCCTTTACGTTAAAAGGGAGGGAATTTATTACGAGATAAGAGCGGAGATAGGGGGGGATTATATAGAGTTTATAGCTAAGGGTGCGGGGAGATTTAGTGGAGTTATAAGGGATGATGGGGAGGCGTATGGGATATTGAAGCTTGTGGAGAGGGTTATTGGTGGGAGGCTTGTGGGTGAGGGTGGTGGGTTTAGGTATTTTTCACAGGATGGGGTTATAGTGGGGAGTGTGGGGGAGGTAGTCATTCCGAGGACGGAGGAGGAGATGAGGAGGTTTTGTATTGGGGAGAGGAGGGGGAGGATTGCTGGTATTGGGTTTTGGTCATTTTTGGCGAGGATGGAGGGTATTCAGTTAAAGCTCTTTACAGCTGAGAACATACCGAGTTGGGTGAAGGGGAGATTGGAGAGGATTAGAGAAAGGGGTGGGGTAGTTAGTAGGGGGAAGATTTGTGAATTGTATGTAAATGTGGGGAGCGAGGCGTGGGGGTTTATCAAGGGTATGGAGGAGAAATTTGGTATAAGACTTGCTTTTGAGTGGAGGAGGAATTAAGATAAATATCATGAAGCTGTATCTGATGAATTCAACAGCAATAGTAAGGCAGGGGCTTTATTCGTATAAGCATATCTCTCCTGAGACTGCGAGGAGATTGATAAGGAGTGGAAGGTTCATTTCCGCTATAGGGCATAGCGGGACTGCTGAGATGTTATCGGAATGGTCTGGGATACATGTCCCAGCGAACAGAATAAATGTTACGCTTGAGAGAGGGGATATTGCTTTGGTGGTTAAGATTGAAACAAGACTTCCTGAAGGGAAAGTGTTGGATAAGAACGAGATAGAGGCACTCTTCAAGGAGGGGAAGATAACCTTTGGGCTACTTACGAGGGTGAAATAGGGTATGAGTTAGCAAGCAAGAAGGAGGGTAGAGTTATGGATAAGGAGTTAGAAGATGTTAAGAAAATCCTTAAGGGTATAACGAAAAGTAGGGAGGTAGGAATATCTCCAGATACGAGGAAGAAGTTAGAGGTTCTTGCCCTTGAGGTTGTGAGGAAGGGTAATAATGCTTTTGTGTCCAAGTCAAAGTATGGAAACTCGATTACAGTCTCATTGAGGAAAGATAATATAGAGTTAACTTTTTCTGTCTCAGAGGTTGAGGCGAATTCAACAACAACAAAAATCACAGAAACGATATGATACAGTATGGAGGGGGGTTAGCCCCCTTCCGTGTTAAAGATATGGAAGGGAAATTCATCTTTATGGTATCAAAGATAGTGAGTGAGAAGGAGGGGGATAATGTATCTTGGGAGGAGATACAGAGGAGATTTCAGGAGGACGTTGTAGATTACCTTCAGGTATTTAAATTGCCGAGAAACTATAAGGAGTTTGTGATGTTTGCTGGGAGGAATTTGGGGGTTATAACTTCTGATATTGTGTGGTCTTTGGAGATGAAGAATCAGGAATTGGAGTATTGTATTTCATCTGATGGTAAGGAAGTGAAGGTTCATATTTATGTTGAGGGTTTTGAGGATAGTATATTTTCAGATGTAGCGAGGAAGGATGGGGATATATATGGGATTATAAAATTAATTGAGGCTTTGCTTAAGATAAGGCTTATCAATGAAAGTTAGAATAGGGGATAAGTATTATACAGTCAAAGAGGTGAGGGAGGGAATATGGATATTCAGGTCAGAGGAAGGAAAGATTTATGAGGTCAGTCATAATTCTTGTTCCTGTCCTCACTTCTTCTACAGAGCAAGGGCATGTAAGCATATGATGTTTGTCAAGTCCAAATTTCCTGAACCAAAGAGTGAGAGTAGTGTTATAAAGAAGAGTAGTAGAGAGAATGTAGAGAAAGTTAAGGAGGAGATGAAGAAACTCGTCAGTTCTGTATCTCAATATGCTCATTATGATGAAGATGGGGATAAAGTGATTATCGTGGTTCCTGGTGTTGAATATACATATGCTCTCATACAGGAGTTATCGAGGAGGTCAAGTGGGGTGAAGGTGAGGAGAATTGTAGGGGGAAGGGAAGTTGAGGGGGTTTATAAGGGAGTTCAATTTCAAGTGATAGTGATAAAGCTGTGAGATTTCCCTACAGAACTTCAGTAGATAGTAGTAGTAGTTAGGGAGGAGGAGGAGGAGGAAGAAGAATGAGATTTTGTAAATATGTAAGGGAGGTAGTATGTATAGTATAGAGATTTAATTCTATTAACTGAAGTTCTGTGGGGGAAACAGAAAATCAACAAAGTGTATGAGAGAGGATTAAATTATTATGTAATGGAGAGAATAGATATAGAGAGAATAGAGTCAGCAATATATAGAATGTTTCCGTATCTTAATGCATTAAGACCTTATCAGATTTTTCAATTTCTCGATGAGTATGCTGATAAGAGAGATAAATGCGGTAGTATTGCTTACTTTCCTTCTCTCAACATGTTTCTCGATAAGACCCTCTCATTTGCCGCTTTCATTATAGCTTCTTATCTCTTGTTCTCTGCCTTAAGTGAACATCCTTTGTATCCACTCGTCAAGAAAGTTGAGTCAGAATATCTCAATCCATCTTAGAAGAGATGAGCTTTATAGTATATACTGACCCGTCTTTTTCTCCACCCCCATACTTCTACTCTATGTTCAAGAAGGGGAACATAGAAGTATGGGGGACTAAGAATGCTAAAGTTGCAATATCTGAAAGGAAAGTAGTTGTTTCATCAACTATCTTTTATTCTGACACGCTTTTTAAGACTACTGAAATCTCACCAATTACCGATGAGAGCTTTGCTTATTCACCACAAGTCGTTATAGAAAAGGAGATAATAACCACTATTAGAGTAAATGCACCATTGTTCTTTAGGATATCTCCGTTTGGTATAGTATTATCGTCAGTCAAGCTTCCAAATCTTTCAGAATTACCACCGTTTATAAATATTGTTCATGTTGCTTCTCATAATAGGACTACGTTTTATCCAAAAATGTCTCAGCTTGATTATTCAAGAGCAGTAATTCTCCTGTCTTCAGGGATTGATAGTAATGTAGCTCTTCATCTTACTAAAGACAAGTTCAAAATCACAGCTCTACATTTCACTCTTGATAAGAGGGAACATCAGAGGGTCAAGAAGATATGCTCAGAACTCAATATCCCACTTGTAGAGATGAATGTTCCAAATCTCTTTGTGAACTATAAACCGAATAAGTATTCTCCAGCGAGAAATCTCATATTCCTATCAATAGCCCTCTCTTTTGTAGAGAGGGAGGGGATAGGAAACATCATCACAGGGTTCAGAGGAGTATTTCCATCTGACCAATCCCCTGAGTTCTCATATCTTGCACAAAAGATAGCTCTCTATTCGACACGAAAAGGACCAGTGAGAATAATAAACCCAGTGCAGGAATTTGAGAGGGAAGAGGTGTATGCCCTTGCCAGGAAATTTCGTCTTAAATACAAGGAGTTAAGTATAGACACTGAAATAGTCTCAAGAAGCAAACACATAAAGGTATAAAAGGTATAAGAAGTTAGTAAAAAAAAGGAGGTAAAGTAGTTATGGCTTGGATAAACGGAACACAAAAGGTATCAGAGAACGTAGTATTGTATTCCTGGAGAAGGGATAAGAGGGCCTTTGCACTGAGGCTAGGTGATGATGTGAACATCACAGTCCTTGGTGCGGAAAGGCTTTTTAATAAGAACAGTAAAGTCTTCTTCTTCTGCTATAAATGCTCGTCAATGTTTAATCCAGATGAAGCCAAAATACCGGTGATGTTCGAAGATGAAAGGGAGCCAAAATACTACATCGTTATATCACTCTCTCTCTCAGACGAAAAGTTCTTCAGAGCATGCCCAAAATGCTCAGCGGATGTGCTATCTCTATATGGAGATGAGATAGCACAAGCTATAGAGAATGTAATAAACTGGGGGTGGACTTATGAGAGTGATAAAAGTCAAGAAACCAAGGATGCGTAAGTTAAACGAAATACCCCTCTTCTTCTATTGTCCAATCTGCTCAAATCCCTTTCAGGTAGATTCCGCTTATATTCAGAGCGGTGAATTCTACCTGAAAGGAATAGATGGACAAGGAAGAAGAGTATGCCAGAACTGTCTTTATAACTATCTATTAGCAAGGCATATAAGAAAAGATAAGAAAAAGGAGGTAAGAGAACAATGAGAAAAGTAAAAATGGAATTAAAAGAGGTTAATGTCAATAAAATAAAGGTATCAGAGTATCACAGAAAACTATCAAAGGCTCATATGCTCTCTATTGCTGAGAGTATATCGAAAAATGGGTTTCTTGTCCCTATAGTAGTTATAGAAAAAGATGGGGAATATATATGTATAGATGGTCAGCATAGACTTGAAGCATTTAAATATCATCTTGGGGGGACAGAAATCCCTGTCATTGTAGTTGATGTCAAGGAGGAGAGTATTCTCTCTTACAATATCGAGAAAGCTAACTCTACAAGGGATAAAGCACAGATGGCATATTCCATATACATCTCTCTGGTGTCAAGAAAACCCGAACTTAGCGAGGAAGAATGTGAAGAGTTTATCGAACCGTTCTTTATCACGCTTGGTATCTTATCGAGTGAGTTTTCCCTTCCTCCGACGAATTATATACTCAATACTTATGCAGATGTGGACTCGTTTTTCTCACTCCCGCTTAGAGAGGCGTATAAGAAAAGACAAGAGATATGCTCAACCCTTTCACAATTACTCAAAGAGTATGAAGATGTTGCTACTGAAATCGCTTCAAGATATGTCGACAAAGTATCGAGAGCGGTTTTGTTCTCCTTCATCGGAACACCCATTGGTTCTTCATTTGAAGACCTCTTTCAGAACTTGAAATCTGTTATTGCTGATTTGAAAAAGAACCCAAGAAACCTCATTGACTATCTGACAAAGACTAAGTTCGAGTATGAGTAATAATATTCTTTATGGGAGCAAGATTCAAGTTCTCTGAGAGCCCACAATATTACTTGGGGGGAGGTCAGAAAAGAAGGTGGAGAAAGAGAAGAGTATCTATAAGAAGAGGAAGTGAGGGGAAAGCAAGGATTTCTCCAGATGATGTCGAGGAGTTCATACTTAAAATGTCAAAACTCATCCAGTATCAATATGAGATGGCATCTCATTCACCAGTCAGAGCCCTTCAAGCAATATTTTCTAATATCTCAAATCAACCAATCTCTGTTGAGAAAACCTTTGTTGTCTCAGGAAATTCTGCTATAACGATAAGAAAACCGTTCGTGATTCTCTTTCTTTCAACTGAAATGAAAGACTTCATATTGCTCTACAAAGCATTAATGCTTGCCATTTTGCTTGAAAAAGACCTTGTTGTCATATCTGAACTCGACCTCCCCCTCCCTATAAGGAGAAGGGGATGGAAAAAGGTATATTATATACCCAACACACTTGAAGGGTATGAGTATATTATCCAGTCATTAAGGAGGGGAAATGAATGGAATACAAGATAGCTTGGATATTGGCTTATAAGAATACACCTCATGTTGTTTCATTCCTCAGAAGGTATAAGGAAGCGATTAAAAAAGGATGGGTCAAGCTTCCACTTGAGGAGTATCAAATACTCTTAAAAGCTATAGATGAGCTTGAAAGAGAGGGGAGAATATCAGTGCAAGTTCCGTCATCTCAGGGTAAAAGCCTCGAGGAGTTAAAAGATATTGAGCTTCTTATCTCACAGTGGTCAATGCTCAAGATTATTGAGGATTACAAAAATGACGTCAGAAATGCAAAGAACATAAAAGAACTATCCAATCTCACTCTTGAGATGCGTGAGAAGCTTCTTGCGATGTCATCCATCGCAGAATTCAAAGTTCTTACGTCTTCACAGCTTGTTAATGAGCAACCTGTTGAGATTATAAATTCTATACTCCCTATACCAAAATCATTCCTCTCCCTTGTTGTAGGAGCGACAGGAGTGGGAAAGACTATGTTTATGTTAAATCTCGCATTTGACTTAGCTGAAAAGGGGTTTAAAGTTGCATACCTCGATTTTGAGATGGGGACTTGGGGGCTTGCTGAAAGGGTATCAAAGCTCTCAAAGAGATATAAGTATGATGACCAGAATCTCAAGTTCTTCTTTCCATCAAGGTTATTGTCGTTCGATATATCCATTATAGCGGACATATTATCAAGCGGTTTCAATATTCTGTTTATAGACCTCTTGAACTATTTTGGAACCGAAAGTGATGATTCGTTTTCAAGATACCATGCTCTGAAATCTCTTGCTGAAGAACTACATTCGATTTGTATGAGCAATAAAGTGACTATCGTGGGGGCAATCCAGGGGAACAGGTCTTCAGTCGAAAATGTCTCCCTTTCCTCTATCTCTGAGTCGTATGCGATGCAGTGGATAGCGAGAAATGTGATAGGTATAGAAAAGAAACTTATGAACAAGGAGATTATATATTCTGCTATAACTCTTAAGTCTACATTTGCACCGCAGATGAAGATAATGTATAAGATTAATCAGGATTACTCTCTTAATATCTTGTCGAGAGTCAACCTATCTGATGAAGAAATTCTTGAGAGACAGAAGGGGGGTGAAGAAGATGGAGAGGTATTCGCTTAAGAAAATAGAGATAACCGAAAAGGGGACAATACTTGCTTATTTTTCAAAACAGGGGAAGGGAATAGTAAGGGAGTATGAGACATTAGAGGAATTCATGAAGGATTTGGTAGGTATGAGGATAAGCTTGAGGGAGGTATTTGAACATGGCTTTGGTTTCATTTTGGAGTCTAAAAGAAGTAAATAAAGACCTGTTCAGAATGGTATTAGAGAAACACAATCTATTGGATTTCTATAGTGAGAGAAAGGTAGAATATTTGATTTCAAGGGTTGAGTCATTTCTCACGAATGAAGCGAAGAGATTAAGAGAGGGTCTTGGGAATGAGAAGAGAGTGGGATACGATATCAGATACAGAACCCAGGGACAGAATATATATGTTCAGGGGTTTCTGTATCTGAAGTCAATAAATAACAGCGGGGTTAGAGTTAGACAAGAGGATAATATCGTTTCTGTATCAGCTGAAACTGAAGGAGAAACGATAAAGATAGATGTTATTGGGTCAGAGCAGACTCCAAGGGTATATATAGAGCCTATAGTCATGACATCTTCAGAAGTTTCTGATATTCTTGTGCAGATAGTTAGATGTAGATATAAGGGTGTATCTATAAGAAAGAACGGTGGAGTTTATGCTATTCCGTCTCAATTAGCAGACTCATTTGAGGAGTTTGCTACGACATTCAACACTGTTTTTTCAAATCAGCTTATCTCTTTTCGAGTTGAATACTCTGATTTACTGATTTCAAAGATAGTAGAAGCTTTGCAGGAACATTCAGATGAGGTAAGAGATATGAAAATGAAAGGTAAGAAAGCTTATGATATTATGAGGATTAAAAAGACAGTCAAGGAGGCTCTCGATTTATATGAAACTTGGCTCAGAGATTTTATTAAGGTAAGAGATGAAAGGGCTGAAAAGGTGGAGAAGATTATTGAAGGTATAAGAAATCAGTTTATGATAGGAGGTGAAGAGTAAATGGAACACAAAAACCTACTTCAAGTTCCCTCACCTCAGGAGGTGAGGGATTATATGAGAAGGTTCAATGAAGTAAAAGCATCTATTCTTGAACCTTCCGATTATGTGGATATAAAGGGGACCAAGTATATAAAGAGGTCTGGATATGAGAAGCTTTCAAAGATGTTTCAGTTCTCGGTTTCAATCCTTTCTACTGAATGGAAAAAGATAGCTGTATCAAATAAAGAGATACTTGTATTCAGAATACATCTCAAACTTCAGGCACCAAACGGGATATATGTCGAGACAACAGGTGTATGTTCATCTGATGAAAAGAAAGTTCAAAACAAGCCGCTGTTTGTTATCGAACAGACAGCATACTCAAGGGCGTATTCTCGAGGAGTGCGTATGCTGCTTGGAGGTGTAGTTGCTTTTGAGGACGATATAGAGGAAGAGGGAGAAGAAAGAGGAGGAGAAGAAGAAGAGATATGGGGTGATGGAGAGAAGGAAGAGGAGGTAGAGAGGGAATTAGACCCTCCCGCTACTCCCAAGCAGGTATCCCTACTCAGAAGACTTCAGAACGAGGGTAAGATACCCAAAAGTATTGATATTTCTTCTGTTTCCAAAAAAGAAGCCTCTAAGCTAATCGAAGAGGCTATAGGGTAAGTATAAAGGGGGACTGGAGAACAGATATAAGACCTCCTCGTCCCCTCCTCATTGTATATGAGGTTCAAGACTACATCATCACCTGAATGGAAATATAGATTCGAGTGCGTTCTTGGGTGTGATTACAGACATTCGAAGAAGATGAAGATGTATCTAAATGTTTTCACAGGTATTCTGAAATGTTGGATATGTCAGGGGATAGATATAGTGCATAATCATCCAGAATTCATAAGATTTGTCAATAAAGGTCATAGCTTTTATTACGAGAAAGGATTACCAGAAATAAAGGAGCAGGTAGTGAGGGAGAACACATTGTATTGGGATTATCTTCTTATCAGAGGGGTTAAGGATCCGAGCTTGTTCAGAACTATAGACGAGTATCCTGGTTATGTTTTTATACCCCAGAGTGGCGGGTGGGTGGGAAGAAAAATATACGAGGAGGGGGCGAGATATATCATAATTGGACGGAGAGGAATTGTTAATCTCGAGAGACCAGGGGATGAGGTCTTTGTGTGTGAGGGGGTTTTTGGGGCAGTCAAGGTGTATGAGAGAGGGTTTCATGCAGTATCAACAATGGGGAAGATTATAACAAAGTCCCAGATAGATGAGATAAGAAGAATTAACAAGAAAGTCATACTCTGCCCAGATAAAGACGCTATTTATGAGTGGATGAAGTATATTGGAGAATTTCGTGAAACATCTTTGTATATTCCTCATCCGTATAAGGACGTGTCAGAGGAGGAAGATTGAATGAATATAAAGTGTATGGGTTGTAAAGCGTATAGTAAAGATATAATATTTACTGAAGTAAGAGAGGAGGGTAGTGGAGATAAGACCCTCCTTGTGATAGGGGTTTCCCCTACAAGATATGAGCTTGAATTGAAAACCTCTTGGGTTTCACCAAAAGCGAGGCAGACTTTGAAACTTCTGAAATCTGTATTTCCAGAATGCAGAATTGTTCTCACAAATATCATAAGATGTTCTACGCACCTGAGAACTAAACAGGTCGTAGAGACATGTGTGAGGAAATACCTTATACCAGAAATAAAAAAGGCAGATTTTATTGTGTCAGTTGGGGAACTACCGAGGAAGAACATTCTACATATTGTCCCTTCTTACTTCGCAAGCGGTTTTATGTTCATCTCACCTTTTGAGCTTGAGAAACTTCCAAAACCCGTCCCAATAGCATTTATTCCGTTTGTTTGGAGTGATAGCGAAATCAAAAGAGCGAGGAGAACGCTTGAGAGGATGAAGAGTTCAAAGGAACCAAAAGTCAGTTATTCATCTCAAGCAGAGTTCATTATTTCTGATGTTGTAGCTGTAGATTTTGAGACTATATCCATAAGCGATAAAACTCCAATTGCGGTGGGTATTGCATACGACGATAAAGTATATGTTATAGAGGGAAGGGAGGAGATTAAGAGAGCTATCGAGCTTATCAGTGGAACCCCGATATTCTTCAATTCGCAATTCGACCTTGAGGTCTGGAGAGGTCTTGGGATAAAGGAGCCAGACTTCTACTATGAGCTTGAGATTTATGCCCATAACTACGACATGGAGAACAATATAAATCAATCTCTCGAGGGACTTGCTATGAATTTCGGCATTGGAGGTTATAAGAGTCTCATACCTGAAAGAAATAGAATGCCCGAAATTCAAAAACGCTTTCCAGAGAAGTTCAGAGAATATACAGCTCTTGATGCGTATACGACACTGAAGATATTCTCTGAGATAAGAAATGAACTTGGAGAAGTCTTTGATGAGTTCTATAAAGATGTTCTCTTTCCCGCCCTCAAGATGTTCGGAAGTCTTGAGGGGATAAGGATAGACCAGAAAAAGGTCTCACAAGTGAATGCGAAACTCTCTGATGCGATAAGAAACCTCTCAATTGAGATTATAAAGGAGGCTTATGAGAGGTATGGGGTGAAGGTCAGAAATATGAATTCTACACTTGAAAAGTCCAAGCTTCTTGAGGCTGTTATAAATACAGAATACAGAGATAAGATTGATGTCGGGGATTATTTGACCGATACGGGGAAGATTACAACAACAAGACAATTTCTGAATGAACTTCTTGAGATAAAGTATGTCCCATTGATAGAGAAACTTATTGAGTATTCTAAAATCAATAAACTCAAGACAACGTACGTTGATTCACTACAAAAGCTTGTAAAAGCTGACGGAAGAATTCATCCAAGGTTTCATGTGGTATCTACTGCAACAGGTAGGGTAGTATCCTCAGAACCTAACTTTCAGCAGATACCAAGGGGAGATAATGATTGGGAGAAGGTTCTGAGGTCTATCTTTATACCAGAACCAGGGAATATGGTTATATCTGTTGATTTCTCTCAAGCGGAGTTGAGAGTTGCAGGTCTTTTATCTCAAGACCCCGTTATAATTAAAGCGTTTAATTCCGAGACAACCGATATTCACTCGGAAACCGCTAAAATCATCCTCAGAATAGAGGGATTAGAGGAGACCGCAGAGAATATAAAGACAAGGAGGCAGATGGCAAAGTCAGTGAATTTTGCTATAATTTACGGTATCAAACCAGAGACGTTGTCTTCGATTATCTCAACAGACGAGAAAACCGCTGAGGATATTATAAAGGGGATAAAGAAGAAGTGGAAGAGATACTTCAGATGGGGAGACGAGGTTGCAGAGGAGGGGAAGAGAAACGGGTATATCAGAACTCCGTTTGGAAGGAGAAGGATGCTTGTGGATTATGTATCGGAACACGAGATATGGAAGCTTGCAGTAAATACTATGATACAATCTGTCTCTTCAGATATAGCTTTGAGGTTTGCCATAGAGATATGGAGAGCAGGATACAAGATATGGGGAACGATACATGATAGCGTTGTGTTTGAAGCTCCAGAAGTTCCATACGGTCTTCTCGAGGAGATAAGAGATAAAACTATTCCATCATTCCTTCAGAAGTTTGGGATAGAACCAAGGATAAGAATATTATATGAGGTAAAAAGTGGGAGGGATTACAGCTTTGATGGTGATAAGTAAAAAGGATATAGAGATAAGGAACGGGAAATACTTTATAAACAATCTTCCCGTAGAAGAAGGGTCTTTGATACTTATACACCAAAATGTTTCAAAGTATGAGGCTATTTTATGGAGGAGAAACGGGAAGATTGGGTATAGGCTTTCTGTGTTTGATATGCAGGAGGTGAAAGAGCAGATACCGAAGGTGGAGAGGTATGGGATGCTCTACTCTATTGCAAGGATTCCTGTCCCTTTGTTTCTATTCGATAATGCTTGGGGGAATGTATATATTGTGGAGACTACGGGAGGAATAATCTGGCTTGAATTATGGAACGGGGCGGTTATGGTTGACGGGATTTTATATCTCACAAGGAATATGGTATAAGAGGAAAGAAGGGGGATAAGGATAATGGAACTGAAAGATATAAAGAGGGAGTTCGATAAGACTTTCGAGTTCGAGGTCTTTCCAACTGGGTCTTTGGTGTTAGATAGGGTGATACTTGGGTGTGGAGGTCTTCCAGCGGGCAGAATGATAGAGTTAGCAGGCGAGTGGGGAGCGGGGAAATCGACCATAGCACAGTTTATAGCTTCAGCTTTTATGAAAAAGGGAGTGGTTTTGTATATAGACAACGAGAACTCAATAGATGCAGGAAGAATGAGGGAGATGGGGGTTGACGTCAGGAGTGAGAGGTTTGTGGTCTCACAGGTGGAACTTGAGAGGTTGTTTCCGATGATAAAGGACTTTGTCCTTAAAGTCAGGGAAGCTGGAGTGCAGAATGTGCTTGTAATCTTGGACTCACTTCCCGCGACGACTCACAAGGAGGAGATGGGTATTGGGTATATGTCCAGATACATCTCTGGGTATATACCCTCCTTCTCACAGTTTCTGATAAAAACAGGGACGATATTTCTGATTATAAATCAGTATAGGTCTCTGATAAACTTCGGTGATGATTTCTATCCAGTCCAAGATAAGGTATGGACACCAGGGGGATATGCTCTCAAGCATTTTGTGCATATCAGAGTTGCGATAAGATGTATTAAGACTTATGATGATGGGATAGAAAGTGTATTACTTACAATGAAGAACAAATTCTCTTCTCCAGCTAAGTCGTCAATAAGAATAAACTTCAGAACGGGGATAGATATGAGAGATGATCTGAGAAAGTATCTTATTTATCTTGGGAAGCTTAAGGAGGATAAGAGATCGAAAAAGTGGAAGCTTGAAGGGCATGATAAACTTCTTGAGTATGATGATCCGATAATAGACGAATTGGGGTTAAGAATATTAAACTTATAGTTGTGAAATGGATAGATGAGAGGGATGAGATAAGTGCGAGGGATTATATAAAATCATATAAATCCGTTAATTTCTTTCAGAATCTTGAACTGGATTATGATGATGCTGATTTCTTTCTTCTCTGGGCTGATTTTTGGGATACAAAGGACAACAAATTGTTTTCTGTTTATGGGAACAGGAGGGAGGGGAAATGGAGGGTGGTCATTCCCTGGGAGTTATTCCATCCCATCTTTTATACCGAAATGGTTGTTGCAGAAACGAAACCAGAGGATGAGGTGTTGGAGGTTATCATGGATTTACCTCCAGCGAGGCTTTACAAGGTCAGGAGGTGGGTTAAAAACCCATTTAAGACTATTATATGTGAAGTTTGGGCTATGGGGAATAATGATGGGGTGAGGAGAAGGATTGATGTAAGTTATGTAGAATTCTTATCAAGATGAGCTACAAGAAGGGAAGAAACTTTGAGTATGCTGTGAAATCTTTCATTGAGGAGATGGGGTATATAGTGTTCAGGTCCGCTGGGTCCCATGGGCTTTGGGACCTTATAGCTGTGAGGGGGGAGGAAGTATTACTTGTGCAGTGTAAATTACAGCAGTTATTTGTGGAGGATGTTCTCAAGAGACTTGTGGTTGCGAGAATTCAGGATTATCTTGAGGATAGAGCACTTTACAGTGGGAAGTTTGTGAAGATTATAGATATTGATTTCCCTCAGTATATAGCTTGCTATACTAAAAACTACTATATCGGGGATACGAGAATGATAACGCTCATCAGAATATGAAATCCTGAGGATGGTTAGAGAGTATCCCTTTCAGTATCTTGTTTATGTTTATTATATACAGAAGATGCCCTTTTACAGATATTCCTCCAAGATTCTCATGGTCAGGAACGGGGATGATTTTTCCCTTTCTTTTCCTTACAGATTGGGGAGAGCGGGTGCGGGGGGAGATTGCGGAATCAAATCTATAGATGTCTTCTTTTGAAGTGATTATGCAATCTATGAATGCCTTTTCTACATTACCACCGTATTTTGTGATCGATGTTGCGCAGGAGCAATCACCAGAGCGGATGAGGACGTGAGGTTTAGAGGGGAAGGAGATTATGATGTCATCCAAATTTCCCCCTACTCCGTATATGTGAGACCAGATGCAGTAGCCTTTTTGGATGTAATATTTCAGAACCTTGTAGGAGAGCCATGTTTTTCTGTCCGAGATGGAAACCTTTCCTTCTGGGGATATACCGAACTGTATATCCCTTGATAGGAAGGGTTTGAAAAGGACCGAGTCATAAAATTCAAACACCTCTTCATCAGGAGGAACTGGGGGTTGTTCGGTTGGGAACAGGAACTCACCAGTTTTGGTGTAATGGATAAAGTTGAGGTCTGCTTCTCTTACTCCGATCAGGGGTATGCATTTTCTCTTCGACTTTGATATGGCAGAAGCTATCGGTTCGTAGGTTGTGTGGTTGGATAGTGGGAGGTAGTGTTGAGCATCAGGGACGCAGATGACATCGAATATCTTTGTAAGTTCATCGAGGTTTCTGAGGAGCTCGATAATGAGATGACCAAAGACTTCTTGGATAGAGAGGCTCAGGTGTGGGACGAGTATTTCATCTCGGGACAGACCGAAATACGTGTAAATACCGTTATCGAGGAACAGTTTTATCGGGAAATCTTTGAACTCTTTCATAAACTCGTTGAGGGAACTTATAAATGTTCTGCGTTTTTGTTTCAGGTAGAAGAAAGAGATGAGGACACCGAAACCGATTTCTTTGAGCTCTACAATGAGTTCTGATGGGAGGTTTGAGATGGCGATTTTCAAGAACTTGTGAAGAGACTTTAGAGATGTTGTGGCGAAGGTATGTAGGTAGTAGTAGCTCATTTATTATGTCCTGGAGATGACCTCGTTTCTTATTTCATCGAACCAATCTCCTACAAAGACTTGTGTTGTGAAGTTTATAGCTTGAGATGTCTTGAGGAGAGTGCAGGTATGAGTTGCTGTGATCTTGGTATAGACAGGACAATTAAGTTTCTGGTGAAGGTAGTTCGCTATGTTTTGGGTTAGTTCCTCCTGCAGCTGAAAGCGTCTTGAGAAGTGATTTACAATCCTTACAAACTTGGAGATACCGAGAAGGGATTTTTTGGGGAAATAGGCGATCTTGACGGTCCCATAAAAGGGCATGAGATGGTGCTTACAGAGGGAGAAAAATCTGATGTCCTCTACAAATATGAGATGGTTTATGGATTTATTCTTCACAATTCCCGTTGATATGGATTTATCGAGGGCCCTCAGTGAGTAGCCAGATGTGAAGTTCTCAAGAAGGGTGAGAAACCTTATGGGGGTTCTTTCCTCTGTGTATTTCAGGATTAGCTCTTCGGCTCTCTTGAGATGCTCACTTCGCATAGGTTTCGTATACCCTCCGTCATCTTTATTGTGATAGATTTTATATTCTTTGGAAGTAGAGATAGGGATTTTTCTGCTATGTATCGGCATATGTTCTCTATGGTGGCCTCTCCATCAAGGAAAAGAACAGAATGCGCAGGACAGGATATAGAGAACTCATCTCCAGAAGGTGTAGTCCAGCTTATCAGAACGCCAGACTTGTAGGAACCCGAGAAGTATTTCTTCGATATCACTATCTTGTGGTCAAGCTCCTCTGCTACAGTTTTTATGATACTCTTTAGTTCCTTAAAGTCTATGAGAAAGTCTCCAGAAGGCTCTCCATCAACAGAGGCTGAGAGTAAGAAGGACAGGTGGCCATGGATGGAAGAACATTTGCCGTTATAACAGGGGATTGCGTGAAAGTAATCTACTGTGCATATGTCTTGAACTTCGAGCTTCATATTATATCCTCCTCATCCTTAAATTCTGGAGTTATGGTTATCAGTTTTGTTTCATTCTCAATGATTTCACATAAATCCTCCAGAGTTTCAGACCAACTGTGTCTTCCCTTCAGAAGCCTTAACTTTGCGAAAGCTCTTTTAAGTCTCATCCCTAAATCCTCCTCCACGAGAGCGGTTCTGAATATAAGGTCTATTGGAATTTGATGCTTCTCATCATCAGCGGTTTCCTTTATCTCGGGGAGATATTCGTTTTCATCATACTCGAATACTTCGAGTATCTGCTTAAATTTGAAGGGGAAATAGGCTTCAGGAAGGTCAAGGTTATCCACAATAGCGACTGTTTGAAGCATTTTAGTGAAGTCTCTTTCTACGCCCCTGTTCTCCCTGATGGACATAAGAAGCTTGAGGTTCTCCTCATATGTTATGTATTTCCCATCTACACGAGAGACTATAACTGCTGGAATTCTATCAAGTCCGAGCTTTTTGGCTATAACCCAACGGTGCTCACCGTCTATAAGCATATATGTTGCCTGGAATTTCTCCTTTTCAGAAGGGGTCATCTCCCGAACAATCACAGGTTGAATTATACCCTCTTTAATTGAAATCTCAAGACTACGCATAAGGTTATCGGGAACGAGATTGTAGTTGTGAGGAGCAGGAACTATTGAGGAAACATAAAGTTCCGTAGCCTCACTTATGTGGTATAGCATAATTTATAATTTATAATGGTGATAGTAAATGAAGTTAAAGTTCTGACAAGCTATATAACATCTGATGTGTTCAGATGGGTTGTTGAGAAGCCTTGTAGAAGAGTATTTATAAGCACATACTCTATAACCAAGAACCCTCAGACAATAGGGATACTTGAGAGTATCGGGGAATCGGGTAAGAAAGGGGTTATACTTGTGAACGATGAGTTCAGGAAGACTGTGTATGAGATGAGGGGAATTAAAGGGGTGATATGGGTTTTCTCTGAAAAGATACATGCGAAGATTATGATGGCGGACTCTGGAAGGGTGGCTTTCGGTTCTGGAAACCTTACAGCACATGCGGGGAGGAGATTGACTTGGGATGTGATGTGTCTTGTTGAGAGTATGCAGCTTTACAAATTCTTCATAAGGGAAATATTCATACCCGCTATAAAGATAGACTTGTGGAGGATGAAGAAGAGAGTGGTCAGGGACTTACAAAAGGAAGCGAGGAGGATGGAGGTTTTATTATGAGGAAAATAGAGGAGCTTATAGAGGAACTGAGGTCTGGGAGGAGAGATAGGGTAGGAAGATTGTCCATAATATCAGCTCTGGTGCAGCTTATAACTCAAGCTCCGCCTAAAAGGGATTCACAAACTCCATTGGAGTTCGTGGAGGTTGTATCAGAACAGTTCCCAGTTCTCTCTCAGATTTTCTCTTCAAGGGATTCTTATAAAAACCTCGCCCTGATAATCCTTCAATCGAGGATTGGGGATGTGAATTGGGATGTGGTTGTAGAGGAACTAATGAGGGCTGGGATGGTATCTAAAAAGGAGCAAGAAAGAGCCGAGGTGGTGAAGGAGATACTTAAGTTTCTTTACGATTATGGACTTCCAGAGTATGAATTACCCCCTATCCAGGAGATTATAGAGAATATGCTTATAAGCGCGACTAATGAGGTGGAAGCTTCGGTAATTCTCGGTATGATTCCAAGGATTAGAGCCATGATACCGCCAGTTCTATCAAAGCTACAGATGGAGATACGGCAATCTCTTGCAGGAAGGGTGGAGGAGAGGAAGGTGTTGCTGCAGTCGATAAATGAATCTATAGCGACTTTGAAGGAGGTTATAGACCTCCTTGCATCAGTAGAGGGGACAGTGAAAAAAGAGGATAAGAAAACAACGATGGAGATGGAGATTGAGAATATAGTCGAGGTTCTCAATATAAAGCTCATTTCCAAACTACCTGTGGTGTATCAACAGCTATGGAATGAATTTCTGAAGATTGTGTTATCGGAGGAGAGGTCAAACCCAGAGGTCATACAGAGGTTTGTTATAGCCTTGAGAATACTCAAGGAGGAAAGGGCAAGTGATTTCGGGAATTGATAGGTTTATATGGAAGATAGTCAGAGAATCAATACCGACAGAGAAGGAGGAGTGGCTTTCTAAGCCTGTTTACTTACCCCTTCTTGCTAAAGCCTGCCCCAAGCCTTTGGAGTTTATAAATCATGCCTTATTGAACCCGCCGAATATAGTCTCTCAGTATGACACGAGCACACCTAAGGTTCCCTTTATATTCATAGCGGGAGAGAGCTTCACAGTCCTTGACGAGCATCCGATACATGGATTTAGAACAGATGATGAGGAGGAAAGGGATATAGAGATAGAGGCTGAAGCAGGAACAATATATGTCTTCAGAAAGGGTAGGAAAATCTATGTCCCGTCTGTTGTTGAGAGCACAGGGGAGGTTGAGAAAGTAGGGATTTACGGGATAAGGGTCAGGGGAGAGGTGGGGATAAAGCATAGGGTTAAGCTCAATATAAAGTCAGTGGGAGGAGTAGTCCATCCTCATTCTTACGAGGCCAGCGTGGTGGTCCATATAGCTCATTCCTCTCCAACTCTTGTTGAATGGCTTGGGGATTACCTTCTTCTTGTTCTACAGGAGAAACTATGGGAAAGGCAGGAATTCTTCAAGCTTTCTAAAGTTGAGGTCAGAGGATATTCCAAATGGTTCGAGATACTCGGTGGAGCAGGGCAGCAGGTCTGGAGGAGGGAGCTTGCGATAAGCGGGATAGTGTTTACCGAATCAGAAGTGTTTGAGTCTGATGTGGGAGGAGAGAGAATTGTTATAAGCCTATCTGGGGTCGGAGATGTGATTGAGATTATATTATAATATTATTATGGCGACAATTCAGATATTTCACGGAAGACCTATCATTCATCCTGGAGTTTATGTATTCGTCGATGTAGAGGCGTTTGAATCACTCCCATCAGAGGTGTTCGGGAAGATAGCAGTGGTTGGGGAGGCAATAGATGGGATACCAAAGGAGATAACGGTATGGACAGATATATCAAAAGCTAAGCTACATTTCAGAGGAGGAGATTTACTGGAGGGACTTGCAATACTTGAGGACTACTCTGTAAATCCCCCTTCTGTCCCTCCAGCTTATGTGATTGCCGTGAGAGTAAATCAGGGGCAAAGAGCTTCACTGAATGTATTTAACTCCTACACAATATACTCGAGATTCTATAGTTCAGAGGGGAACAAGATTAAGGTCAAGGTGGTAGCTTTGAACCCAGTAGCAGGGGATATAGGGAGTAAGGTGGAGGTTTCTGTGAAGTATGGGTCAATAAATGAAACAAGACAGGTTGGTGAGAGATTGATAAAGATTGAGAACCAAACTGGTGGTGATATAGTTGTCCAGATAACAAAAACTACATTCGAGATAACGGATGTGAACAACAACACCCTCTTGGATATAAACTACGATAGAGACCAGATAAGAACTCTTGGGGAACTTGTAAATAGAATAAATCAAGTTCAAGGGGTGGTGGCGTCTCTTCTCTGGTTTAATGCTGATGAAAGGATAAGCGTTATGAATACTGGAAATGCTACCGTCCCAGATAGTGGGGAGAGAGTGATATGGAATAACGTGTCAGAGGAGATAAAGTTCTTCTCATCTATACCAGTTCTCGCGGTGGAGGAGGGAACGAGAGAAGCTCACCCTGATGTTCAGGAGACAAACCTCTCTGGTGGAGCTTCACAGAGTGCTACATTGGGGGATTGGGATGAGGTGATAGCTAAACTCGAGCAGATAGATGTGGATTTTGTCATACCATTATCTACAAGCGATTCAGTTATAAATAAGTTCATAGCCTCAACAGTGCGGTCTAATGATATAAGGAAAAAAGCCTTCAGAGAGCTTATTGTTGGAATAGATACGAAGAACACATATACTACATTATCACAGATAATCTCAAGGGTGAGAGCTATCAACAATCCGAGAGTTAGAGTTGTAGCACAGAGAATTCTGAGGTTTAATTCTTCTGGAATACTTTCTGAGTTTCCAGAATGGGCTTTAGCACTTGAGATAGCAGGGATAAAAGGGACTGAAGTGGGAATACCTCTTACATTCAAGAGGCCAAAGGTTGTGGATGTGGTGAGAAATATAGATTGGGGGGACCTTGATATACAGGAACAACTTATACTTGGTGGAGTTCTCGCAATAGAACCAACGACAGATGGGTGGAGGATTATAAAGGGAATAACAAGCTATACAGGAAGTGATAATCTTGCTTTGAGGCTTGATGAAGCGCAAACAGAGATAGTCTTTATATCAAAAACCATTTCAAAGGGGCTTACTCCTTTTATTGGGAGGAGAAACGATGCCATAAACTTACAGCTTATAAGGTCTTCGCTCATAAGATTGCTTGAGGGGCTACAAAATCAAAGGGTTATTGTGAGTTCCCTTGGAAGGGATGGGACAGTAATACCAGCATTCAGAAACATCAAGGTAGAGCAGGAAGGGGATGTTATCAGAATTTCCTTTGAATGCACGCTATCTGTTGGGATAAACTTCATATTTGTAGATGTTTACGCTTTCCCTCCTGGAGTTTCCTGATGATTAAATTATAGGTATGGCTAATCAGGTATCTGCTGATGCTATAAAAGAGGCTTTAAGGTATAAAACCATAACTGACCCAACAGGGCAGTCATCTTACGCTATAACAGGACCAAGGTGTTTGTTTTATGCTGGAGATTTCCTGATAGGATGGGGGAGGGAGTGGTCTTTAACTGTTGAGACTGCATTTGAGCCGATGCAGGTGGTGGGTATGTTCGAGCCTTTGGAATACACGCCTGTTGGTTATACAATTTCTCTGACAGTGTCGATATTCAGATTGCTCCAGTATCCGCTACATAAAATGCTTGATAAGCAGGCAGGAATAGGGATTGTTCCAAGACTCAACTCTGCATCACCTGACGAGCTGAAGAACTGGATATTGTCTATACCAGAGATGGATATCGAGCTTTATACCTTCGACCCGCAATCACAGCAGAGGTATAAGAAGATAGGGTCTGTAAAGAGAGCTAAATTTGGGAGGATGGATACGAGGTTTGGGGTGAGGGAGTTTGTCATATATAATGTTTCATTCAACGCTATATACTTTGTGGAAGGGGAAGATTGATGATATCGGGGATTAAAAGAACGCATCAGGTGGAGATAGAGGGGATTGGGTTATTTGTGATGAAACTACTTACCATTAAGGATAGAATAGAGGTGTCAAAGAGAATGGAGGAATTATCATTGAAATATGGGATAGAGCCAAAGAATATAGAGAATATAGATTTCACCAAAGTTTCATTCAAGGATTATCCATATATTCTTATCTACTCGCTTTCAGTTCTTGAGAAAGCTATAGTGGAGAAACCAGATGGAGTTAATATAGAGGAGCTACCAGAAGGAGTGATAGCTACTTTGTTCGCTGAATATATGGCGTTTGAGGGCTTTTTTCGTAAAAGAGAGGTCTCTGCTCAATAATATAGCGAAGAGAAACCTAAAAAGGGACTTTCTCAGGAGATGGTGGTGTAAGAAATATAACCTTCCTCCAACAGACGAGAGATTTCTCAGATACACACTTCCTGAACTCATAATCGAGTTCTATGAGGATGTTATTGAGGAAAAAGGAGATGCGAATGAAAATGAGATACAACAGTTTGTAGAGCAGATGGATATGGCTAAAAGATATACTGAAGATGGGACAGTCTATTACGAGACTGGGGATGAGTTTATAGATACAATCGAGAAGCTGTTCGTCCAAGGGTTAAAGGATATTAACTTAAAATTTGATGATAAAAAAGCTAATTGAGTCTGTAGAGGAGTCCTTCAGGAGAATAAGGGATTTTGCCTCTTCTGTAAGGAGAGTAGAATTGAGACCTATTTCCGCGATAATGGAGAGAATAAGGGAAAGTAAAGAGGTTATGAGCCAAAAGGTTGTGAGGAGAATTAGTTCGAGGGAAGCTGAGAGGGTCAGGAAGATTTTGGAGGATATAAAGAAGAACACGGATAGAATGTCGAGATTTGAGGCCGAGAGTAATATGAAGCTTGAGAAATTGGGGGAGATGAGAGGAGGAATTTCGGATTTTGGAGCTATGGGAGGGGGAGCTTCTCCTGTAGGGATAATTGCGGGGACTATTGGGGCATTACTTCTTACTGGTAAGCTTATATATGATGCTATCAAGGATATGATTTCAGATTCCATACAGTTCCAACAGGATATCAGGCATGCTATACATGGAGTTCTTGCTCTCCCTCAGAGTATAGGAAAATGGGCTGCGAGTATCGGGAAGGATATAATCAGTGCGATAGGAAGGGGTCAGGCGGATTTATCGGGTATTCTTTCTCCACAGGAGAGAATTCTTGTTGAGACGAGGGCAATACTATCGGGTATTGCGAGGGGCTTTTCGGATACTGGGGATATACTTTCGGGATTTCTCGGGAAGCTTGCTATACTTGGGTCAAAAGGGGTAGGGGGTTTAGATGAGACAGTATCGAATTTACAGAAGATTGTGTCGTATTCGGGGATGACAGCCAATGCCATAGGTCGAGGGGTTTATAATGCTCTTGAGGAAATAGACAAGACTATGTCTGCTGTCCTGAAGGAGTCTGGTCTTGTTGCACCACTTTTAAGGCAGGCTACGTTTCAGTATATGAGGATGTTCTCTGAAATGACATCCAATCTCTCAGCAGTATTCGGTCAGACATCTGGGGAATCTGCGAAGGAAATAATAAAGGCATTTGGAGGGTTTTTCAAGGGGTCGTATGCTCTTGCTGAGGATACTTTGAGGGTGCTTGAGGATATGAATACAAGAAGTCAAGGGAATGTTATTGATAGGCTGACGAGATTGATGACGTTTTCGGAGATGATTTCCAAGGGTATGAACCCCCTTCTTGCATCCATGTTCTCTTTTAGGACGAGCTTCTCTCAGCTTGCGGAGATAACAAAGAGGACGGGAGTTGATTTCAGTGAGCAGTTCTCAAAAGCGTATCAGGTGTTTGGTCTGAGCACAGAGGAGCAGAGGTTGATAGCTAAGGAGGTCGGGAAGATGGGCGGAGACCTGTTCGGAGCTATAATGGAGTTATCGAAGAGCCAAAGGGGGGTAGTTGATAACCTTGCTACGATTATGTATGCTTTGCAATCAGATTTACCAGAGACATTCAAGACAACAATTGGAGGTTTGGTGATGTCTGTTGGAAAGGACATCACAGGGGGGTTGGAAGAACAGGGTAAGTCTGCAGTTCTTTCGCTATCCGAGGAGATAGCCAAGAGCACGAGATATATTGCTGTTGAGAATGCGGTGGCATTTACAAAGATAGCCAGAACATTTGAAACTGTAAATGGTATATATGCATCGATGAAAATGGAGTTTGAGAAGATAAGGATGTCGATTATGGATACGGGGATAAAGATATTTGGAGAGATTTCAGCAGGAGTGGGGTATATTGTAAAGGCTATACTTCTTATCGGAGAGGGGATAGCAAAGGCAATAGGGCTTATCGGGAAGCTGATAGAGGGTATGTCTCCAGTAATTATGAAGCTTTTTGGGGTGAGGAAAGAAGATGTTCGGGGTATAGCTCAGAGCTTCAAAGAGGTTTCGGAGGGGATGACGGAGCAGATAGGTGGGGTGTCAAAGTGGGTGGATGCTTTCGTTAATACTATACCGACTATAACGAGAGCTATGGGGGAGCTTGGGGGAGCGATGACGGACCAGAAAACTGGGCACAAGAAGATTGAAGAGATATATGGAGAGCTAACAAAAGCTATCAAGGATTTTGTTTCTGCAGTCAATAGTAATACCGAAGCGGTTCAGCAGAACACGAGGAAAGCGATGAGGGAGGTGAAAAAGGAACCAGTAGAGGTCAGACTTACTATTGGAGGGGAGAAGAAGGTGGTAAGGAGTATGAAGAAGGAATACGCCAGATGAGGGTTGTAGCTTACATCAGAGATGTGTTCAAGGGTGAGATATTATCTGATTGGCTTGAGGTTTTGTCTTTAAGTGGAACTTTAAGTCCTCTTGGGGGGAGAGTGGATGTTGAGATTTCTACAGAGTTTCCAGTCAACAGGACTGGGTTTTGGGAAAAAAGGGTCAGGATGTGGGAGAAGTATAGGTCATCTGCTCCATTGATGTTTGCGGAGTTTATAAGGAGTTATGGGGGAATTGATGTTGTAAAGGGAGTGCCTTCTGTTGAGATATATGTTGAGGACTGGAGGGGTATGGAGCAAATTCCTCTGTTTTGTGGAGTTGTCAGGTCTTCTTCTGTAAATTTCAGGAACCAGAACAGGGAAGGGAAATTGACACTTGGACTTGAGGGATACTGGAGTTATATCCTTACGGAGACATCTCCAACGGACCTTGGGTTTTTGTCTCTTGGGGAGGTTGTGAAGGAGGGGAGAGATACTGTTTTGAGGTTTAGAAAAGTTGAGGTGGAGGAAAAAGGGGGAGGAATAAAGATTGGGTCTTTGAAGTTTCTCAACCTTCTTTACAAAAAGCTTAAGGGGGGGACAGAGAACTGGGCTTCTGGGAGGTTTGCTGGTATATATCTTGAAACTTTCTCAGAGGTTCTCAGAGATGTTATGAGGATAGACCTCAGGTTTGATAGGGGGACGGATTTTAAGGACTACCTCTTTGATAAGAGCTTCAGGGATATGTCTTTTCCCATATCTGAAGTTGCGCAACAGCAGAATATGGGTCAGAGTATTCTGATGTTTCTTTCTGATACCGTCTATCAGGAAGAACTAAATGTGTTTGGAGATTATGTATCTTTTGAAGATGAATCAAGTCCATTTAAAGTTGTGCATTCATTTATCCCTCTGACACTTGGAGACCTCCTTAAAGTTGAAAGTCTATCTGAACCATTTGCCAAAAAGAGTAAAGGACTTGATAGAGGATATGTTATACCCTATGAATACATCACAAGCTTAAGTTGGAGTGTTGGGGGGAAAGCTTCTGGTGTAAATCCGTCGGTGTTCGGGATTGGAGAGGAGGGGCTTGTGAAGTTTGTTCATCCCAAGCTCTTTTGGGGGAATTGGAGGTGGAATACGTTGAGAATATCTAAGATTGTATTTGTGGATAAGCATAGGAGCTTTGTTGAGGGGGTTGTGAAAAAGGTGAATGAAAGCCTGAAGGAAGAAAAGCCTCTTCCATCATTCACAACGACACTTGATAGATTTACAAAGGATATACTTTCAGTTCTGAGGGATGGCGGAGAGGTGTCTTTGGATTTCAGCTTGAGGTCGGAGACAAAGTTTAATGATTCACTATCTCTTTTCAAGGGGATGATGATAAAGGCTTTCACGTCCTATAACATTGATGTTGAAATTCCGTTCAATCCATTTATCCAGCCAGCGAGGGTTGTGGTTCTTGAGTTTGAGAAGGTCAAGTTTGTAGGGTTTATAAATGGAGTATCAGTTCATTATACATCAGATACTGGGGGAGGGACAATGAAGCTTGAGGTTAGTGGATGGTGGATGGAGGATGATGGAAGGATAGTGATGGCAGATGAACCTATGCTCAGGGGACTTTTACCTTCATTTGGGTAGAGTGGGGGGCTCCAGTAAAGAGACAGTTTGGAAGGTTATTGACGTTCATAGAGGCCGCATCTCCACCAAGTTTGATTGTCGGGTTTCCGTCAATAAGAACATTAGAATTTGAGATTATCTTGACTTCAGAGTTAGCAGTTATCTCTATCTTCCCGTTATCAATCTTTATGGTAATTGAATTGTCAGAGTATTCTATCTTCTTTGAGGAGGTGTCTATTTTGAGTTCTGTGGATGGGAAGTTGCAGTTAATCTTGATGTCCTTATTCCCATCTAATTTGAGCTTCAAATTGTTGTCGATGTTTATCTCTATCTCAGAGTCATCTTTGTCGTGTTTTCTCACATACCTTATATTTTCAGACTCCCAAAACCTCGTTATCTTCTTATCACTTATCACCTTTTCCGCTGTTGAGTAGAAGGGAACTTCTCCTAAAATGATTGGGCTTTTTCCATCTATGAAACCAACAACAACAAGAGAACAATCTGGAAAGCCATCTTTGGATACAAAGAGATGTTGGATAACCTTACTCAGGTCCTTGAACCTTGCTCCAGATAGTTTGCTCTCTATCTCCTTAACTCCGACTTTGTCTTTCAGGGAAATGATAGAGGTCAGAGGTTTGAGCCTCTTTTGGTCAAGCAGGTTCTGAAGGTATGGAACTTGTCGCAGAATACCTTTTACAGAACCATCTTCAAGTAAAGCGATGTCATAGAGAAAAGTCGGGCCTACATAGGTTTCGGATATAACTACCCCAAGATGGAGAAAGGGATTGGATTTGGACAACCTTTCGTCTGTTCTTACCTTCATATCAGAGTTATGGTGTCAGACCTCCTTAAAACAGCAAATTTCGGGTAATCTACGTAATAGTCCCTTGGTAGCCTCAAGCTCACTTGGGAGGAGAAGAAGTCTCTGGATTCTATGACGAACCAAAAGGGTCTTGCGTAATATTTGACTACAAGAGCTTTGGATTTTATAGGCCTTTTGAGGTAAATTCTCGATTCCTCCTTCAAGGGATTTTGGGGGTTGAGAGGTTTGTGTGAGAGGACTATGTCTTCTCCAGGAATTATACCATCATCAGTGGTTATGAATTCAATACCTGTGGGGTCGTATGGGAGGTCTATATACTCCCATTCTCTCTCTTCTTCATCGGAGAACCTGAGCTGGAAGGATATAGTCATATATTCGGGTTTGAGCCTATCATAAGGACTGAGAATTATATTACTTCTCACAACACAGTTTGATGATGAGGAGAATTCATCTACTCTTGTTCCAGAGAAATCTAAATCCCTGGAAGTTGAGGATGTGTTGAAGTAGAATACGTAGTCTGAAGTGTAGGGAAACCAGAACCTCCCTATACCATAACAACGAGTGCAGGTCGGGTCAGGTTTTCTGGAGAAGTCATCAAAGCAGGTGCAGAGTGAGGATTTTTCTATCCGAGACCAAATGCCGTGTTGGCGTATCATAAGGTCAAAGTAGGTTTTTGTGATACCGAAATCAATCCTCATGAAGTTTTTCTGTAAGTCATCGACTATATCTGCGACCTTTATTCTCATAGTTATAGATTAATTATTACTTGGAAAGAACTTGATAGGTTTTCGTTGTTATGAGACCTGCTTTGTGAAGGTATTTAGCTCCCTCTTCCAGAAGGAGAGCACCTATATCAGTCCTCCAGTTTGCGTGCTGGACATTGAGGTTGAGGGAGAGGGTTTTATACATCTTATTTATAGATTCAGAGAGAGTTTCCCCAGTTTGAGATATAATTGCCCCGTATGAATGGAACATAAGCTTTTTATTTATCACAGATGCTGAGGAAGGGAAAATCCCAAACTTCATAAGTTTGGAGTAGTCAGGATATGGGTCATCCCGAAGTCGGAGAAATTCAGGAGTAAGGCATGGGTTCATAGGGAGCAGGACAACACAGGAAACGATTTGGGATTTAGGTTTTATCTTTATGGGTTTTTCATCTATGAAATGCCTTACAAGTGAGGGGATTGAGATTCCAGAATCCAGGAAGAGTTTGTGATACTCATAAACTTCTGGGAACCCAATCCATCTTGTGTTCCACTCGAGGAAGTATAGTTTCCCCCGATCGAACGAGAAACGAAAGGTTGCTGATATATAAGTGTTTGAAACTGGGAGAGAGACACAGTTGAGGAAGAGTTTATATATTGGTTCGTCCTCACCAACAGCTATCGAGACAGTCCCAGCTTCACCTATGAGCCAGCCTGTTCCGTCTTCTCCTATGTTCTTGTGTTGGAAGTCGAGGGTAAAGAGTATAACTCTGTTTCGGGATTTTAAGAAACAGAAATCCACATCCATCCCTTCTATATAGGGTTCAAGAACTGAGGGGAAGACTGGAAAAGCCTCCATTCGGGATAGAAGATATTCCCTCGAACCTATTATGGTCTCTTTATAGTTCTTTATCACATACTTTCCTCCCTTCTCCATCTCTCTTTTCAGCTCATCAAGGGAGTGAATGGTCTTTTTGGGAATCATCGAGAAGCCGAGCCTTTTTCCCAGAAGGTTCCCAGCTTTTCTGTTTATCTCGAATTCAAAAAGGTAGGGGCTTGCACCCACGAAGGTTTTGTTCTTGTTGAGTTCGACGATGTCTTTGAAACTCATATCGAGTTGGTAGAGGTTGCAATGTGTAGCTATAAAAACAATAGACTTTGAGGGCTTGGGGGTGAATGGTTTGGCTCTATTTCCTGCAAGGGAGCGGAAGACTTCCGTATCCTTGTTCTCATAAAGGGCATCGAACTCATTGAACAGGAACTCTGCGTCCTCTCCTTCAAACTCAGGTATGTAGGAGAACGGGGGGTTATATATACTTATATCCATTCGGACACCTCCTCCTTTTTGAGGATTTTGTATTGTATTAGAGTTTTTAGGGTATGGCTTATCTTGACAAGAAATCTTGGGTTTATGAAGAACTCTGGAATTTTGGGCTTGGAGGAGTTGCGAATGCTGTTCAACACTTCAGAGCGGGATTTTCCGTATCCTATTATTACAATTGGGTATGGGTCTATTGTTATGGACTTTTTATCCTTGGAGTATGTGGGATTTGGGATGGCGATGTTCTCTGAGATGTCAGAATACGGGATAGTTATAGAGTGAAGGTTAAGGATTTCTGGGGTGGATTTGGAATATACAGATATTATATCTTTGGTGATGGCGCTAAGCCCAAGAGCATAGACTCCAGAGAATATAACTGGGGTTCTCTCGACAAACGAGTTCAGAAGTGAGTTTATTCTCAGGTGTTTGTGAATGAGAAATAGCAGGGTTTGAATAACTGGAGTTTTAAGGTGAAAGTGTATAGAGCTTTCATAGGAGGTTCCAGTATCAAGGTCTAAAAGGAGGTTGAGCTGAACTATGGCTGGAGTGTTCTCTATTTTGAGGTTTATGAGTTTTGAGAATATCGGGTGGTGAATCGGAAGGGGTATAAGGAGGCAGAAGGAGTAGAAGGGAAGGCTTATAAATCCCGTAGAGAAGATGGAGGCGGAGTATAAGCATAGGAAGCCAGTCTCAAGCCATCCAGTTCCAGTTCTTATTCCGATTACAGAGTAGCTTATATTTCTTTCCAACCAGCGTTCTATTCTTATGCGGGTTTTTGGATGCAAGTGGAATGAGAGAAGAGATTTCCATTCCTCTACCTCCTCCTCTCTCGCGTTGAGAAGGATTAGGGAGGAGTAGAGGTATTGGAGTTGGAATGGGGAGGAAGAGAAAATATCCCATTTTACCACCCTGTAGCATTTGGGTATATGGGAACCTTTGAGTAAGTCAAAGGTTGTTATGGCCTCTGAGAGAGGATAATCTGCTTTGGATAGCTCAGTTTTTATGTTGTCTTTACTTGGAAGGTTTATATATCCAAGGTCATCAAGCATTCTCGGGAAAAGAGAGGTATCTAGCACAAATGCAGGGAATGAGGATGGTTTCTTCTCAAGATTTTGGACGGATTCTGCATTTATCCCTTCAAGACGCAAAAGATTGAGAAGAAAGTCTCTATAATCTCCTGTTGTTATGACGAGCATTTTATGTTAAATTTAACAATAAACTCTCTAATCTTTTACTTACATTTGCATAATCCTTTTTGGATTTTATCTCTATAAATGTTATACCAGCGGATTTTGTGAAGTTTCTCAGCTTATCTGCGGAGGGTTTTTCGTAAAAGAAGGTGTCTTCTATCCAGAGTATGGGATTTAGTCCCCTTTCTATCATCTTTCTCACAAACTTTATCTTATACTCAATGTTGGGGAGTATCCCTTTTAGCCTGTGGTGTATGAGAAAAGCCTTATCTCCAAGTTCATCTGGGAGAATTACCCCACACTTTATCAGCGAGAGAAGAGTATATGGAGCTTCCTTAATGTTTCTTCCTGTCAGAAACACAACCTTGTATCCTCTTTTCATCAGAGTTCGTATAGGGTTTATTATCTCTGGGATAGGTTTATCCTTCATCCAAAGCTTTGGAATGAATTCCCCAGAGGGGGATAGTCTTTCTGAAGGGTCTATAACAGTATTATCTATATCGGAGATTATTATATCCCAAGCCATCTTTTTATGAGCTTAGAGGAGGACTTTATACTCCAGTGTGTTAATACGAACTTTGATGTTCTTGGATGAGGAGAGAAGAACGGGTCGAAGATTGCGGAGATGATATAGGGGTTCTTGAGTTCTATAAGGTCCTCCAGCTTATCCACATCCTCCTTGAAGAGAAAGTTGAATATCCCATTTCCATAAGGCGGACATATGAGGATGTATTCAGAAGCTCTACAGAAGGGAGCTTGGATACAGCCAAGTGAATGACCTATGAAAATGTCAGATGGGGGAAGATTTCTTCTGAAAGATAGAGAAAAATTCCCTACGAATTCAACTGACGGGAATAATCTGGTCAGAGATTTGTAAAAACTCTTTGGAGCTAAATATCCTCCAGCCAAAAGAACCTTCATAAGATATAAATTAAGCTTATGGAATATGGGGTTAATTGTTGTGATGAAATACTAAATGCGATAGATGTGGAATTCAGAGGAAGAGGAGAGGATATTGAAAATCTCTATAAATCAATACTCGAGAAAAAGAATGTTAAGGTGAAGAACATAGCCCTGATAATTAAAGCCAAATGTCCAAGATGCCAGAGGGTATATAACTTTCACTTCATCATTGTTGAGTGAGAGTAAATTAATAGTATGAGGCTTCTATTACAGAAGGTTGGTGCGTTCAGAGATATAAAGAGAGAGACACTCAGTCAGATAATACGGGTATCGGAAACTCTTGGGAGGTTTGAATCAAAGGAACTTAAGAGGTTCTTTATAAACAATAACTTCAGCGGTTGTATGAGAATACTGGAAATGCTCGAACTGAAAAATCCGTCATTGATGAAAAACCTGAGAATGCTTGAGAGACTTTACAATGAAATAAGGTTCATCATTGATGAGGGGTTGCTCATATGATGGAGAAGTTCGAGAACCTTATCAGAATTCTCAGGTATTTTTGGGAGTATTTTGAGAGGAAGGAGAAGTTTATAAGGGGGTATGGGGAATGGGTGGATATAGAGAGGAGGCTCAGAACCTATATCAAAGAGAAAAGGTGGAAGGAAGTTCTTGGGGTTCTGGAGTATATCAGGGATAACTTTGGAAGGTATAATGAATACATTTATATTAGGAGGTTCGTAGAGGAGATGATGGGGGAGCTTGCAAAGGGGATAAGGAGGAGAAGAAGAAGAAGAAGGGGATTGAGGAGGAAACTTAAGAGAGCGGTTCGGAAGTTGAGAGAGAAAATTGGGGCTACTATTGAATCCGCTACAAGGGAGAAGAAGGAGAAGGCGGAGAGAGTTAAGGAGCTTGGAGAGTTTGCGGTAGGTCATCTTACTGGAGAGATAGAATATCCAGAACATAGAATCAGAGAAACACTTGAGGAGCTTGCAGAAAAGGTTAAAGGAAAGGCGATGAGATTAGAAAGAGTCTTCAGAGCTCTTGGGAGCAGAACTGGAAGACCACCAGCTTCGCTATGGTATAAGATATACAACAGGGTTCTCCCTTATTACGGGAATAAAGAGAAAGCGGCAAGGATTACAGCTGGAATTATAAAGAAGTTGGCGAGAACAAAGGCGGGGAAAAGGAAGATAAGAGAGCATATAAGAAGAACCCAGTCTCCAGCAGGAGCGAGAGTCGTCAGAAGACTCAAAAGGCAAGCTCGCAGGCTTGAGAGGAGATATTCGAGAAAGTCTCTGACAGATAAGGAGAGGTTCAGAAAGCTTATAAAGAAGCTCAAACTTGTAGGATTATCGAATAGTTCTGCAGAGGCAATAGCTAAGAAAATAATGAACGGTAAGAAATGAGGTGGGAAGACATATATACACCATATATGAGGTAAGTAAAATCCCAGTCTCTTTCTGGCTTGAGAGGATATTCACCAAAGCTACAGAGGATTTTGTCAGGAAACTGACACCAATTCTTGTCATAAGAAATATAGACCCAAGAGCTTTTGACCCACAGAATCCACAAGCGGACAGACTTATGGGGGACGGGATACGCCAGATAGTAGAGAACCTCAAGGATACGATAACAAGGTTTTCAACAGAGAGAGATAAGGAAAAGCTTATGGAGATTAGAAGGGGGGTAGGAAGGAGATGGAGGAGGTTGAGTTTTGAGGAGAGGGTCAGAAGGAGGAAGATGGCGGTTAGAAAAGCTGTGAGGTTCTTATTCTATAAAAGACCTGAACTTATAACAGAACTGTATGGTGTTGCTGATGATGATGAGATGGATGCTATATGGAGGATAAGGAGAGGTATGAGAGTTCCTGCTGAAGATGTTGTCAGAAGTCTTAAGGCTCTCGAGAAGCTGGCAAGGAAGAGGTTCAAGGAGGGGAAAACAGTTCCCACCCTATCGGAATTGCAATTACAATACTTCCGCAGTTTCCCTTTGAGGGCTTTCCATTCAAGAGAGGATAGAAATAAGGTAAGAGGGGAGATAGAGAAAATCATCAGTAAGAAGATAATACCTAACCTGAGAAACTTTCTCATTGAGGCAAATGTTCCGTTTGACCAAAGAAGGCTTGAGTATTTGAAGAGGGGGATAGCGGAGGAGTTTATAAGGGAGTTAGGGAGGAATGTATATGGAATTTATTACAATATAGCTACTCTTGCCAGATTTACACCAGAAGAGAAGAAAGAGTTTATAAGAGAGGAAAGAAGGGAGGCATTGAGGAGATGGCTCAGAAGATGGGGATTGAAAGAGCTATACGAAAGGCTAAGGGAGGAAACCAATCCGAGGAAGAGAGCGGGGATAAGAAGGAGTATAAGGGCTAAGCTTAAGAAGCTTTGGGATATGATGGTCAGGAGGAGGAAGGAGGTATCAAGGAAGTTTCACAGAGCTATAAGAATGATGAGCAAGAGAGTTTCACCAGATTAACATATTCTTTATGAATATCGTAGCTGTGGGTAGAGGGGAAATTCAGGTCAAGGATAATCTTGTGAGAATTAAAGGGGTAGCGAGCACAGGGAGTATAGATAGGGATGGGGAGAGAGTGCTAGTTGAGGGGATAAACTTCAAGCCACTACTTGAGTATGGATACTTTACGTATGAACATAATCCCTTTAATGTTATCGGATTTCCAATAAAGGCATGGATAAAGGACGGGAAAATGTATGTGGAGGGGATTTTGTTCAAAGACAATCCTCTTGTCAAGTATCTTATGAGAATTCAGAGGTCATTTGCTAAATCTGAGGGATGGGGAATGAGGGGGGTGAAGATGTCTATAGAGGGATACCCAAGAGTGAAAGAGGGTGGGATTATAAAGAGAGTAGATGTCGTGAATGTGGCTATAACCTTGTATCCAGTAAATCCAGAGACATGGGCTGTGGTATCGAAAGCTTTCTCACTTGAAAATATGTGCAAGGTCATCAAGGGAGAGATGGTGTTTAATCCAATAACTACGGGATACGAGACAGATTCAAGGAAGATGGAGGGAGGAGATGCTTTGAGGGAGGAAGGAGAACTTGGGGAGATAATCAATATACTCAATGCTCTTGTCATGAGAGGGGATGAGAAAATACTGAATTTCATTCAAAGAGCATTGAGAAGGAAAATACATCCAAGCTATGCTTTACTCCTTTTGGGACTAAAATATAAGTATGGCGAGAAGGGCGTATCGTAGTATAATCAGAACATCAGTATCAGAGCTCAGAAAGCTTATAAATCAGCATTTTAAATCAGTATCTCAGGATATTTCATTCCTTTCGAGATTTGGTTTTCAGAATGCTGAAAGTATAGCAGGTAAGATAGATAAGCTTGAAAAGGCATATGAATTTGCTCTTGGTATAAATAACGAGTTCTTGCAGTATAAGCTACTGAGGATAATAAATAGAGCTTTGTTTCTCATAAGAAAGCTTATTGTTGAGAAGTTTGAGATGGTATCGAAGTCAAAAGCGAGAAGCTATATTGAAACCGTTAGAACTCTTCTCAACTCTTCGGAGGGAATTCCTTCTACAGCACAATTTCTGGAGACGATAGTGAGGAAAGAAGAAGGAAGAAGGTCAGGTCTTCCTCTTGGAACAATTATGGGGAAGGTTGGGGAGGAGAGGAGTGGAGAGGATGTGGAGAGGGTAATAAGATATGCTATTGGGAGAACAAAAGAGCTTATGAGAAAGGAGTTTGGGGTCTTTGAGAAACTCTATGAGGTTTATTCAAGGTTTATACAGATGGAAAGTGAGGAGGAGAGAAACAGATTTATTCAGAGTGTGGAGAACGTTATCAATGAAAGTAAGGTTGCTCTTGAGAAGTTTAAGGGTATTGTAAGGGGGGTTGAGAGGTATCCTGATTCTCCAATTTACAAGGTTGTTCAGAGTAGTCTCAATTACTTTGGAAGGGCATTTGAAGGATGGGATGCAATAAGGGGGATAGAGGCTATAATTACTAAACTTGAGAAGAAAAGGAGATGAAAGGTTATGAGTGTAGTTAAGGTTATACCGGTCAGAATAGTAAAATATGTAGGAGCGGGGCTTGATAGGTTTGTATGTGTTGTGATTTTTGAGAAGAACGGGAAGCTGAGATGGTTCAGGTATGTTTTCGATGTTGTTGACGGGAAATTCTATATTGTTGGAAGAAAGCCAGTTAAAGCTGGTAGTGTCTCGATTATCAGAAAGGGGGTCAGAATTGAAAGTGTTATAGACAGGTTCAGGGAAGATATAAGAAAACAGATGATGAAACAAGAGGGGGTTATAAAGAGAGCCATACTCGAGAGGGTTGTAAAGACATTATCCAGATTTTCTGGAGTTAAAGAGGGAAAGATAATGCAGGTGTTCAATATAGAGATAAGCGATATAACTCTTATGAACCCACAGTCAACGAATTGGAGGTTATCTGGAGACAAATATACCGTTGGAGTTAAGGTGCCAGTTATGGCTGATGTTGTTCTGAGGGGTAAAGGAGAGTCCAGAGTTGTAGCTATTGATAGTATTCTTCAGCTTGTTGAGGGGGTGGGGAGGGAACAGGAAGCGAGGGAGGTTTCTGTGAGACCTGAGTATCACATATCTGGGGTTATTGTGGAGTTTGTTGTTCCGGTTGAGATAATAGGGGATACAGTGAAGGTTGATGTGAGAAATATAAAAACCATATCTTCTCCTCTGACAACATCACAGATAGTGATACCAAGTGGCCTTGTAGATGAGATGAAGGTGATAGCAGGGAGGATGAAACCAGGGAAAGAAATTACTCCTTTGGTCCATGGATTTCATTCATCAGAGAAGATGCTTGCAAAAGACCCGACAAATATGGTTCTGTCTTATTTCAAAAAGAGAAGTGAGCATGAACTTCCAGTGGGTTTGATGCACTTTGTGAATTTTATACCTGGAGAGAGAAGGGAGATAGGGGAGATGAAGAGGGCGGTGATGGAGGATGTCAGGGCGGTGGATGCTATACTCAAGTTTCTTGAGGTTTCAAGGTCAAGGATTACTGGAGGTAGGAGCCTTATGGATGTAATAGATTTCGATGGGGACCCAGTTTATGGTATGATGATAAGGGTTGGAATTCTCAGTGGGGAGAGAGATGTTCTTGACCAGGGTTTCTGGAGAAGGGTGAGGAAGGAGCTTTCGGATATACTTATTGAACTTGATATGATTTCATCCAAGTTAGATGAGCTTGAAAGAAGAATTGTTGACAAGAGGATAAAGACGGACAGGGAGTTCATGGAGTTCATTGAAAGAGAAGTGAAACCTCATCTCAAGCATATTATGATAATTGTAGTCCCAGAAGAAGGGATGAAGATGAGAATGAAAATAGGATTTAGGACGAGGCTTTTTGATGAGAATGAATTCAAACAATCATCAAGGGCGATTCTGACATTTCTCATAAAACTCTCAAGGATTATCAAGGATAAGATAAGGGAATTGAAGGAGGGGGTAAGGAGTGGGAGATTGGTAGAGGATATAGATATTAGCGAGGAAGAGGTAAAGAGAATACTTGAATCATTTGTAGATAAAGAGAAAAAGCTGTTTGATAATACGGAAGTTGTTTCAGGTATTCTTGGGAACATAAGAGGGTTTCTTGGTGGGTTTGCCAACTCTGCTGTTTGGAATGAGATGAGAGAAGCTATTTTAAAGGAGATTATGAAGGAAAGGGGGAAGGAGCCTTACCTTTCACGGGTGGAGGTGTTTGGTTCTAAAGAGGAGTATGAGAGGGTAATGAGGGAGATAGACAGAAAGATTGAGAGGGTTTTCTGGAAGCTTGCTATGGAGGAGTTAAAGGATGCGGTCAGGAACTTTAAGGTGGTGTATGGGAAAAAGCCAGAGATATCCTTGGATGAAATAAGGGGGAAGTTCTTTGACTTTGCGGTTCTTGGTCATTTTGGGGTATTAAATGGTAGCTCTATTTCAAAGTTTATGAAGGAGGTCTATAAGGTTTTGGTTAGAAATAAGCAAGAAGGTTGGAAGCTTATAAGGGATTTTGTTGAGTATGGGATTATTCAGAACTCTTTGAAGGAGAGGTTTAGCGGGGAGAGTATGAGGCAGATAATAGCTAACAGAGCGAAGCTGATAGATGAGATACTGAAACTTGTATCGGAGAAGAAGGGAGAGGTGGGGAGAGATGAACTTATAGCGATTGTCGAGAGAATTGCTGGAGAGGGGACTTGGAAGAGGGAAACATCTCTTGGGGAGGTTGCTTTGAGGCAGGTTATTGAGACTGGCGTGAAGAATATACGTGGGGAGGTAAATGTAAAGGAGGTTGTGGATGAGGTGATAGAAAACAATAGAAATCTTGTGGATAGGATTTTATCGAGAATTCCATCAAAGCTTTCTCCCAACAATCTGAAGGACTTTATCATGGAAACTCGAGAGTTCAGGGAATTGATGAAGGTGGCTACAAGTTATGTTATGAAGAAGTCGGAGATAAGAGATGAGATGGATTTAATAAGGGCTATAAGGGGGGATAATGATTTATGATTGAACAGGTGGTCAAGCCTCTTGTGTATATGAATTTGATAAGATTTGGGAGGCCAATTGATAAGAAGGGAACATTATATATTGTGAAGGGAGATGGGGAACTTAGGGATAGAATATTGAGTTCTGTAGTGAATTACCTCAAGCATATAGGCTTGATGGTTAAAGAATGGAGGGATGAAATCGTCAAAAGGGCGGATGAGATACCAGGAATTGTTGGGAGAATGTTTGAGGATATATATGGGGTGGTTGGGGAAAAAACACCTGAGGAGGTTCTGAAGAAGATGCCAGAGAAGTTTTCATCTGATTCAAAGGTTCAGAACATTTTGAGGGATTACTCTTGGCAGACAGGGAATTTGGGGTATAGAGCTTATAACGATTTCCTTCTTGGAAGAGGAGAGTTTCTTTATCCTCCCGAGAAGGATAAGTTGAAGTTTATGAGGTCTGTTTTAAAATCAGATGTAGTTGGAGAGAGGAGGGTATTGCTTCCGTTATGATAAATCTATCCTTGAATTCCATTGGACTTAGAGAAGATAATGTTATAAGGTTGGATAGAATAGTTGAGAGAACCCCAGCTACGGTGGAGATAACGCCTGCAGACCTTACGGCTGCTTGGCTTATAAAGACATATTTCTTTGGAATACCATTGACGGACCAGTTTGGGAACAGGCTTCCAAATGATGTTATAGAGTTCAACATCGGGATGGGGATAGACAAAGCTCAGAATGAGTTCAAGATAAGGATACTTCATGCAGAGGTTGATGAGCAGCACGATTTTACTCTTACCAACTGGACCCATTATGTATATATCCAGCTTTGGAACAGGCCAGTGATTGAGATAAAGAAAGCTTCTGTTATGATAGGGCATGCTCGGGTTAGTGAGATACCGAAGGATTGGATAGTAGTCAATAGACATACGGGAGAAATGTGGGTTTTACCGATATTACCTGGGTATTTCAATATTCCGATTGAAAAGATATGGAGTTTCTATATTCCGCAGATGTTGGGAATGAATTATATGCCTGCTATGCTTTTCATAACCTCTAAAGTTGGGATGGAGGTTATAGACAAGCTTCTTGTAGACTACATCGGGATGAATGCATCGATACAGATATTCAATATATTGGGAGATATAGTTCTTGGAGCGGGAATTGCGTCTATATCTCTTTCTATAGAGGGGTTAAGTCAGAGTATAGGAACTACTTCATCTGCAGAGAATTCGGCATATTCAGCAAGAATAAGGATGTATCTGGAACAGCTCAAGGTTATAGAGAGGACATTGAGAAGTAAGTATTCAGTTCCATCGGCAACGGTGATTGATTAAATTATAGAGTATGGATGAGATACTGAGTTATTCATCTTTGACCTTGTTAGTTATAAGAATCTTGGCGGATACACATATCGGTAGAATTATGAGAATTGACATTTTGTGGAGGTTTATTGTCAAGCTTGTGTCATTTTTTCCAGTGATAGGGGAGGTTCTGGGTAGAATAAAGGAGATGGCAGAAGAGTATGATAGGGAGAAGAGAAAAGAGCTTATTCTCAAGCTTCTTCCGACAATCTATATATATGTTGAGAACACAATGAGAGGGGTGGTTGGTGAGGATAAAAAGAGGGTTTTACTTTCTCTCTTGAGAAAGGAGGTAAATCTAGAGGGGTTGGAGGATTTTGTCAATCAGGCTCTTGAGAACATAAACAAGGCGCATAAGGAGAAGGGGATAGATGGGGTTGTGGAGACTGTGAATTCGATTCTCAGAAAGCTTATAGATACGGGGAAGAAAGTAGGGGGTTTTATTGGTTCTTTGGTATCAGGAATACTCAAGCTATGATTCCGACTTGTTATGAGTGGATGAGAAAGAACTGGTTTATAAAGGGGAGGAGATTTACTGCAGAGAGCAGAAATTTCCTGTATCATAGACCATTTCAGATACAAATTCTGAACTCATTTCCAGAGACAATAGTTGTGATGAAAGCAAGGCAACTTGGAATATCGGAGGTGATACTCGGGAAGCTCACTTACTTCTGCCTTAATACTCCCAGAGTTTTATGTGTTTATGCCTTTCCTGTATCGTCAAAGGCATATGAGTTCTCCAAGATGAGGTATGAGCCAGCGATAACAGAAAATCCGATATTGTCAAGGGAGATAAACAGTGAAACTTGGTCCGTGTCAATAAGGGGGTTTAAAAACAGGTCTTTCATACTCTTTGAGTCGGCCTTCTCTCCGTATATGGGAGAGGCAAGGGCTGTGGACTGTCTTGTGCTTGACGAGTATGACAGGATGAAGGAGGAATCAGTGAATGCTTTTTACGAATCTCTATCATCGTCCCAGTATAAGTTTAAGTGGTATGTATCAACTCCGACATCAGAGCTTTCTGGAATATATGTTCAGTGGAAGATGGGGACAAGGAGTAGGTTCTTCTGGAAGTGTGAGAGGTGTGGGGAGTGGCAGAATATTGAGTATCCGAAGAATATAAATGGGGATTGGGATAAGTTCGAAAACCTTCTCAGCGGTAAGAGGCAGGTGATAGAGGAGTTGAGGTTTGAGAAGGTGTGTAGGAGGTGCGGGAGGGTTTTGGACCTTCTGAACTCCAAATGGGAGTGGGTAGATGAATATCCTACAGCGACTTCTTCCTCCTTCCATATATCACAGCTTGATGCTCCCTGGATTTCTGCATCGGAGATAATGAGGAAGAGGATAACTATGGGGGATGAGGCACAGTGGTATAATTATGTTCTTGGTGCTCCAGTTAAGTATTCATCTACAAGGTCTTTGGAGCAGAAGATAATAGCTTTAGCTTCATCTATAGCATTTGATGAACCAAAGGAGGTAGAGGGTTTGAGGATAGCGGGGATAGATTGGGGGAACAGTAATTATGTTGTAATACTTGAGAAGGGAAAGGGAGAAACGATAAGGCTTGTGGATTACTTTCAGGTTCCAGTAGATGATATGAACATTCTTGGGTCTATAAAGAAGCTTTCGGATTATCTCAAGGCTTATGATGTCAAGAGGGTTGTTGTTGATTTTGGATATGGAAAGGATAGAGCGGGGATATTGAAAAAGTATATAGGAGTTCCCATTGTGATGATGAGGTATTCCAATACGTCTTGGGGTGCTTTTTCAGAGCCAGTGCAGTCAAGGGAGATAAGGTGGATGTATAATGTGGGGAGGCAGTATCTTTTAAGAAGAGTATGTGAGAGTATTCTGAACTCAAGGATTATATTCCCGCATGTTCAGAAGATTAAGGGACTCCTTGGGCATTTTAAGAACTTCATATGGGTGAAGAATGAGAGGGGAGAGGATGAGTTTGACACTGTTGGAGAAGACCATTACATTCACGCTTTCGGGTATGCTTTGCTTGGGTTTGAGATATGGAGGGGTGTTGAGGAGAATATCGTTGTGGATTCTGTAGATATAACGGGGAGAGAGGAGGTAGAAAATCCTTGGGATAATTTCTCTCCGCAGAGAATTCTGGAGATGAAGGAGAAACCTCTTGGAGATATACTATTTGATGTTATTGGGTAGTTAATTTATCTCTATGATGGAATTTGATGGAGTTCCAAAGTCAGCATTAGTTCAGCCAACTGGAGATATTGGGTATTATGTATCCACATACTTCACAGATATAATCTCAGATAGGGATAAACCTACAGGACTTGCTTATAAACTCTTGAAGTCGGTAGCAGAAAGGGTCTCTGTAGTGAATGCAGTGATAAGAACGAGAATACATCAGGTGGGGGCTTTCTGGAAACCTGCCAGATACTCCAAGGGCAAGAGAGGATTTCAGATAAGGCTCAGAAATCCAAGAAGGCAACCGACTCAAGCAGAGCAGAAGCTTATAGAATATCTCGAGAAGTTTATAGAGTTCTGCGGAGATGATGAGATATTATCAAAGTATGGGAGGAAGGGGATTTTAAGAGATAAGTTTCATACATTCCTCAAGAAGATAACAAGGGATAGGCTCGTTTATGACCAGATAAACTTTGAGATAGTCTTTAATAGAAAAGGGAAGCCTGTTGAGTTCTTTGCTGTCGACCCTTCTACGATAAGGTTTGAGGTGAAAGCAGATGGAACGACGAGGATATATCAGGTGGTAGAGGGGAATATAACTGCAGAGTATGAACCTGATGAAATGGCGTGGGTTGTAGCAAATCCTCGCTCTGATTTAGAGGTTCAAGGGTATGGTTATCCAGAGGTAGAATCACTTGTGAGGATTGTGACGAGTATTCTTTATGCGGAGGAATACACTATAAGGTTCTTCCAGTCTGGAGCTACCCCTATGGGTTATTTTACAATAACTGGGGTTGATATGCACCAGAATCTCATTGAGAAGTTCAGAAGGATGTGGGCGACACAGCTTATGGGAATTATGGGGGCGTGGAAAATTCCTATTATCGGGCTTCCAGAGGGTGTGGATTTGAAGTTCGAGGCATTAGCAAAACCTACAGATATGCCATTTCAGGAATGGACTACATTTCTTGTCAATATCACCTGTGCTATATTTCAAATATCTCCAGACCTTATAAATTTCCCATCAAGGGGAGGGAAGGACCTTGCAGCGGATAGGGATTCAAGTATTGTGGAGAGGAAGATACTTTATCATCCAGACAGGGGTCTTTATGGGATTTTAGATACAATAGCTGAAGCTATAAATGAGTATATCGTTTGGAAGCTTTCTCCAGATATAGAGTTTGAGTTTGTTGGAATAGAAAGACTTGATGCACTGACGGAGCTTGATATGAGGATAAAGAGTCTTGATTTTATGACTATAAACGAGATAAGAGCTGAGATGGACCTTCCTCCTCTTCCTGCTGGAGATATAACCTTGAATTCAACATATGTCTCTCATCTTGAAAGGGAAAAGGAGATGGAACTTGCTAAACTTACGACTCCCCTGACAATAAGAGCAATGGACATGCAGAGTAAAAAGGATTATAATAATAACTATGGAACTGGAAGATAAAGGAATTGAGGAGCTTCTTGAGGAGGTAGAGAAGGAGATAGAAGATGAAGAAGGAACTGTGGTATCTGGTGAGGAGGGTTCTGGGAATATTGGAGAAGCTATTGGTAAGAGGAGAGGAACTCTTGGAGAATTTGAGGAGCTTGATTGGGATGAGAGACTTCAGAAGGCTGAGAATGTAGAGGGTAAGGAGGATGAGGATGAGGAGGAGAAAAAGGGAGAGAAGGAGAAGGAGGATGAGGAGATTGATGAGCTTATAAAGAAGGTAGAGGAGGAATATGCGAAGGCGGTTAAGAAGGCTAAAAGTGGTGGAGAAGAGAATATCGAGGAGGAGGAGGAAGAGGAGGAGGAGGAGGAAGAAAAGGACGAGGAGCTTGATAGAATTATAGAGAAAGCTTTAAAAGAGGAGGAGGAAGAAGAAGAGGAGGAAGAGGAAGAAGAAGAGGAGGAGGAACCTCAAACAGTTAAATCTGAGCTACTTTATTACCTTGCTAAGGCTATGATAAAGGTTTTGGATAAGCTTGATAGGTTTGAGAGTAAGATTGAGGAGATAAGGGATATTAAGGAGGAGATAAGGGTTGTGAAATCTCTGATTGATGATTATTACTCAGTTCCGACTGCGAGAAAGTCTGTGGTATCAATTGGGGATTCAAGTAAGATGACTGGAGAGGTGGTGGATAGAATTATAGAGAATCTTGCGAAGAACGGGGATAATAGATTTACAAATGAGGAGATAACTACATTTTATCTTACAGGGAAGATGTCAGACAATTTGAAGAAGGTTATAATTGAAGAAATTAAAAAGAATGGAGGTGTAAGGTAATGGACTTTGAGGGTTTAGCAAATCAATATCTTGGAAGTAATGATACAATATATGGCTCCACTCCTATACAGGATGTGGAGGATTTGAAGAAGGCACTTCAGACAAGCTATGCTACGGATGTAGCGAGCTATACTGGAGGGGATGCCTTGAGGTTGCAGAGTCTTGAGAAGGCCCTGCATATCATCACATTTAGAGCTCAGCATCTTGTGTTATGGAGGGAGATAGAGAAGGATATAGCTTATTCTACTGTTGAAGAATATACCTTGTTGAAAGGATATGGAAGTGATGGTGGGATATCGTTTGTAGGTCAGACTGAAACTCCTATTGAATCAGTTGGGGATTATGAAAGGAAGGTAGCTTTTGTTAAATTTATGGGGGTTGTTAGGTCTGTATCTCTTGCTTCTGTCCTTGTTAGGAAATTGGTTCCAGATATTATAGGCAGGGAGACAACAAACGGGATTATGAAGATACTTGCTGATTGGACTTGGGCTATGTATTGGGGAGATTCGAAAAAGGTGAGGAATTCTACTCAGGAGGGTTTGGAATTTGATGGAATTATATCTGTAGTGGAGAGAGAAGTTCCTCAGAATGTGTATGACCTGAGGGGAGGAATAGACCTTGATAGAGCCTTGTCTTATCTTGCGGAGGTTATCTACAACCAGTATGGAACTATAAATAGGTTATTCGCTCCATCTGGAGTTATACAGAAATTCACTCAAAGCTACTATGGGCAACAGAGAGTATTTATTCCTACAGCGACTGGAGGGATAGGGGCAGGTTTCTTTATATCCCAGTTTGATACCATTGCAGGGACTGTGTTGTTCAGGCCTGATGCGCTTTTCAGACCACAATATACATATTCAACAACAGCGACATCCAATCAAGCTCCAAATCCACAGATAACTGTTAATGCCGCATTTGCGAATAATACGACAGCCGATTGGTCTAAAGGAAATGTAGCAGGGAATTCGGTTCAATATGCTGTAGTTGCAGGGAATACAAGAGGGCTTAGCGCTCCAGTGCAGACTGCATCAGTTTCGATTACTGCCAACGAAACGAGGGCTATTAGGATAACGATTACCGAAGTGAACCAAGGAACAATTCCAGCGCAGTTTTATGTGATATTCAGGAATGATATTGAGAGTAATGGTAGGAGATCTGGGTTTGGGGTTGTTGCTGTGATTCCAGCTTCTTCCTTACAGCAGAACAATACGATAACATTTGAGGATACGAATAGAATTCTTCCGAACTCAAAGACTGCAGTTGTTGGGAACTTTACAAGGGAATGTCTTGTGTTTTCAAGATTACTTCCTCTTGTTAGGGTTCCTCTTCCTGTGGTAGGGCAAGCGATTCCCTGGATGATACTTCTTTATGGAGTTCCAAAGTATTACAATCCAAGGTGGCTTGGGGTTATCAGGAATATAGATTATGTGAGGACCATCTAATGGGGGGTATTGATAGATGGAGATAAAGGATGTTGAGATAAGCGAGGGTTTGAGAATTCTTGGAAGTATGATTACTGTAGATCCAGAGATTGACAAATATTACATTGTTGAGGTTGTCAGTTTGGATACTATCAGAATAATGTCTTTTGACCCATTTACTGGAGAGAGAGGGGGGATAGAAGAGAGCGAGGCTTTGAGGGTTCTTGAGCTTATAGAGGGGTGGGTGAGGGCGAAGTAATGTGGCGGTATTTATTAAGGGGTTTCAGAATCCCAAGGAAGCGGAGAGGGTTCTTGGAAATTTCGATACAAGGGACAGGATAATTCTTGAGGTTGTAGACCCAAAGGAGTCTCAGGCGAAGGTATCCGTAAATAAGATAGTTCAGACTTTATTTGGGGAGAGAGTAAAGTGGGAGGATTGGGGTAGGATAGAGGTTATACCAAATCCTCAGGAGTTTAATACGGAGCTGACATTTACGAATTCTGTAGCTATAACTCCGTTTAATGTTTATGTGGATTCTGGGGGGATAACTGGTGGAACTATAACTTTATCTGGTAAGGTTCCAGTTCAGGCGCGTGGGATACTTGAGCTTGGACAGGTTTTACAGTTTATAACGGGGTTGTCTTCGATTGGATGGGGTGGGGATGCTTATAGGATTATAAAAGCTATGTCGCTGATTACTCCAGACCTTCTGAAGATAACGGGGTTTGCGCAGATTGTGAAGCTTATAGGGGTTTTAGCCAAATTCAGTCAGGAGCTGAAGGAAGGGAAACCTGTGAGATTGAAGTTCAGGAATACAAGGTTTCAGGTAGCCTACTGGGTTATTCCAGAGAGGGTGAGTATAACTCAGAGTTCGGCCAATCCTTTGACTTTTTCATACAGCCTTGCTCTTGTGATTCTCGGGTCAGCGGAGGAGAGGATAGAGAAGTTGAAGATAAAGCCACTTGATGTTCTCAAGGTAGTGCTTGGGGTTGGGAGTGTGATAAGGAGTGCGATTTCTATTTTAGGACAGTTTGTGTCTTTGAGGGGTATTACCTCTCAGGTTTTGTCGTTATCAGAGCTTCTTCCAAAGGTTTCATCATCACTAAAAGGATTATGGCTCAAGATTCTTAGGGAGTGGGAGGATTTTACAGATGCTTTGGGGAAGCTTGTGGGGAGTTTTTCATCGGAGGAGGTTAAGGAGATTTTGGTGAGGGGTGAAAGTAAGTTTATTGAGGGGAGAATAAGGTCGATGTCAGATAGGGTTGAGGAAGACAGGAAAATGAAGGAGGGACTTGCGGGGAGCTATAAGGTGGTATCAGATTTTGTGAAGGTAGCGGGGGGTGAGGAGAGGATAGAGGTTTTAAGAGAGGGGATAAAAAGGGCTCAGAGTGTGAGTTCTCCAGAGATGTCTGTTATAATACAGACGGTTATGCTTTCCGCTTCTGAGGGGGAGAGGATGATTGCCAGGGGAAGGGTGAAGGATGAGGAGAGGGAGGCTTTTGGTATTAGGGTTGAGAAGGCGAAATCTGTATTTCCTTCTCCATTGACTTTGAGAAGTCCAGAAGGGGGAGATATTGAGATTCCCAAGGTAGAGAGGTCAGAGAGGGAAAAGGAGATAGATAGGGAGCTTATGAGTGCAGTTCAGTCGGACCCAAGGATTATAGGTGCGACGAGGTATGGGGATTTCAGAGCGGGGTATGCGATAAAGGAGGAGGAAGGTAGTGAGAGAACAAAGAGGGAACCTGTGGCTATAGATTTTATGTTGAGAGAGGGGCAGGTGGTTTTGAGGAGAATTGAAGATAAGTATGATTTTGATATTGAGGAGGGGATGTATGTTGTTAGGGAGAGGATAAAGGATTTCTTCGGGACAGAGAGGAATACGTATATTCTCACTCCAGATTTTGGGGTGGCCCTTGGAGATACTATTGATGATGTAATTGATAGATTGAAAGCTACGTTTGATTTTATAGATATGATTGTTGTAAGGGGGAGGAAGATGAGGGAAGATGGATGGGAGGCGGAAATAGAGGTAAGGACTAAAAAGGGAGAGGTAGTTGTGGTATGATACAGGGGAAAAACTATGAGGATATTTTAAATGAAGTAAGGCAGAGGCTTAACTCAAGGCTTGGCGTGAATTTCACCTATGACCCAGGTTCATTTGCTTCAGTCCTGACGGAGCTTATAGCGTTTGAGATATATGATATTTACACTCAAATGTATAGGAGTTTGACGGGATTTACTCTTGATACAGCCAGTGGGGAATTACTTGATAAGAGGGCATTGGAGTTTGGGATGGAGAGGATAAAGGAGGTGAAGGCTCAGGGGGTAGTGAGGTTCTTTATATCGGAGGATGTTGTGGACCAGAGTGGGAGGGCTTTGAGGGATATTTATATTCCTGCTGGGACTTTTGTATCTACTGATCCGTTTGAGACTGGAAACCCTTACAGATACATTCTTCAGAAGGATATTCTTATTCAGGTTGGGGGAAATGTCTCACAGGATGATAATGGGAATTATGTAGTGGACGGAATATGTGTTGCGGAGAAGGGAGGGAAGGAGTATAATCAAGATGTGGGGAAGGTTAAGGTTTTGGCGGAGGTTATTCCCGAGGTCAAGAAGGTGGAGAATATAACTCCGATGGGAGGTGGGAGGGATAGGGAGACGGATGAGGAGTTCAGGAGGAGGATAAAAGCTTACTGGCAGTCTCTGACAAGGGGGACAGTGAAGTCTTTGGAGTATGCTGTATCTCTTGCGAATTTTGAGGGGAAGTCTGTTGTGTCTTATGATATTGTGGAGGATTTTCTTACTGCTACGGTTCTTGTTTATGTGGATGACGGGTCAGGGACTTTGTCTCAGAGTTTCAGGCAATATACTCTGACATTTACAGTTCCAGAAAATGGAATGATTTATTTCAGGCTTCCTCATAAGTCTTTGGTTATGGGGTCAGTTGAGGTGAGGGTTAATAACTCTTCACTTTCTGAGAATCAACACTATTTTGTGAGGTATCCAAGCGGTCTGATAAGGTTCAATCCTCCAAGGTCGCAGGGGGATAGTGTAGAGATAAAGTATAGAGCTTATTATGGGCTTATTCCCAAGTGTCAGGAGATTATAGACCAGTATAGACCTGCTGGAGTATATGTATATGTAGTCCCTGCTAATACTGTTTTTATGAATGTTGTGGTTAATGCGAGGTATGTATCTCTTTCAAGAAGTCTTCAGGAGGTCGAGAGTGATATAAAGTCTGCTATTACAGATTATTTCTTAAAACTCAAGGTGTCAGAGAATGTTCAGATATCAGGACTGGTATCTGCAGTTATGGGAGTCAGGGATGTCTATTCTGCTGATGTAATTGTGAATAATACAAGCTCAGGGGAGGTTGTTGTAAATCAGGGGTATCTTGGAAGGGTTGGAAATATACAGGTCAATCTCCAGCTAGTATCACTATAGCTTAAAGTTATAATTATATGAGTGGAAGAAAACCAGTATTCTATGGGTTTGAGAGACTTGAGAGTCAAGACATTGAGAGAATATCCAAGTTTGCTTATGAGTTTGATGAGCTTATTCTCTCTGCGATAGCGGAGGGAAGAGGGAAGCCGTTCTTGTTTGGGAGGGCCCCTGAGGTTTGTGTAGATACGGTTCTGAATAAGATTAAGGTTAAGAACCTGTATGGGTATTCGAAGGGGAAGATTATAGTTCCAGCTTATTCTGACTACCAGGCAGAGGCGAACATAACAGGAACAGGGACTTGGTATGTAGTCGCAGTTCCAAGACCTCCTTTGCTTCCTGATTCAAGCCAGTATGAGTGTAGGGTATTCTTTGACCCACAGTCTTGTTCAGAATCTCATAGATTATGTCCAGTTTATGAGTATATAAGAACTTATCGCATAGAGGTTAAAGATAATGTATTGGATGATGAGCTTGTTGTAGGGATATTAAATGGGACTGATTTCACTCCAAGATACGAACTTCTGTTCTATCAGAATGGGAATTTGAATCCTATAGATTCTCAAGAACCAAGACTGTTTAACATCAGGGAGTTCTCATCCTGTGTTCTAAAGACAGTAGCGGATATAAAGGAAAAGGAGAAGACCTGTCCAAGATGGTATTCCCCAATAAAGCTATCGGTATCAAGGCACCAGGAGGTTTATGATACAGACCAGACAGGGCAACAATCTTCAACAGATAAGGTTTATGTGGATAGAAATAATGGGAAATTCCAGTATATCACAGATAATATCGTGAGATGGGAGGTTCTTGAACAGGGGGTGATGAACCTTTATTCCTCACAGGGAAATGTGTTCTGTGTGAATGAATACGGGAGCGGAAGGTTTTGTGGGAGCTTGGTTGTATGCGGAGACCTTATGGTATATGGGAATACGTCCTATATATGCACACGGAACCTTGTTGTAAGAGATAACATTATAGAAATAAATAACGGAGCACCGCAGAACTGGACTGGGGAGGCGGGGATAGCAATAAATGAGGGAGATGGGTGTTTGATGATAGAGGAAAGGAAGAGTCAGAATTCAAGATATATAGATGTGTTCAGATGTGTTGATGGAAATAGGTCTCCCATAGATGCCTCAATATATGGAAGGTGGGTTGCGAGACATTCTGATGTTCTTGGATGGAATAGGATAAGTTGTAATTATTGGTGGGATGGAAGCAACTTACATCTCTACTGGAATAGAATATATAGGCTGGATTTTGGAGCTATAGCTTCATTATCCTTCTATGTGTATTCAAGACATGATTATAACTATCCATCACATGGAATGTTTCTGGTAAATGTATCTGCCTACTCTGGAGAATCAGTAAATGTTCATATACAACCTATAGCAACAACTGGTCATCCAAGAATTAAGATTGCTATAGCGTGTAATCAAAATACGCTTGAGGTGTGGCTTTGGTCTAATGCTCATTGGATTTCTGATGTTCTTTTCAAGACCGTCCAGAATATGGGGTCATGGCAGGAAGTGCCTCCATCGGAATGGTCTCCATATGATGGAAGTCAGCCTCCAGGAACTGTAATGGTCCTTGAGGATGGGGAGAGAGGGAGATATACATTCGCGAACGGAAGGATAAGTAAAACGAGAGTGCAACCTTTTCTTACTGGGGACGGGAGAGTTGGAATAGGGACTACTAATGTTTGTTCAGCAAAGCTTCTTATTGAGGGAGAGGGAGCAGACCCAGTTGTTATTATAAAGAATACAGGATGCTATCCAAGCTTACAATTTTATGGAGGACCAGGACAAAGGGTATGGTTTACCAACAATTCAGCACAGAACAGAGGTTCTATTCTTTATGATTTTAATGGTGATTTTTTAAGTTTCAGAAGCTCTGGAGTAGAACATACAATGACTCTGAAAGGAGGAAATGTTGG